>JAITEL010000141.1 GCA_031282065.1 Treponema sp.
CATCGAGGCCTATTATAATCGGGTCCGCTTGCATTCGGCGCTTGACTATGTGGCCCCTGATATGTTTAACTCAGGACGGGTCGCTTAACGGTGTCTACCGAACGGGGCAAAGTCCATTGCGGGTGCACCATGAGGTCCATTCCCTCAAGGGGGTATGCCCCAAGCAGGGTCTCTGTTTCTCCGGGGAGCACCACTGCCCGGCAAGCGGTCTTCCGGTCTTTCCAGCGAACCTCCACGTACTCGGTGGTTTGACAGGGCGCCTTGATACCCCCGGCCAAGGTCGCCTCTCCGGTCTCTTCCACGCTAAGGCCCAGCCTTTGGCGGGTCTCCTCGTTGAGTACCAGGGTCCAGGCCCCGGTATCAACCAGGGCAGTGAGCGTTACTTGCCGAACCTGATCCCGTGGTATAAACCCCCGGTCTGCGGCGCTTTGATCGCCTATGTTCACCAGGGTAATTTCCGTATGTACTTCACCCATACTCGTCTCCTTATGATATAGATATGATGACTTTAGCAGTATACCGGGGAAACGGGGAGCGCGTCCCAGACCCCTTGCTTGACCACATTGTACACCGTATCGCCGTGCGCGCCGATCACTTCACGGCGTTGCGGGTGCACCATGAGGTCCATTCCCTCAAGGGGGTATGCCCGCCCTTATAGAGCGCCCTCGTGCAGCGAATAATAGCTTATCCGGTAATCCTCCAGCACCTTAAAGCCGACATGCAGGTACACCTTCCGGGCCGCGGGGTTTTGCTTTTTAACAAAAAGGCTCAGCCCCCTTCCGGTGTGCCACAGGTCCCGGGCAAAGGCCGCGGCCATGAAGGAGGCTATACCTAAATCCCGGTACTCAGGAAGCACATAGACCCCGCCTATCTGGTAGCGGGAAAAAGACCGGGCATTGGTGTTGATCTTCCCCAGGATGCCCGGTTTCCCCTGGGCAAGGAGCAGGTATTCATGGTGCATGATACGTTCTAAAGACAGCCGGCACAGCGCGGGGTTAAAGACCCTTCCCTTGAGGAGCACCTCTTCCTGTTCATAGGCCGCTTGCAAGTGAAAGAGTCCCTCTTCATCCCTGGGTTCCGCGTATCTGAGGATGAGGCCAGGGATGAAGGCTCGTAGCCGGGCAGGTTCCTGGTCGAGAACCATCAGATCATAGTCAATGCTATGGGTGGAACAGCGCCCTTCCCAAGCAAAGACCTGTTCCAGCAATTCCACATCCTTACGGATACCCTGGATAGCATAAAAGTCTCGGCCTTGCAGGCTCTGAGCCAGGAAGTCCTTAAGGAAGAACGGGGCTTTCCCATTAAAAACCGGGAAAAGGCTGCCTCTGCTCTGCATGATAAGCCCGGCAATACGAGAGCCCTTTTCCCTTACCCATAGCTGATCCTGCCTATCCCGCTGAAGAAAGCGGGCAGCGGCTGCCACACAAGCGGGCTCCCGGGCTTTCAGAAACCCCGCTATCCGTACCAGCAGCGCCATCGGGGCATCTTGCTTGAGCATATACCAGGACTGGGGGGACTTACAGGGGCTCATAAAAGGTCTAAGGATAGCGCCTCAGGGACTTTGCTTCAATACAAACGGGAGGCTTCCTCCAGGAGGAATCCTCCCCAGAATGGCTGAAAACCCGGCAATAAAGGATTCCCGGGCATAGCTGTACACCGCGATGGCCCCATCCACCCAGGGAACCGTATCCAGGTACACCGGGCTTAAGACCGACAGGACTATCACCCGCTTGCGTAATCCTTGGAGGCTTTGCAGAAAGGGTAAGCCCTCTGCCTTGGAGATGCAAAAGATGATCGTATCCGCTTGTTGCGCATACGATACCAAGTCGCTGCCTTCCTCAGGATCGTACCAATAGCCGCAGGCCTCTGGGTAGGCCATTTTGCCAACCGTGAAAAAGTCCTCGTACTGGCCTACCAAAAGGACCTTCCCTGCCTTCTCAGGGCTCAGGGGAAACACCGGGCTTTCGCTCGCCTCCCGCGCCATCTCATCCGGCTTTTGGGGCCTTTCCCAGGAGGGGTTCTCTGCAATAGTGCCCTTCACCAGGGTAACACTCCGGGCAGCGAGATTCAAAAAAAACGCGGTCCCTTCAGGATCCGGCAGAGCAGAGGCCACCTTTTTAAGATCCGGTATCCAGGGAACCGCCTGCTCACCCCGCAGGTAGCGGAGCTTAATCTCCAAGACCCGGCGGGCCGCATCCCTGACCCGCTCACGGAACCGGGGTTCCTGGGCCATAGCATCCACTAAGCGTGTCCAGATAGGGTCATACAAGCGGGGGGTCTTAGAAAGCATGACGATATCGTTTCCCGCAAGCAGGGCCTCCTTGGCGGCCTGGGAAAGGCTGCCCGCGCTCACGGTGGCCCCGTTCATCATAAGGTCATCGGTAATGATGATCCCCTGGAAGCCCAGCTTAGCCCGCAGGATGTCCTGCAAAAACCAGGAGGAAAGGGAGGCCGGGGTGAGCCCTGCCTGGGTCTTGGGAAAGGCAAGATGACCGCTCATAACCGCGGTGAGCCCCTCCTTGGTGAGAAGCCGATAGGGGATGAGTTCCCGCTCCCAAAGCTGCTCAAAAGACGCGTTGATCTTGGGGAGGACCCCATGAGAATCCAGGTCCGTATCCCCATGTCCCGGGTAATGCTTTGCCGTGGCGATGATCCCTGCGGCATGCTGCCCCTTCATAAACGCGGTTCCCAGTATCCCGACCCGGGCCGGATCCGCCCCAAAGGCCCGGGGGCCTATGACCACCGAACCTTTATTGGTATACACATCCACAGTCGGGGCAAAGTTCATATTGATCCCCAGGACCGCCAGTTCCCGGCCTATATAATAACCCGACCAATACGCATCCATAGGGCGTCCTGAAGCGCCTATGGCCATGTTACCCGGGGTTTCACTGGTGGCGCCCTTCACATGGCGAATCCAGCCTCCTTCCTGGTCGGTGGCAACCAAAAGGGGTATGTGAAAGGCCCCGCGCAAGGCCTCGGTCTGGAGTGCCCCTACGGTTTCCGCCAGTTTGGTGGTATCCTCGGTGTTCCAGCCGAAGATTTTGACTCCCCCGATATGGCGATCCCGTATCCAGTCAAGAATGAGGGGCGAAGGCGTAGCCCCTACCCAGCCGAGCATGAAGGTCTGGGCGAGGGCCTGTTCATCGGACATACGCTCCACCAAGGCTGCGGCGTGGGAACCTATAGCCGCGGGGTGTATGGGGTCGTTAAAGTCCAGAGAGAAGCCTTGGAAGGCCAGGCCCAGGAGCACGGCCGCGAGCAGCGGCAGCCGGGGCTTGGGTCTAGCGGGCCTCGCCAAAGGACTCTTCTCCTTTTATCCGGTCGATATAGGCTGTGGCGCTATGGGCTGCAACGGCCCCCTCCCCTGCGGCAACCACCACTTGGCGGAAGGGACAGGCCCGGACATCCCCGGCGCAGAAGATGCCGTCAATGGACGTGGCCATCTTCTGATCCGTGATGATATAGCCCTGTTCATCTTTCGCTACCTGGGGAACGAGGGAGGTTTGGGGAATAGTCCCGGCTAAGATGAAAACCGCATCCCCTGCTTCCTCATAGGATACGCCTGAAAGGGTGTTTTCCAGGACGAGGGAACTTACCTTCTTTTCCCCACGGATCTCCTTAAGCCGGGTATTGAAACGTACTGTAATATGGGGATTGTGCAGGACCCGTTCAGCCAGGGCCTTTTGGGCACGGAATCGATCCCGGCGATGGACCAGGACCACCTGGGAAGACAAGCGGGAAAGGAACTGGGCCTCATCACAGGCCGCATCCCCACCGCCTATCACAAAGATCTTCTTTCCTTTGAAGAAGGGGCCGTCACAGCTGGCGCAATAGGAGACCCCGCGGCCTGTGAAATCGAACTCCCCGGGAATATCCAGAGGCCGTTGTTTAGCCCCCGTAGCCACAATCACCGCAAGGCTGCGAAGGGTTGCGCCGCTTTCCAGGCTTACCGTAAAAATATCCCCCTCTTTGTGCAGGGCCTGGGCGGTTTGGGTGATGAAGGTAGCGCCAAAGTTGATGGCCTGCTGGTGCATATCTTGGATAAGCTCAAAGCCGGATTTAAACGTTCCGGGAGTCGATGCCAGGTAGCCGGGATAATTTTCCAAGGTATTAATGAAGAGGGCTTGCCCGCCGGGAGCCAGTTCTTCAATCACCAGGACCTTGAGATTAGCCCGTCCTCCGTATTGGGCTGCAGTAAGCCCTGCAGGCCCTGCCCCCAGGATAAGCAGATCCACGTCAGTTTTAACCATAGATGGTCTCCTTTCTTTTCGTTTACTTGCGAGCCTGTTCCAAACTCCGATAGTTATGTTCCGAGCTCTTTTCATTCTGTTCCGAACAGCATGTATGTACCTAAACCCCCTATATAACGAGGTTTTGGAACAGCCTCTCTTGTTCTATTGTTACACATCGGCGGGGCAAAGTATACTGGACAGGTAATATAAACCGAGAAAATTGCGGGAGCTTTGGGAGGCCGCAAGGCCCCCCAAAAAAAGAGAGGGCGAGCGGCCTAGCGTGCCTTTTCCAGGGCCTGTTCCACCGCCTCAATGAATTGATTGTAGGCAATAGTGGCGCCGCTTATGGCATCAAGCTGCTTCAGGTCTTGGACTTCCACATACTGGGCAGCATAGCGTTCCATAGCCCGGACCGCAAGCTGTGCCTTATCATAAAAGTCCTGATTGGAAATCTCCCCATTGACCTTCCCATAGTCCTCATCCTTGATGGTCCCGTTCTTCTGCCAGGTAACAAAACGGCATTGACGGATCTTGCCTTGTGCTAGGGTGAGACTCACCTCTCCATACGCGCCGGTGTCGTCCAGGCTGCTGGTACCGGTGTAGGTCCCGTCCCGGTAGGTCTCCTTGGCACAGGCGGATAGACAGAAAGCTCCGAGGATCAGGGTGATAAGTAAAGGTGTACACAACCGGTTCTTCATGGGTTCCTCCTTTTCCGGTTCTTACCCTTGCGGGTTTTGAACGATACGACTGATTTTTCCATGCTCCAGGATTACGGTCCGCTGGGCATCCTCTGCGACCTCCGGATCATGGGTTACCACAATGATGGTACTGCCCTCCGCATGGAGCTGCTTGAAAATAGCAATGACGATCTGCTCATTGGCCTCATCCAGATTACCCGTGGGTTCATCCGCAAGGATCAGGGCAGGGTAATTGATGAGGGCCCGGGCGATACACACCCGCTGCTGTTCCCCTCCGGAAAGCTGCCCGGGCAAGTGCTTGGCCCTATCCTTCAGCCCCACCCGTTCCAGGGCTTCCAGGGCCTCTTTTTCATCGGGCATGCTGTGATAATACTGGGCCACCATCACGTTTTCCAGGGCTGAAAGGTAATTAACCAGATGGAACTGTTGAAAAATGAGGCCGATCTTATCCCGCCGTAACGCGGTGAGGTTTTTCGCACTTTCCTTGGAGATGTTGATCCCATCAAGAATCACCTGCCCTGAGGAAGGCTTATCCATGCAGCCTATGATGTTCATCATGGTGGTTTTCCCGGACCCTGAGGGCCCCATGATGGCCAGCCATTCCCCCTGTTGCACCTGCAAGTCGATATGCTGCAGGGCTTTGAGGTTCCCATAGATTTTAGAAATGTCCTGTAACTCCAAAATATCCATACCTTCTTTGTTCTCCTTCCCGTTCATTGGCAGGCTTGCCGTGCCCTTTTCAGAGAGAGCCTACGGAGGAGCCGGCCCCCTCCGTCCCAGCCTATTCCTCATTCACCTCGTAATACGATGGCGGGGTCCACCTCGGTGGCGCTTCTGACCGGGATGATGCAGGCAAGGGCGGTGATGAGTATAGAGGGGATGATCGTCAAGGGGATGAGCAGGGGGAAAAACCGTACCGGCCGGCTGAACACATTGAAGGCCACTGCCTGGGCAAAGAACGCACCCCACAAGACCCCCAAGCATCCCCCCACGCCCCCTAAGAATATCCCTTCCCCCAGAAACTCCGTGATGAGACTCCCATTAGCCGCGCCTAAGGCTTTCCGCAAGCCGATTTCCTTACGCCGCTCGGTAACTACCGCCATCATGGTGGTGGCCACACAGATCATGGTCAAGAGCAAGACAATGACCGTAACCAGGTACACCAGGGCCTTGAGTTTGCTTAACACCGTGCCCTCTGATTCGGTAACCCGCTTCACCAGCCGGGCTTCTACCCCGGGGTAGCGGCTTAGCTCCTTCGCCATCCCTTGGAGGGCCTCCCCGGAAACCGCCACGCTACATTCCACCACATCCGCGGTGCCTCCTTTCCCGATCATCTCTTCAAAAGCTTCCAGCGCCATGAATATGAAGGCTTCTTCGGTGCCACCGGTTTGCACTATCCCGGACACGGTGAAGTCCCGGCTGAAGCTCGTTCCCTCCCCATTGGTGCCGGTGAGGGTAACCTCGCTTCCCTGGATAAGGCGGATATATTCAGCCACTTCCGCACCGATAAGCACTTCCCCCACTGATTCGGGCCAGCGGCCCTGGACAAGCCAATAGGGACTACTCTTTCGGGCCTCCGAGAGGGCGGTTCCTGCGGCCATGAAAGGCTGCTCGTGGATCTTCACCATCTGATACCGGTAAGGAGCAGCGCCGACCAGGGATCCTACGGGTATAGCGGCTATCGCCTCCTGCACCGTAGCAAGATCTAGGACTTCTGCATCCCCTGCGGGAACCAGGATAAGATTCGCGCCGTAGGACCGGAATTCCTGGCCCATTTGCCGAGGAATATCGTAATAGATGCTTATCATCCCTGAAAGGATGGTTCCTCCCACCGCTACTGCCAGGAGCGCGACGATCATCCGGGAACGCCGACGCAAGAGAGAACTCATCACCATTTTGAGATAAAACTGCTGCTTCTTCATCGTCCGTGTAAGACCTCCGCAGGCCTCAATGAGAGGAGAAACCGGATCGAGGGGATACTCCCTGCCAAGGTTACCAAGAGGACCAAGACCCCCACCAGGGGCACCACCAAGGGCTTAATGTCTATGGCAGAACCAAAGACCGTATGGCCGATGATTTGGGCAAAGCCTAGCCCTACAAAATACCCTGCAATCCCCCCGGCAATGCCGGTGATGCCTATCTCGGTGAGGACCAGCCGGGAGATAGGCCCATCATAGGCGCCAATGGCTTTAAGGAGGCCCAGCTCGCTGGCCCGTTCCATGACACTGGCAGTTACTAGGTTGGAAATACCCAGGGCAGAACCGGCCAGGCTCAAGATGGTGATAAGGAGCATGAGGAGCTGGGTTTTCTGGAGGATGGCCCCTTCGGATTCTGCCACCTGCCGTATGGGTTTGGAAACCGCACCGCTTATGACCTCGTCGATCTGATAACAGATGGCGCTCACATACGCCGTACAGTACCAGGTTTCCCATTCCTTGATGGAAAGGCTTTTCGGGTCTTGGGCGGCCCGGCGGGAAAGTTCGTTGTCCGGGGTGGTTAGGGCGCTCACCTCCACGGAACTTACCTGGCCTTCCCGGTTTACCAGCGCCTGGGCTACTTGAAGGGGGACATAGATCTTCTCGTCTTCGTCTCCGCCGGCATTGAACACGCTCGCCACGGTGAAGGTTCTGCTTTGCCCCTTCCCCTGAAGGGTGAGGGAATCCCCCAGGCTGATACCGTAGCGTTTCGCGGCTTCCCAGCCCACCATGAGGGCCTGTTGGTCCTCATCACCCAGCCAGCGGCCTTCCACATCCCACCAGCTTTTCATGTTCCGCATACCGGTATCCAAGGCCTCGCCGGTGGGCAGTTCCAGATGATGCTTGAACCATGTTCCCACAAGGCTAATCTCCCCTTCCCCCCTGGGGGCATTGAGTCTCACCCGGGCATTAAGATAGGGGGTAAAATCCACGATATTGAAGGCCCAGAAAATCGTCTTGATGTTCCCCAATTCTTCCTCTTTCAGGTACTTATCGGATACCCCGGAACCTTCGGTTACTCCATACAGGGCATCCAACAGAGAAGCGCCCCGGGGAATCACCGTGATGTTCGCCCCGTAGGTCTTGAGTTCCTGGTTCACCTTGTCTCCTACATCAAGCATCACGTTCAGCATCGCCGTGGCCAAAGAAGCCCCCAAGGCTATGGTAAAGGCCACCATCAGCATCTTCCCCTTTTGTCTCAAAAGCGCTCCCCTCACCATGGTCCAAAACATAGTTCCCATCCTCCCTTATTTGAAGCGGTGCCGCTCGGTTTCCAGCGTATCAATGGCAATGATCAGGTTCCCGCTCCGGTTTGTATAGGAGAGGGGTACCGGATTACAGCCCCCCTTGAAGCCAATGGTAGACTTGTTCATCACCACATCGCAGAGCCGGCAAATTACCTCTTGTTTCCGCTCATAGTAGCCGGTGGCGCCGCAGATGTCACAGGCATCAAGCCCAACCCCATAGGCCACTTCATTTTTCTTAATGACAATGAACCGCACTTCCGTATTATCGGCAGTAGTGTAGGCAAAGCGGTGGAGATGGCCGTCCTGGATCTGTTCCAGGGGGATGAGGATTTCATCCCCCTGGATATGCATAGGCTCTGCCGGGGACAGGGTAACTTCCTGTTCGGTATAGGCTTTAAGGGCGGTGAGGCTGACCATTGCCCCCAGGGCTCCTCCCGCGACTACCGTGCTCCAGCGCCGGTGATTGCGCAGGGAAGCCCGGATCTTCCGGTGTTCTGCGGGGTTCTTATACCCCTGGGGGGGCCTTCGGCTCTGGATCCACAGGACCAGGGCCAGGCAAACGCCTATGCTTATGAGGAGGTACAGCAAGACCTGGGTATACCCCGCGGCGGCAACCACGATCCTGAAAAGCCAGCGGATCATGGGAATCATCCTGCGGGCCAGGAGAAACTGCACCATACTCGTGGCCTGGCCGAGCATATTGAGGATCAAACCCAGGGTGAGCAGCCCGCCGACGAAACCCGGGGACAGGGGTATTCCCGCCTGGAAGATGCCTATTCCCACCAGCAGGACCAGCCCCAGACCCAGGCTAAAGCCAATGAGCTTAAAGAGAAAATCCGTGCTGAAGATGCTTTCTCCGGCAAGGACGAATTCCGTCGGGTAGAGGAAGAGGGTGGGGAGGGTATAAAAACACAGGGCCCCCATGAGGAGGAGGCTCACCCAGCCAAACACCGGGGTAGCGCAAGGGGGGAACTTCCTTTTCCCCAGGCCCCAGTATAACAGGATAAAAAGAATTCCCCCAATAATCGCCAAGCCCAGGATCCACAGGTTCCAATAGCCCCGGTTGATGAGGGCAGTGGTCCGCCGTAAAACCGCCAGGATCAGGGCCAAGACCGTACCCAAGAGGCCGCCCTGGACCAGACGCCTTTGCAGGAGCGCCCCCTTTTTTCCTGCCGCCCCAAACAACAAGGCCCCCAGTATCCCGAGGGCAAGGGAGTTTTCCACCACCAGTATGAGATATCTCAGCATATCGTCTCTTTACCGCTACCCCTGCTAACGATAGGGAGAAGGGCCTAAGCCCCTCCCCACCGCCGCTTGGTGTATGCGGAACTACCAGGCTGGACCTGCGTAGCTTACCTTCCACTCGGCCACCAGCGGTGCCGACCAGAACCTGCCCGGAACCCCGGTGGTGGGATCCACATGGAGCACATACCCTTGGGCTTCAGGGTTCTTAATGGTGAACCGGACCGTGTATTCTCCCGGGCCGTCCAGCTTGATATTGGCGCCGTAATGGGGGCCGTCACTGGCGTTCATGGGCATGAAGGTTCCCTCAATGCGGTACCCCGTAGACTTGACAATCACGTAGTCCACCGTGAGATTGGGCACAAAGTCTCCGGCGCCATAACCCAGGCCATTGCCTTCCAAGGCGGATATGTCTGCTTCAATATGCATATCCGACTGGGATGCGGGAAGCCCGGCCCCTGCAGGTTCCATGTCTACGGGCTGGAAATAGACTCCGGCCACGTTGAGCGGTCCCAGTTCAAAGTCATCCCCCAGAGGGAACTCCTCAAAACCCGCAACTTCTCCGGGGCTTACGGTACTGGCAGGTTTGGTGCCCTGCTGTTTTCCGCCCCCTGCAAATGCGGCAGTGCTCGCTGCCGCAACCAAAAGAAGGACCATCAGTTTCCTGATTTTCATTGTACTACTCCTCTTCAAATTTTTTCAGGTCCAGGACCTGTAGGTACCGTGAAGATAGGTTCCCTAACTAATGAGGTCTACCGTTCTAGTTAGAATTTCCTAACATGACGGATATAAAGATAGCATCTCCTAACAATGAAGTCAAGCGCTTTTTATGCAAAATAGAAAAGAGCGAAGCTTTTTTGCTAGCCGCTTGTGCCGTTCCCGGCGCGGTTTTTCGGTGCGATTGACGGTGAACCATCCCTAGGCTATCCTAAGGCATACGGCATAGGTGCCGTATATTCGGAGGCAAAGAATGGAGTTAGACGCAAGCGCATTAAAGAGTAAAGGGTTTTTTCAGCAGGTGCAAAAGGATGCATACTCGTTACGGCTTTGTACATCGGGAGGTACCATAAGTACCGGGTATCTCAAAAAAGCGATGGAAATAGCTGATACCTACGGCCGGGGGCACATACATGTTACGACCCGTCAACAGATAGAAATCCCCCATATCCCCGCAGCAAACGTGGCGGCCGTGCAGCAGGTATTGACCGATGCCAAGATCAGGACCTTCATAGGCGGCCCGCGGGTCAGAACCGTCGTGGCATGTCTGGGCGCGGGGGTTTGCAAATTCGGCCAGATAGAAACGGGGAGCCTGGCACAGGCAATTCACGACGCCTATTTTGGCCGTGAGCTTCCTGCAAAATTAAAAATAGCCATCACCGGCTGTAAAAATAACTGCGCTAAGGTAGAGGCCAATGACATAGGGATACGGGGAGCGGACCGCGGGTACCTGCTGTATTTTGGAGGCTGCTTTGGACGGGAAACCCGGGTGGGCAGGCCTTTTTTGCCGGTGCTTAAAGACGCAGGGCAGGTGCTCAGCGTCCTTGAACATACGGTGCGTTTTTTTGCAGACCATGCGACCAAGGGGGAACGTCTGGGGAAACTGATTGACCGTATGGGGACTGAGGCCTTTCAAAAGACCCTGGAAGGGGCCCTTGCTCAGGCGGTACGGTGAACCGGATTACCCGACAGCGGAGCTCAGGCCTGCGCCGGCTTGGGAGGGGAAGCTCCCCTGGAGCCGAAATGCCCCGTATAGCAAGGCCCTGCCCTTCAGTCGCAAGGAGCATCTGGTTGAGTGCGTGGAGCCCCCGCCCTTCCGGCCGTCCTTAGGCTCACCGCCTGCTCCTGAGCGTCTCCTCACGTATTAAGACGGATACGGGGCGCATGGCAGCGATTCCATCCCTGCAAAAGACAGCGCATACAACGATTTCTTCAAGACCATCCTGGACATCTATGCCGGGCCCTGCGGTTCCGGCGGCTATGAGGGGAGCTGGAGCATCCTCAAGGGCACAGGCAAGGCTGGTCGGGGGCAGGGCCGGAGCAATCCAGGCCATGACCAGCCTGAGGGTTTCCTTGGGATTTCGGAATGCGGGAGTGCATAGGTTCAAACAGAACGGGAACGGCAGAGCAAAGCAGGCACGTTTCGGTGATAAGGGCGAGACCAGTATGCAGCGCGGAATCACCCTCAAAGCGGTCAACCTTGAGAAGAAAGGGGCAACCCCTCCTTTGACCTTGAGGTCTTTTCCCGCGGTGCGCCAGGGGAACACGGTGGGAAGGCCCTGTGAACCGTACCATGAGCCCGCAAAGCCTGAAAAGAGCGGCATCCTCCCTGGCCGCCCCGGGTGTTCCCTGGGAATTGCGGCCACGGGGCAGCGTCCGCGGTGAAGGAATGTCCGGCTGTGCTACCGCCTCAGGCGGATAGCGCCGCCGGTGTTCTCCCCGGCCGATAAGCCGGAGGCGGAACGCTTCCATAACCCGCGCCCATCCTTGGCTTGTGGCGGCCTGCGGCATCTTCCCGGAATGCGGCTGCGCTCTGATAGAAGCGCCCCGGCTGCATCCGGCATAGCGGGCGGCGGTAAGCCGCGCTCTTGCCGGGCTTGCCTATGGTTTAGACGCGGTTCCCCCAGAGCGGCCCGAAACACCGGCCGGTTCCGGGGACATACGCCGCCTTGCCGGGGCTATGGCGGCGGGCCTTGCGGCCTGAACCCGGCACCCCTGTTCGTATGTGCCGAGGTATGCCTGCGAAGACCCTCCCCCGGCGCTAAAAGCATCCCCCTTTTTCACGCTGTCCCGAGGTCATGGCGCTCTTAAGCCACCTTGAATGTATTGACATCCCGGATCAAGGCATCAATGTCCTGCTTGTTCTGGCCGCTGATTTCGTTCACCCGGTTCACCACGGTGTTGATCTCCTCCGCACCACCAGCCATTTCGTGCATCCCGTCGCCTAGCTCCTGGGTGATGGACTCCAGGGTTTGGCTGGTGGCGATAACCGCTCTGCTGCTCTGGTTCATAACTTCGGAACGCTCTTTAACCACGCCGCTTATGGTGTTGAGGTAAGCTACCGCCTCCAGGATCTGCTTGCTTCCCACGCCCTGTTCTTCCATAGTGTCCCGAATATATTCTTCCTGTTCAGCCATGGTTTTTATCCTCTGGTCAATGACCTCAAATCTATTGAGTACATCCCGGGTGGACCGGGTGGTTTTATCAATGGAGGACTTGATTTTTTTCAATACCCCGCTGATGGTCTTAGACTGCTCTGAAGAGGATTCCGCCAGTTTCCGTATCTCATCGGCCACCACCGCAAAGCCCTTGCCCGCTTCTCCTGCGTGAGCCGACTCAATGGCCGCGTTCATGGACAGCAAATTCGTCTGGTTGGCGATGTTCTCCCTCATCTCCAAGCATCTCTTCTATGGCCGATGAGGATTGAGAGACGCTCTGGGCCTGCTGCTCTATCTGCTCATTAAGGCCCGCAATAGGGGCGCGTATCTTTTCCATGGCACGGCTGGGGTCTGCCACCTGGCTGTTCTGATGGCCCACCTTGGTTTTTAAGCTCTTGATGTTCGCGGTAATCTCGTTTATCGCCGCGGCGGCGGTGCTCATGTTCATGGAAAGCTGAGAACCGGTCTGCGAAAGGGATAGGGCCTTCCCCTTTGTATGGCCTTACGGAGATCCTCCAGATACGGACCTGCCACATCCTGTTCCGTCTGGGTCATGGATTTGCCCAGCCGCCGGGGATCAAAGTGGTCGCTCACCAGGCCCCCGTTGCTGTACACCATGGCAACAGACCCGGTATAGGGCCGTATTTATTCCACCCGCTCCTGAATAACATCCACATGTATATCAATATTCGCCATGCCTACAAAGCGGCCATGTCATGGAGGCAAGGGACGGTTTACGGTGGAAGACTTTGAATATGAAGAGGGGAAGAATAGGTACCGGTGTCCAGGGCATGAGGCTCCCAGCCGCCGCCGGCAGCGATACTTTCAGGATTCTCCTCCACCAGGGAACGGGGGATCAAGTTAAATAAGGGCCGGCGTACCGCAGGTTCGAACTCTTCGTATTTCGCCATGATTTGGCCCGTCGTCCGGGTGGCGCCATGTACGGTTCCAGCCATACCCGAATGGAGAGGGCATGCTCACGAGCCAGATTGATAATCTCCTGGTTACTAAGACCGTGGATCTGGGCCTCTGCGAGGGTGAGGATGGTTCCGGTGAGTACCACGGTTCCGGTAAGGTTCAAGACAACTAGCATCAGAATAAGTTTTTTACCTATTTTCATTGAATTGCTCTTTGTGGCGAGGGACTCTCTCAAAACTCCTGGTTCTGAAACAGCCCATAAGATTTTGTTTAAATAAAAAAGAATACCTTTTCATTATCTTTGATAGAGAAAAGTGCTGTCAATAGTTTAAGCTCCCCCTGAGGGGTGAAATTGTTCCCTGCCAATAACCAGGGAATCCTCCACGCTTAACGGCGGTTCATGCACGGGGGGAGGGCGGCTTTGCAGTGGTTCCCCCCAGGCGTTCGATACGCCCTGGGGCTTGCGGCAGGAATGCGGTCGCATTGCGGTTTATCCGGCCTGTTCCGTTTTTTGGGCAGCGACAGCCTATACCCCGGTTCTGTCGGACGAGAGGGCTTCAGCCATTCGTCCCTGCACTGGTACCGTCCCCGGCTCTCTCCTGCGCCGTCCATTGCAGGGCATCGTGAACGCCACACCCGAATCCGTCAAACACCGTAGCGTCCATGCCGCCTGAAATTTGTCTGATTCGATCCGAGAAAATAATAGTGAAATGTACCTTCAGCCCAAATGGGGTTAAAGACTAGGGGGTATTGCCCCCAAATCCCCACCCGCCTCGGGCGGGCAAAATTCAAAATTATTTAGAGGGTCAACAGAAAGGGTGGAAAATATAGATGGTTGGCAGAATTTCTCTTGACAAAAACTATATAGATTGAGTACAATTAAATAGCGGGCATTTATATTGTCAGCCATATAATTTTCAGGAGGACGATTATGGCGTTCTATGACTTGACGGTAAAAGACGCGAAAGGCGTTGAAGTGAACCTCTCCGAGTATGCGGGAAAGGTTCTGCTCGTGGTCAACACGGCGACGGGCTGTGGCTTTACACCGCAGTATAGCGGCTTGCAAAACCTCTACGAAAGGTACAAGGACAAGGGATTTGAAATCCTGGACTTTCCTTGCAACCAATTTGGGGGGCAAGCGCCCGGAACGAATGAGGAAATCGGCAGTTTCTGCGCCGGGCGATTCGGGATTACGTTCCGTCAGTTTGACAAAACCGAGGTCAACGGCGAAAACGAAAGTCCTCTCTACACATGGCTTAAAGCCCAAAAGGGCGGGTTGGGCGGCTCGAATATCAAATGGAACTTTACGAAGTTTCTCATCAACAAACGAGGCGAGGTTGTCGCCCGTTTCGCGCCAATTAAAACGCCTGCCGCGATTGAGGCGGACATTGTTAAACTTTTGGAGGAGTGAATATTATGAATCTTTATCCATCTATCTTCCGGCGCAAGTCAACCCGTAGATATGAATCGCAACCCTTGCCGCAACAGACAATCGCCGACATTGAAAGCGCAATCAAAGGCTTTGCGCCGCTGTATCCCTCCGTAGTGCCCGGCTATCGTTTTGTGGGGAAAACAAAAGGGAAGTTTGGTCAAGGGAGCTTCGTTGCGGAAGCACCCCACTTTCTGATTATCAGCGGGCAAGGAAAACGCGGCGAAAAGCCGGGAGAATTGGAGAGCGCGGGCTTTGTGTATCAGCAGTTGGCGCTGTGGCTGGACGCAAACGATATCGGAAGCGTGTGGCTCGGATCGGCAAAAGACGCTGAAACAAACAATAGCGATAATAACAACGATATTATCACGCTGGCTTTCGGGAAAGGCGCGGAAAACATTCACCGCGCTCAAAAAGATTTCGATCGCAAGCCAATCTCCGAAATAACAAACGCGCCGGACGATATTTGTATTCAGGCGGCGCATCTGGCTCCGTCGGGTGTCAATACCCAGCCTTGGTATTTTGAAAAAAAAGCGGACGGTGTTTTAGTGTACCGGCAGAAATTAAAGCCGCCGCTTTCTCTAATGTATAAATTGTCGGATGTAGATATGGGAATTGCGCTTTGCCACTATGCCTTGGCTTGCAAAGAAACCGGCAAGCCTTTCGCGTTTACCCGTAATGCGGACTTAAAAGCCAAGCCGGGTTTTATTCCCTTTGGGGTTATTGCGTAAGCGGACATTGCTAAACTTTTGGAGGTAATGGTAATATGAACAAAGTTATTTACGCCACAAGAACGGGCAACACGAAGAAACTCGCGCTTGCAGTGGCCAAGGGCGCGGACGCCGACGCGCAATCGGTTGACGAGGCTGGCGATATCAGCGGTGTCGATACGCTGTTTGTCGGCGCGTCCGTGTATGCGGGCAAGATTGACGAGAAGCTGCGCAGGTTTCTCGGCAAGCTCACACCGGAAAACGTCCAGCGCGTTGCCGTGTTCGGTTCGGCGATGAGCGGCAAGTCCGCGCTCGCTGAAATTCGCGCGTTGCTTTCGGCTAACGGCATCGCTGTGTCCGGCAAAGAATTTTTCTGCAAGGGGCGGTTCCTGCTGTTCAACCGAAATCACCCTGATGCCGGCGATTTGGCGAATGCGGAGACGTTTGCGAGAGAAATGTCTGGAGGGCGATAGCCTGGAGGATAACAGTTTGAACGAAGAAGTCCTCAAACTCAGCAATCAGCTTTGCTTCCCGCTCTATGCCGCCGCGAAAGAAGTCGTGGGCAGGTACAAACCATATCTCGACAAGATAGACCTGACCTATACCCAGTACATCACGATGATGG
>JAITEL010000019.1 GCA_031282065.1 Treponema sp.
CCTTCGGCTTTTTTATATGGGGGGCCACGCCCCGTCATTGCCAGCGTAGCAAAGCAATCCACCGCGAGGACGGTACTGTCTGGATTGCTTCGGGCTTCGCCCTCGCAATGACGAAAGCCCACGCCGCCACTCGGATCCGCGGCCTTATCACCCCAAGCTTCAGGCAAAGGGCGCTTCGATCCCTCATCACCACTGCCCGCCCTGGGGGGCCCGGCCCCGTCATTGCCAGCAGAGCGAAGCAATCCACCGCGGGGACTGCCCTGTCTGGATTGCTTTGGGCTTCGCCCTCGCAATGACGAAAGCCCACGCCGCCACTCGGATCCGCGGCCTTATCACCCAAGCTTCAGGCAAAGGGCGCTTCGATGCCTTACCACCACTGCCAGTCATGGGCGTTAAACCCCCGCCGGCGGCGCGGGACGTTTCTTCGGAACGAGCCGGACAGAACAAGGGCCTTCGGCTTTTTTATATGGGGGGACCACGCCCCGTCATTGCCAGCGTAGCGAAGCAATCCACTGCGGGCTCTGTACTGTCTTGGATTGCTTCGGGCTTCGCCCTCGCAATGACAAAAGCCCCAGACAGTGTGAAAACCCCCTCTCACCTTCATCTGGCGAAGGCTTTCAGCAGGTTTCCCGCCCCCTATTCCTCCTAGGAAGTGCCCATGGTTTTCTCCGAAATGCCGTCTTGATCATCCTTTATCTAGCGGCAAAGGGCGCTTCGATGCCTTACCGCCACTGAGAGTCATGGGCGTTAAACCCCCTGGGGGGTAATACTTTTTTAGGGACATAATCAGAAAAGTCTGGTATACTGTCTTTTACCAAGCCCCTGGTATTCCTCCAGGCAGGCTGGCACTATGGAATAAGGAGTATACTATATGGCAAAACAACATCGGCGATCGAATCACGGTCCGAATCAAACCTCAAATCATGAGGTGTCAAAGAAGTGGTACAGTTGGTATTTTGAGTCCAACCTGTTGTACCGGATCCTCATAGGCCTCGTACTGGGGCTCATCGCAGGCTTGGTCTTTAAGGAGAAAATCCTCTGGATAGCCCCTTTCGGAGACCTCTTCGTGCGGCTGCTCAAGATGATCATGATGCCTATCATCTTATCCACCCTCATAGTCGGAGCCTCATCGGTAAGTCCGGCCAATCTGGGTAAAGTGGGCATCCGGGTCATCGTGCTCTACCTCTTCACCTCTGCGATGGCGGTATTCATAGGATTGGCCACGGGGACTCTGTTCAGGCCGAGCGCGGAGTTGGCCAGCATCACCGAAGCAGTAGGAAGGCAGGCGGAGGCTCCTTCCATAACCCAAACCCTGCTCAACATCGTTCCCACCAGCGTGGCTCAAGTGGTGGTCAATGAGTCGATTCTGGCGGTCATTTTCTTTGCCCTGGTCTTCGGCATGGGGATTTCCTATCTACGGGTCTCTAAAGATGAACGGATCAAGAAGGGAGGGGACCTGCTGTATACCTTCTTTGACGGCATCGCCGAAGTGATGATGCTGGTCATCAAGGGGATCATGCAATACGCGCCTATAGGCGTCTTTGCGCTGGTGTCGGTGGTCTTTGCCTCCAACGGGCCTAAGGTGATGGGCTCCCTGGGACTCGTAACCGCGGCGTGTTTTGTCGGCTATGCCCTGCACATCATCCTCGTATACGGCGGCCTGGTCAAAGTCTATGGGGGCTTGGGTTTGAAACGCTATTTCCAGGACGCCAAGAACCCCTTCATCACCGCCTTTGTAACCCGCAGTTCCAACGGAACCTTACCGGTTACCATGCAGGCAGCCCAGAACCTCGGCGTCCCCAAGGATATTTACTCCTTCTCCCTGCCGCTGGGCGCGACGGTGAACATGGACGGTACGGCCATCTACCAAGGGGTCTGCGCGGTCTTCATCGCCCTTTCCGTGTGGGGACGGGCCTTTAGCATCCCTGAGATGGGGATCATCGTGGTTACCGCGACCCTTGCCTCCATCGGCACTGCCGGGGTTCCCGGGGCCGGGGCCATCATGCTGCTCTTGGTACTCGACAGCGTGGGCTTGCCGGTCGTTGCAGGAAGCCCGGTAGCCGGGGCCTACGCTATGATCCTGGGTATTGACGCATTGCTGGATATGGGCAGGACCGCCCTGAATGTAACCGGAGACCTTTCCTGTACCACCGTGGTGGCCAAGAAGATGCAGCAACTGGATATGGCTAAATGGAAAACCTAGACGTTAAGGGGCTCCAAGACCTGCAGGTCTATCCTGTACTGAGCTGACTAAAGTCCGCCGGTTACTCCCCCAAGCATTGGCACCGGCGGACATATAGTCCTCTTTTTTTAAATACACCGCTTTAGAATAAACCATACTTTTTTACATACCGCGTTTTACCGCTACTTTTTTACCTTTTTTTTACCTCATATAACACACCGGTACAGGCTGCAGGTACATCTGTACGCTGTACCTGCTCTCGTACCTTATATACTATTTATCTTATGAATTGCTCAGACTGTATACGAATCTTTTATAATTTGTGGTATTCTCTTACGATTTAATTACCCATAAGCCCATAAAATGATTTCCACACAAAGCACATTGAGGCACGCTCAAAACTCTCTTATAGTTTTGAAGGGATATATTGGATGAAGTATAAAGCAATTATTTTCGATCTGGACGGGACCCTGGTGGATACTATCGCGGACATCGCTGCTTCCATGAACCGCGCCCTGGAACTGCATGGGTTTCCCCGGCTAAATCCTCAGGAATATACCTCTAAAGTAGGCTGGGGTATACACCGGCTTGCCCTGCTTACCCTGCCTCCAGCGATACAGCAGAGCGGGGAAGCCCAGTCCATTGCGGCAGCGGTAGCCAAGGACGCAACGAGGTTTTACACGGAACAGCCCCTGGTATACTCCAGCCCCTATCCGGGCATCCGGGAGCTGGTGGCGGAGCTCAAGAAGCGGGGCCTTAAAACCGCGGTCTTGACCAACAAGCCGGATCCTGTGGCCCGCCTGGTGCTCAATGCCCTGTTTCCCCCCGGCTCCTTTCAGCATATCCAAGGGGATAGGCTCAGGCTTCCCCGAAAACCCGATCCCCGCGCAACCGGTGAACTCCTCAAGGCCCTGGAGAGCGCCCCGGCAGAAAGCATGCTGGTGGGGGATTCGGAGATCGATATGGAAGCAGCCCATGCCGTGGGCTGCTATGCGGTAGGGGTAAGCTGGGGATTCCGGCCCTGCCCGGTCCTGGAACAGAGCGGAGCCGACCGGATCATCCACCGGCCGGAGGAACTGCTGGACTGCTGCTACTGAAGAAGGGCCCCGGATAGGGGCCCTTGGTGTTCGTACAGGGGAGGGCCTATCTGCCCTAAAGCTGAAGGGAGCCTATATAGGCATCGTATGCGGCCTGGGCAGTCCGGGCTGTTTTTTCCGCTTCTTCAAGACGGCTATACAGGTCGTCAATGGCGGTGTCTTGGGCAAGGAGGCGTTTGAGGTATTCCTGGCCCTGCTGGGTCTGATTACCTGCGGCTTCCAGGTTACGCCGGATCCGGTCCTGCTCGGCTATCAGCCGCTCCCGTTGGGTGTTGAGGGTGGCCAGGGCCTGTTGCGCTGCATCCGCGGCTTGCTTCAGGGTAATCCCCTGCTGCAAGGCGGAACGGACCTGCTCAGGGATCTCTTGGTTTCTGCTGTAGCTTATAAAAGAAGGGAGGTTCAGTTGGGTCAAGGTGATCTGTTCTACCAGGGCCTGTTCTTCTTTTACGGTCATACCCAGTTCCCCTGCCGCAGGAAGGGTCTGAACGAAACGGTACAGGGTATCGGTTCTGCTGTCAAATGTAGCAGGTTCACTGAGGCGGGTTTCCCGGGTGAGGGGATGCTCCAGGATAAGATGTCTTTCGCTGCCGGAGGCGTTCTTCCAGGTATACTGGGTTTCATAGATCAGCTTCCGGGTAATGGCCATGATCCCCTGCCGGACCGTAACCGCGCTTATCATCCGTGAATGCCGTTGGCTTACATAGCCGGTAACCGCAAGCTCATCCCCGTAGGAGATAAGGCGTTTCTCCTTTTCCGGGAAAAAGGCAACCAAGCTATCGCCCCCATAGGTGCCGCCATCGTATACCGTGATAGGGCCGGGAGGAAGGGGGAGTCCGGTGGTATTGGTAAGCTCCGCGCTGAGCGCAGGATGTACCGGCCCTCCGGCAAGGGCCTTGGCACCGGAAAAGACCAAGGTCTTGACCGCGTCCACCGAGGCGTCCACCAGGGGCAGCATGGCGCTTTGCTGACGGGCAAGGCTTACGGGCTTAGGCAAGGTAAACTCGAACTGTTCCCCCCGGCTCTCAGCCTGGGCGGTTTCCAGGGGGGACCTGCCCAAAGTCTTGGCGCGTGCAGTGCTTTGCACAAGGGCCCGTCTTTGTTCCATTTGAAAAGGGGCCGGGGCTTCAGGGGAGGGAAGCACTGCTGGCTGCTCCTGTGCAGCGCCCCCTGAGCTGTCTTCCCAGCCTGAGTCATAGGTCCGGGCTTCGGCGATCCCCGGAATAGCCGGGGGAAGCACAGGGCGGCTGAGGTGATAGGGAGCGTAGAGGTCTTGGATGAAAGAGACCTGCCGGCCGCTTACCAGGGCAAGCTCCAGGTTGTTCCAGTCCAGGTCGCTGTCGTTATCCACAATGGCCCAGCCCTGGAGAAGGGGTCTGGCCTGGGAGAGATCCAGCCTGTAGGAGACCTTCCATACCGGAGTGGGGATCACATAGCTTAAGGAAACCTCCCGCGGTCCTTCTCCGGGAAGCTGAATCTGAAGGGTGCGGGTATCCTCATTGCGGGAGTGCATGATGAGATCCAAGGCCCGGGTAAGGTCGGCCTGGATCTTTGGGTCTTGGAAGGCAAAGCTGCTGAGTTCCTTGAGGCTGAGGACCCGGATCCCCTGGTCGGTATAGAGGGAAAGATAGGGCTCCTGCCCGGTGCCCTGGCTGGGGGAAGCAGCGCGGTATTCCACGCCGAGGATGCGCCCCTGTACGGGAAGGGGACTCTGGACCTGGATTTCCGCACCTTTGAGGCTGTCAAGGATTTCAGGAATACTGGAAAAGCGGGAGAGGTCTATGCTCAGGCTCTTGAGGGTCCGGGACAGGGTCTGTTCCGAAGGATAGACCACCCGGGGGCTGGAAGCGGGATCCCCTATAAGCAGGGATTTCAAGACATCCTTTACCTCCGCGGTCTTAAAGGGAAGGGAGAGGAGCGCGGAACCGGCAATGCTTCCTTGGTGTTCAAAGAAGCCCAGGCCGGAAGAAAAGAGGGTGAGCTTTCGCAGGGGGAGGCTCGTTTGAGAAACCAAGGGTACTCCTTCGGAAGGTGCCGAAACAGGGGAGCGGGCTTGGGAGGCCCTACTGGGCTCCTGGAAATCTTCTGCTATCTCATCATGGACAGCCTGGGCACAAAGGCTGCTGCTGTTCAAGAGCAGCCCCAAAAACATCCCCAAACACAGGGGATATCGCAATAATTGATACATGGCACATTCCTTTACAAAATGGTCTTGCCATTGTACCTAGGACATTCAGGGGCTTGCAAGAGGAGTGGGCACCCCATGGAGAAGCAGTCTGGACAGCGGGTCTTCCAATCCGGTGTGATGAAACCCTCGATAAACGCTGCCGGGAGGGAGTTCGCCGGCAGGGTGCTTTACCCTGGTTCCGGGTGCACTATTCCTTATTTAGACAAGATTTACTATACTAAAAGTATGTACTTACACACCTACCGTAAGCTGGTCGTCCTCTTCGCTGCGCTGGCAGTGCTGGGAGCCAGCTTTTCTTGCGTTTCTGGGGCCAAAAGCGGGGCCGGTGCTTATGCTGGATTGGGCCTTCCCGCTGATCCGGTTCCTTTCATGGAAGGGGTTCGCACGGGAACCTTAGCAAACGGACTTCGTTATTATATTTTAGAGAATGCTAGACCGGAAAACCGGGCCTATCTGACCTTGGCAGTACAGGCGGGCTCCGTGCTTGAGAAGGAGGACGAGAGGGGATTGGCCCACTTTGTCGAGCACATGGCCTTCAACGGTACTGCCCGCTTTCCTGAATCTGAGCTTATCCAGTACCTGCGTTCCCTGGGCATGCGCTTCGGCCCTGAGGTGAATGCCTATACCAGCTACGATGAAACCATTTACGGGATTGAAGTCCCTACCGAGCTTGACGAGCAGGGCCGTAAGCGCATCCCTGATACGGCCCTGGCAGTGCTTGATGATTGGACCCATGCCATCACCTTTGACCCTAAGGATGTGGATGATGAGCGCCTGGTTATTATGGAGGAATACCGTTCACGCCTTGGGGCCACCGAGCGGATACGGCGGCAAATACTGCCGGTCCTCTTTGAGGGCTCTCCCTATGCGGACCGCAGCCCTATTGGACTGCCTGAGATCATTGAGCAGGCCCCTGCGCTGAAAATACAGCAGTTCTATAAGACCTGGTATCGTACCGATAACATGGCTCTCATCGTGGTGGGGGATTTTGACGGCCCTAGCCTGGAAGCATCTTTAGCAAGCGCCTTCTCCGCTCCTGCCCCCACGACGCCCCTGGAACGGCCCCGCACTGATCTTAAGCCCCCTCAAAAAGGGGTACATGCGACCATTTTTACGGATCCCGAACTTCCCTATACCCAGGTTGACCTCTACTTCAAGCGGACCCCCAAGGCCAGAACCCAGGATCTGGCCTCCTACCGGGAAGGGGTAATGGATTACCTTATCGATCACATGCTTTCCCTTCGCTTTGATGAAGCTACTGCCAAGGCTGAGACCCCCTATATAGGCGCCCAGGCAGGGACCCTTCGCTATGGGGCCACTTCCCGTTACTATATCATGCTGGCCCAGGCAAAAACCGGTTCTACCGAAGAAACCCTCAATGCCCTGCTTAGGGAAAAGGAATCCATGGTCCGCTACGGCTTTACCGACGCGGAACTGGATAGGGCTAAAGGGGCTTTGCTTGCCTATCTGAGCCGGCTCCATTCTGAGAAAGACCGGCAAGAATCAAACCGTTATGTTCGGGATCTGAGCGACCATTTCCTTAAGGGAGAGACCCTTCCCGATATTGCCTGGGAGCTTGCAGCAGTACAGGCCCTGCTCCCCGGTATAGGCCCTCGGGATATAGCGGCCGCGGTAAAGGACTATTTTGGGACGGGTGACCTTACCGTATTCGTGATTGCCCCTGAGGGGGAAGTTTCGGACCTGCCCTCGCCGCCGCGTATCCGCGCTTTGGTCTCCCAGGCCCGTAAAGCCCGTATTCCCCGGCCGGTAGACCAGGCCCTCAACGAGTTCCTCCTTCAGGATGAACCGGCCCCCGGCCTCATTGTGGCGGAGTCCTCAGACCCTGAAACCGGGGCGCTTTGCTGGGAACTGAGCAACGGGGCCCAGGTGATTCTCAAGGAAACCCGTAACCGGAACAACGAAATCATCCTTTATGCCCAGGCCCGCGGGGGGACCACCAGCACCCCTGAGGCAGAGAACCGCTCCGCCAGTCTTGCCGCAGAAATGCTCGGCGTCTCTGGTCTTGGCCCCTATTCCCGGCAGGAACTCATCAAGAAACTCTCAGGCAAGCAGGTATCCCTGGGATTCTGGGCTTCCCCCTTCTTGCGGGGCTTTCAAGGTTCCACCACCACGGAAGATGCCAAAACCCTTTTTGAAATGCTCTATCTCAGTTTTACCCAGCCCCGGCTGGACAGCGAAGCGATAAAGGCCATGGTCGATCAGTACCGGACGGTCTTGATCCAGGAAAAGGAAGATCCCCAGACCCTGTTTTACCAGGAGCTCCAAAGAACCATATACGGCAATCATCCCCGCTTTTCCCCTATGCAGGTGGAAGACTTAGCCCAGGTGAACCAGGATGATGCCTTGAGCTTTATCCAGGACAGCCTCAATCCGGGGGACTATACCTTTGTCTTTACCGGAAACCTGGATACTGGGGCCCTGCGCTCGTATATTGAAACCTATATCGCCTCTATTCCTTCGGGAAAGACCTGGAACACCTGGACAGACCCCCGTATTACCCGGCCCGGCCCCACCGACAGTTCCCTGTACAAAGGCAGGGAAGGCCAAAGCCAGGTCTATTTGGGCAGGTATATACCGGCCTCTTACGATGAGGAGGAATGGGCGGCTACTGCGGTTTTAGAGGAGTACTTGGATATTAAGCTGACCGAAGAGATTCGGGAAAAACTCGGCGGGGTCTATACGATTTCAGATGCGGTTACTCTCGCTATCCTTCCTCCTGCAGAACTGCGGATGGAGATCTTCTTTGGCTGCGATCCTAAACGGGTTGAGGAACTGTGCGCTGCCATTGAGGGGGAACTCACCCGTATTGCCCGGGAGCCCCTGGATGAGCGGACCTTTACCCAGGCAAAGGCAGCCCTGAAAAAGTCTTGGGAAAGCGCTGTCCAGAGCAATGCCTACCTTGCCCAAAGCTATGCCAATTCCGCGGTTATTTACCGGCAGCCCCTGAGCCGTTTAGATAGACGCCCCGGATTGTACGAGGGGGTGAGTCCTGAAGCCCTTCAGGGCATCACCCAGAGGCTCTTACAAGCGAGCCTGGTGCGGCTCATCCTCTATCCGGAAAATACCTAGGGAGCCGCCGGTATGTATCTTGATATTCTGTTGGTTCTTCCCCCGTTTCTGCTTTCCCTGTATGCTCAGATTCTGGTGAAAAGTACCTTTGCAAAGTATTCCCGTATCAAAAGCTCCCGGAACCTCACGGGCTATGCCGCAGCAGGCTTGTTACTGGATGCAAACCGGATCCGGAATGTGGCCATTCAGCCGGTTCGCGGCTCTCTTACGGATCACTACGACCCTGCGGGAAAGGTCTTGCGCCTTTCCCGTCCGGTGTACGGGGAAAACTCCATCGCTGCCATTGGGGTAGCTGCCCATGAAACCGGTCATGCGATCCAGCACGCCCGCTCCTATGCCCCGCTGGTCCTGCGGGGCACCCTGGTTCCCGTGGCCAACATCGGCTCTTCCTTTGGTCCCTGGATAGCTATGGGGGGCCTTTTCTTCTCCCTGCCTCTGCTGATCCACCTGGGGCTCATCCTCTTCGGGGTGTCGGTGCTGTTTTATGTGATAACTTTGCCGGTGGAGTTTGACGCCTCTTCCCGTGCCATAGCCCTCTTGCGCAGCAACCGGCTGCTCACCGAAGCTGAGCTTGAGGGGGTGAAGCACGTACTCACTGCCGCGGCATTAACCTACGTGGCCTCGGCTCTGACCGCGCTGGGGGGTTTTCTGCGGCTCTTGCTCATTGCACGGGAGGAGCGCTGAGGCGCCGGGGGCAAAACCGTCAAATCCTGTCTTTCTGAAGAAACTTATCGGGGTATTGTGCAAATTTTTCAAAAATAATAGACTGGCACTATGCTCTTGACATCAGCAGGCAATAAGACGGCTCACATTATATTTTATTAAGAAGACGGTGTGTCAAGTACCTAACTGATTCCCCGCTTTTGTATGCGGACAAACCGCAGCTTGATCCCCATCCCCCAAAACTAGGTCAAAGCTACTCATTCGGTGTACCGGACAGGTCAGCCCTTATAATTTTTAAGTCAGGATTTTCAAATCTCAGGTCAGGATTTTCAACTTCTGAGTCAGGATTTTCAAATCCCAGGTCAAAAGTTTCAAATCCCAGGTCAGGATTTTCAATTTCTGAGTCAGGATTTTCAAATCCCAAGTCATTCGTTTCAATTTCCGGGTCAGAAGTTTCAGCTTTTGACTCAGCCCTTTCACCTTTTAGGTCATTCGTTTTAACGAATGAAATATTCGTTTCACTATAAAGAGGAGAATGCTATGGCAAAAAACACCGATTGGATGCCGGGCCCCCGGACGGGAATCCTGGCAATGTGTCTGAGCTGGATTCTGTATCTGACCCAGGCAAGGCGGACCGCCTGGGGAGTGCCGGAGGCGGAGTTTACGGAACTGGAGAGCCTTTCTTCCACGGCGCAAGACCTGCTCCAGAAGGCGCAAAACGATGCGGAGCGGACCCGCGTCATCACCGTGGAATGTCAGGAGGCGTTTAAGGCTCTGGAGGCAAAGATGCGCTTCTTCCGGGATCGGTATTTCAAGATACCGCCCCTTACCGAGGGAGACTGGGCGGCCCTGGGCTTCCGCCCCAAGGACACCCACCCCTCGCCTGCGCCCGCTCCCGACGGCGTGCCTGCGGCGTCTTTGAGCTATCCCGGCGGGCCCCACGCCATGACGCTCCATCTGGGACCCCTGGCGGGAACTCTGGAGCTGGCTCCCGAAAGCGACTACGGCTATGTGGTCTATCTGGGCATCATGCCGCCCGGAGGAGCCAGCCTGGAACAGGCGGCGTCGGACAAGCACTACCTGATGAAGGTTCCGGCTGACGGAAAGGGCCTTCTGCACTACCGGTTTACGCGGCGGGCTAAGGAGAAGCTCATCTTTGATGCGGAAGACGCGGGCATGACGGTTTATGTCTGCTGCCGTTACGAGAACCAGAAAGGCGAAGCAGGG
>JAITEL010000054.1 GCA_031282065.1 Treponema sp.
CCGGGGGTCTGCTATCCCTTCCAGTTTTTCTTTCAGTCTTGCTATGTCCATACTCCTTTCTTCGGACTATGATCCCTCCCCCTTCATCTGTTCTTAAAACTAAATGCAGAAGCCCTGGCCTTGCCCCCTTGATCCATTCCTCTCTATGGGTTTTACTCATTAAGGAGGAATCTATGTATACAAAACCCCTGGTTCGCTCGTGGCTCTTGGGCAATCTGGTAATTGCCCTGCTGTGTTCTGCTTGTGTATCCCCAGGCCCGAAGGTCCGGCAGGAAAAAGAGGCGGCAGCACCGTACAACCATGATTTAGTAATGGGCATCTTATGGCAGCAGCATTCCGGTGAATATGCTGCCCTTTGTTACCAGGCCTTTAATGCGGGGAAAGCCTATATTGCTTCCCTCCCTTTAGGGGAGAAACCTGCGGTGGTCTTTGATATTGACGAGACCCTTTTGGACAATAGCAAATACGCTGCCTGGATGGTATGCACCGGAAATCCCTGGGGGAACGATACCTGGGAAGCCTGGTGCCATGCCCGGGAAGCAGATGCGGTTCCCGGCTCCCGTGACTTTGCCCTATTCCTGAGGGAACAGGGGATTGAGCTCTTTTATATATCCAACCGTCCTGCTTCTACCACTGCAAGTACGATAGAGAACCTTCAGAGCCTGGGCTTTCCCCTAGCGGATGCGGATCATGTATTTTTACAGGAAAGCACCTCTGATAAGAACCCAAGACTGGACCGCATACGCGCATTGGGATATGATATCCTGCTTTTAGCCGGGGACAGCCTTGAGGATTTTGACAGTACCACCAGAAAATGGACAAACCAAGAAAGACGGGCATGGGCAGATGCCAAGAAGGACGGTTTCGGCGCCTATAGAATAGTGCTGCCCAATGCGGTATACGGCACGTTTGAATCCGCCATTGTTCCCAATTATTATGGGTTGTCCTTAGAGGAAAAAGCCCGTGCCCGGCTTGAAAAGATACATTCCTGGAAGCCCTCAGCAGCGCAGGACTAACCGGTGAAAAAGCTCTGCCCCGACGGTTTCTTTATATTATACTATACAGTAGAGCAATACATCATCTAGTAAAGAAAAAGGGAAATGAGGTAACATATGGCAGATAAAAAACAATCGGGAGATTCCTTCGGTCTACTGGAAAAAAAGGTAAAGCCCCTGGCAAAGGTTTTTTTGGTTACTCCCGGAGCAGAGGAATCTTTTTGCGGCCCTGGGATGATAAAGCTGTTGATGGCCATTAAGCAGACCGGTAATGTTCGTCACGCGTGTGAAACGATGGAGATGTCCTACAGTAAGGGTTGGAAACTGCTCAAAGGTCTGGAAACCTGGATTGGGTTTCCGCTTACCGTCCGCCATCAAGGGGGCAAAGGGGGCGGTGAGGCCTACCTTACCGATAAGGGCCGGGCCTTTTTAGAAAAGCACTATGCCTTCTTACAGGAATGTCAGAAGGAGGTGCAGCATGTATTCGAGCGCTATTACCTCGACAAGACCGATACCTAACTTCCCTAGTTTAGCCGCCAATAGCAACCATAGCCCGCTTTTCCAAGGAACCTTCGGGGGCTTGAGGGCTCGGGATAAAGCAATGAGCCGCGGGTTTCATGGCTACAGCTTCTTTAAGCGCCTGGCATACCGCTTCGTTGGTCTTAGCCGGGTCTCGGAGTATGGCTTTGAGGTCTATACCGGAAGCATAGCACAAACAGGGTTTTACCATACCTTCTGCAGTAAGCCTGATGCGGTTACAAGTGCGGCAAAACCTATGACTGAGGGCACTGATGAAGCCAATCGCTCCCTTAAAACCAGGGATACGATAGTACACCGCAGGGCCTGCTCCCCGGGAAGCCCTATCTTCCCTAATCCCTGCATAGGTCTCATGAAGTCCCTGAAGTATCCTATCATGGGCTACTGCTTTGAATATCCTGCCGTATCCTATGGGCATCATCTCGATAAACCGTACATCCAGGGGCAAAGCCCTGGCTAGTTCCACTAAGTCCCTCCATTGCGATTGCAGCCCCCCGCCGTTATCCATAAGCACCGCGTTGATCTTTACCTTAATAGTACGGCTCAGGCTTTCGTGTATCCCTTGGATAATGGTATCCAAGCTATTGTAGCCGGTAGTTAGTCTGAATCGCTCAGCATCAAGGCTGTCCAAGCTAATGGTAATCCCGTCAATACCCGCAGCGCACAAGGCATCAAGATAGCGGCTCAGGAGCACCCCGTTGGTGGTGAGGCTTACTTTGCGGATCCCCGGGGTATGCTTAAGCTGCCTCACCAGGTCCGAAACCCCTTCCCGGAGCAAGGGCTCTCCTCCGGTGATCTTAATGAAGTGTATCCCCAGGGACGCAGCCTCGGTACAGACCCGCAAGATTTCCTCATAACTCAAGATGTCGGTTTCAGGGAGACTGCGGAATTTCTGAGGCATACAATACACGCACCGAAGATTACACCGGTCGGTTATGGAAATCCGCATATAGTCGATGGTCCGGTTAAATGGGTCAATCATAGGCATTAATGCTCTTTAGTATAGTACCGGTATGGGATTCCTGCAATCATCAGTATGCCTCCTGTCACGTTACAATAGAAATGTCCTCCCCCCGGCATGAGCGTCTAATAGGCCTCTTTAAGGGAGAACTTTCCCTGCGGTATACTCCGGCAGTCTTTCAGGCATAGTAACTAGCGTATAAGCCATAGCAGAAGGTTTACCGTGCCTTATATCCGCCACCCATCGGAGGATTGCTGTAAATCCCATAACTTTGCATAGAGGCCCTTCTCCGCCAAGAGGTCGTCGTGTTTTCCCTGTTCGACGATCCTCCCCTTGTCCAGTACGATGATCCGGTCGGCGTACACCACGGGTTTGAGCCGGTGGGCGATCATGACAAGGGTTCTGCCTTTGACGAGCGCTCCGATGGCCCGCTGTATCTCCGTCTCGTTTTCCGGGTCAAGGGAGGCGGTGGCCTCGTGGTGTATGTAGTATCAACCGGTATATTATCTGCCGGTAATGAACCAGACGGTAGTATGCCGGAAGAAACACGGGTAAGCATGAGGGAAATAGAGGCCGGGGTAAGCGTAGATGGGGAAGTAGAAATAAAAATCCCCCCAAGGGCTAAACTTGACCCACAGAATCATGTGAGGTACTCCCGGTAAGCCAACAGAATATATAACTTCATCAGCCCTATCCACACCGTCTTTACTCCGGGAGGTCCGTCACTCGGCGCCCGTTTCGGCCCTCCCACACATCCCAGATAATCTATCGCTTCTTTTATCGTGTATGGTTTCTTCGGCTCCTTCTTTCTCTTATTCGCCACGCAATACAGCAATTTCCATTCTTCTTCTCCCAATACCAGAGAACAAGGTAACTCAGGCGTAAGCCGGGCCGCATAGGTCATGTTCAGTATCGTCACCGCTATTATTGAGTACATTAGGATAAGTATCATGGTTTTATCTATGCTCCGCTCCTGCAGCTTCTCTATCCCGCACCCGCTCTTAAGTACATAATGAAAGCGCTCTATCTTCCACCGCTGCATGTAGTACCCTACATATTCATACGCTTCCTCGAGACCGCTTTCCAGTTCACTGGTCGCCAGAAACCATTCTATCCCTTCTTTCCCTTTGGGCGGTTTTTCTTCCTTCACATAGATAACCTGCAAATCTATACCATCCGGCAATGTCTTAACCGGATTGAGAATATGCGGCCGCTTGACCGTATACGTTGCATACCGTACCTGCAATACCGCTTCCCGCTCCGGTATGCTGCACCGGCTGTCCCGGGGAAGCCGTACTTCAACCCTCCCCTGGCATCGTTTCTTCCGTATCTCGTCCAGTATCCGTTTGTTTTCTACCGTCATCCGGTTTTGCACTATCCTGATGAGTATCGGTTCTTTCAATGATTGGGCCTTGGCAAACAATTCATACATATCCCCCTCGCGGTCGCAGACCGTTATCACCTTGACCCCTTCGGGAATATCCGCCGTACTCCGCTCCAGCGTTTCCAGCCACCTGAAACTCTCTTTCTCCTCTATCGGCCGTACTTTCTTGCTCTCATGACTTGCCGACTCATCCCGGGGTTCTTCCCGGTTGTACCCTGCCTGGTCCAAGACCCCCAAAACCAGCCCGTCACTGGTAACTGCCAGGCAGCTATGGACATTAACCCCCAGGGTCTTGTCGCTGATATACCCTATCCCCTCGGTTTTCAGGTGAGTGTTATAATTTACTCCCGTAGTATCCTGAACCGCCAGAATGGGACCGCCATACCTGACCATCCGCCGTATCGTCGCTTCCCGGTGTGCTCTGATAATCTCCTGCCGGTCAAAGTCCTCATTCCCCAGCATCCGGTAGATAGCTTTAGCTTCGGCCCGGTTTTCGCTTGCTTCCCAGATTGACGCATCCGGTCGTTGTACCAAAGTTTCCATAGTCCTGACAAACCGTTGTTCAAGGCGGACAGAATGAAAATCCAGCCCCGCAAATTCTTCTTCCAGGTTAAAATACTGCCCTGTTGCCATATTCCCCTCCCAGAGTTCTCGGCTTTGAGGGGAAGTATAGCACACCAGAGAGAAAATTGTGGGTCAAGTTTAGAATAAGGTGGGGGGATATTAAATGTCTTGAAAGGACCTTGGACAAGGGAAAACCAACTCCCCCGGACCGGCGGCCCCTCCCCGGAAGGTGTGGAGCACCGCCAGCCAGGCGTCCCCCCGGCCTTCCCTGTCATCGACAATCTCGATGGGAATAAAGGCGGGCCCGGTTAAAGGCACTTC
>JAITEL010000106.1 GCA_031282065.1 Treponema sp.
CGTATAAAGGGATACCGCCGGGTTTGTACCCGTTATGACAAACTTGACATCATGTTCACTGCGGTTATTTATGTGGCGCTCACAGTTATCACTTTACGTCGTGTGAACACGCCCTAGCATACAGGGGCTTCTCCTTTTAATGCATCTGCAAGCTGTTCATACCCTGAACCGTGGGCAGCATCTCAATGCAAGAGCTTCAGTTTGATGATGCATTCCTCTGTACCGGAGTATCCCTAGCTCCTTGAGCGAATACCGGGACTAATCCCGGTACCGCAGCTGTACGGGACTGGCAATAAACGCTTCCCGGTGTACCTTGCATATACGGGAAAGCTCAACTTTGATAAGCTGCTTACAGAAGGCAAACGCATGGGTCCCTATCTTGCTCACGCTGCTGGGGATGCTCACCGAGCTTAAGTTGGTATGGGTAAAGGCGTAATTCCCGATAAGGCCCAAGCCCCGGGGAATGTTTACCGAACTTATCTGGGTCTCGGCAAAGGCGTTATCCCCGATAAGGCGCACCACAGAAGGGATCTTATAGTGGTCCCCCTCTTTACCCCGGGGATACATCAAGAGGGTTTGCAGGGACTTATCAAACAATATCCCCTCCACGCCGGTAAAGCAGGGATTTTCCTTTGATACGGTAATGGCCTTGAGGTTCTTGATGGCAAAGGCCCCTTCCCCAATCGAGATAAGCGAGGCAGGGATATGCACCGTGGTCAGTTTCGTATGGGCAAAGGCGTATTCCCCGATACGCGTAAGCCCTTCAGGGATGACCAGGGAACGCAGTTTGACTCCATAAAAGGCATCTTTCCCAATCTCGCTAATCCCTTTGGGGATCACCGGTGCATCCTCCTCTCCTGAGTACTTCACCAAGATCTCCCCTTCTATAATAAAAGGCTCCTTTGTACAAGCATCTATCGCTTTTTGCATATCCTGTTCTTTGCGTAAACTCCTTCTTCAGTATGTACGGCAAACCCCTATGGAGTAAGGCTCCCCGTCCCCCAATTCCGTAGCGCATGGTTCATGGCACTTGAGGCATAGATAACTATACTCAAGAGGGGCTGGTCATGCAACCTATAGTCTATAGCGTGCGTTCGACAAGAGGAAAAGAACCGATGCTTCTCAGTTCGGAAGCTACCCTCGCTTCTCTCCTTTCCCCATCAAACTCACGTTATATAAACAGCTGCCGGGGGCCTTTATTAGCTTAAAAGCGTATAACCGCGCTAAGAGGAAAGCCTTGGTATATATATTCAAATTTTCTGGAAAATACCGTATAAACATACCATGATACCGAAGGTTTTATTGACAGAAAAAAAAATAAAAGGGTATACTATTTAAGTCTATTGGAGATATGCGGGCCCTCTCGATACAGAGGAGGCTAAGCAGGAGGAAAAACTTATGATACGACAGAAAATGGTACTTATGGCAGTCCTAGGGCTGCTCATAAGCGGCGGCTTGTTTGCCGGAGGCGCAAAACAACAGCAGTCCGGCGGTTTAACCCTGGAACCGGGGGTATTCACGGTGGGGATGGAAATCGGCTATCCTCCCATGGAATACTTTGACGTTGACGGCAAGACCCCTATCGGCTTTGATGTCCAATTGGCCAATGCCTTGGCCGCCAAGTTAGGGCTCAAGGTGAAGTTCGTGGATACTGCCTGGGACGGCATCTTTGCCGGGGTGAACACCGGTAAGTACGATGTGATCATGTCTTCGGTAACCATCACCGAAGAACGGCTGGCAGCTCACAACTTTACCAAGCCCTATATCGGCAATGCCCAGGCCATGGTGCTCTTGAAAGGGTCCTCAGTAACGGCCCGGAGCCCTGAAGAAATCGCCGGTGAGGGGGTCGCCTATCAAGCGGAAACCACCTCGGATATTTACATGACCGGCCTGGCAAGAAAGGGCGTCCAATTCACCCCCTATGAATACGATAAGGTGCTCAATTGTTTTGACGAGTTACGGAATCACCGGGTGGATGCGGTTGTCTGTGACAGCCTGGTGGCCTTTGATTACATCGCGCCTCCAGACAGTCCTTTTGAAATCGTCTGGCAAGGCACGGCAGAAGAAAAATTCGGCATTTGCTTGAAAAAAGGCAACGATGCCCTGACCGCGGTTTTAGACAAGGCCCTGGACGAACTTTTTGCCGAAGGGGTCATGCGGAAAATCTCTCAGGATATCTTCAAAATGGATATGGTGTCCGCTGCACGGGATTAAGGGGGCACGGGGTGGTGCATCTCAAGCAAAGCCCGCTTATGAAAGAAGGAAGATGAAACCAGTATGAGTCCTTTAGAAAAAATTATTACATGGATTCCTCCGCTTCTGGACGGAGCGCGGATCACCATCCTGCTCACCCTCCTGGCGGTTTCCGCAGGCTTGGTAGGCAGTTTATTCCTGGCCCTGGGGGAAATGGCCAAAAACCCTGTCCTCAACCGTTGTTGCAAAGCGTATGTGTTCTTTTTCCGGGGGACCCCCTTGCTTATGCAGCTTTATTTCATTTACTATGGGCTCCCGGAGATCACCCCTCTTTTAACCATCAACAACCGGTTCATCGCGGCCTTTATCGCCTTTGGACTTAATTCCGCGGCCTATTGTGCGGAGATAATCCGGGCCGCTATCCAGAGCATTGATAAAGGCCAATTCGAGGCTTCCCGTGCCCTGGGCATGTCCTATAGCCAGACCATGCGGCTGGTTATTGTGCCCCAGTCCATACGGCGCCTCATTCCGCCGGTGGGCAATGAGTTTATCATGGTGCTAAAGGACGCGTCCCTGGTTTCGATCATCGCGCTGTCGGATATCACCAAGGTTACCCGGTCCATCTCTTCTTCCACTGCCTCGGCCTTGGTGTATATTCCTGCCATGGTACTCTACCTTATCATCACCGCGGTATTTACCCTGGTGTTTCATAAGATGGAAAAGAAGTATTCCGTCTATGAATAGGCAACACCGCGGAGGGATAGGCTAATGGCAATGATAAAGACCGTAGGGGTGAGTAAGGCTTTCGGGGATCTGCAAGTCCTCAAAGAGGTTTCCCTTGAGGTGGCGCAGCAGGAAGTGGTGTGTATCATCGGGCCTTCAGGAGCGGGGAAGTCCACCTATTTGCGCTCTCTCAATCGCCTGGAAAAGATAGACCAAGGCAAGATCTATATTGAGGATACCCTGCTCTTTGATTGTGTGGACGGGGTGAACCAGGTGAAAATGACCGCCCATGAGCGCACTACCGCGCTCCTTGAGGTGGGCATGGTGTTTCAGCGCTTCAACCTCTTCCCCCATAAGACGGTCATGGAAAACGTGATGCTTGCCCCGGTTCATGTACGGAAGATGCCCGTGAAAGAAGCCCGGGATAAGGCAGCCGCCCTGCTTGATCGGGTGGGCCTGGGGGATAAGACCGGCGCCTACCCTGCCCAGTTGTCCGGGGGACAGCAGCAGCGGGTGGCCATAGCCCGGGCCCTGGCTATGGAGCCTAAGATCATGCTCTTTGACGAGCCTACCTCCGCGCTGGATCCCGAATTAGTGGGGGAGGTCCTGGCGGTTATGAAAGGACTGGCCACTGCGGGGATGACCATGCTGGTGGTAACCCATGAAATGGGTTTTGCCCGGGAAGTAGCGGACCAGGTGGTCTTCATGTTCGAGGGCGCCATCCTGGAAATCGGGCCTCCCCGCAGCCTGTTCACGAATCCGGTGCATGACCGCACGCGGCAGTTTTTGCAGAGCATTTTGTAGGGGCGTCCGTCAGCAAAGAGCCGGCTATAGCGGCTGGCTGTTCCCGCCAAAACAGAGGGCGTCCATTTTTTTATCCCACGGTTCCGTGGGAACTTCAGGAACGATCTGGGCTTCCATGCAGATACCCAAGGTAGCATAGGATACACCCTGCTTGTCCAGAGATTCGAAAAAACGGTCGTAATACCCTCTTCCATGCCCCATCCGTTCCCCTGCTTTGGTAAAGGCCACGCCCGGTACGATAATCAGGGCGGGAAAGTCTTCAGGTTTCAGGAGATCCTCCGGCTTATCCGTTTGCGGCTCCCGAATGGAAAAGGCCCCATAGTGCCACGGGCCAGAGAGGGTATATATACGAAAGAAATGCAGGTCCTCCCCGGCAACCTTGGGGACAAAAACCCGTTTCTTATCCAAAAATGCGCGCTCCAAAAGTGGTTCCGTGTCAATCTCAAGGTTCATGGAAAGGTAGAACAAGAGGGTTTCCTGTGCTGACCACAGGGGCAGGCTCCGTATACGGGAAGCAAGCTGCAGCCCTTCTTCATGAAACTGCTGCGGGGGAAGGGATTCCAGACGCTGTTTCATCTCTTTGCGTAAAGCGGCTTTAGTAATCATGGCATAACCTCTTAATAACAAAATAGAGAGGGTGGGGCTATATATGCAGCCCTTTTCAGATGACCGGGAAGAGCTTTTTTCTTCCGCACTCCGCAAAGCGCCGTATAGGTAGGCAACCCACTAAGTGTAGGAACTATACCCCCTCTTGCACACGTATTGCAAGAGATTGCGCAGGAGCCTTTAATGGAGGAGGCATAACCGGGTCTATCCGAACCACTGCTCAAGGAATACCGCCAATCCATCCTCGGTATTGGGGCCGAAGTGCATATCCGCAGCCCGGAGGACCGATTCCTTGGCATTGGCCGGAGCCGCGGTATAGGTGGCCTGCGCAAACAGGGGGAGGTCGTTCTCTTCGTCGCCGAAGGCCATAACCTGAGCGTCTTGAAGCCCCTGGTATGCCAGGGCGCAGCGCAGGCCCGTGCCTTTGGAAACCCCGGCATCCATAATCTCCAGAAAGGTTCTCCAGGTTCGGGCTATATAGATAGTCCTGCCAAAACGCGCTTCCAAGTGCGCGCGGATCTCCTCGTGGAACAAGGGCTCTGAGATAAACATGCCTTTCACGCAGCCCTTAAGACCGGGTTGGGCCAGGGCCTGTTTCAGGTCTCCCGTCATCGCCTGTATGCCCGTATGCGTACGGTACATCCCGGTTTCCGGGCCTGGGTGTTCTGTCATGAGGAAGCCCCGGGGGTGTTCCAGAGTCCCTGGAAAATACACCTGGTAATAGAGCCCCATGCTCCGGGAGAGGTCCACACAGTAGGCCACCACCTCAAGGCTGAGGAGGGTGGCCTGCACCCGCTTTTCAGAGGGCATATCCACCACTTGCGCGCCGTTGAAATACACCATAGGCCCCTGGGCGCCCAGGGCCAGGCGGTAGGGTTCCGCGGCGTCTATAGAACGGCCGGTACAAAGGATCACCTGGATACCCCGGTGAAGGCAGGTTTTGAGGGCGCGGATCGTCCGATCGCTGAGGGAAGCGTCGCGTCCGAGACAAGTACCGTCTAAATCCAGGGCAAAGACCTTGATTTGTGCAGGATCCATCCCCTGGAGGCTGTGACTGTTGTGCATGAAGATAGTATAGAACATACCGGGCCTGTTCAGATAGGCTGGCGCAGCGTGGCGCCATAGGGTAGTATACTAAAAAAAGAACAATCATGACCTGGAGAAGATGAAGGAGACTGGGTATGCGGAGAAAAGATCGGGAAATGCCCCGGGATTTTGCAGAGGCGGTGATTGACCGCTGTAAGTACGCGGTTCTGGCAACGGTCAATGCGGATGGAAGCCCCTACGGTATTCCTCTTTCCATAGTACGGGAAGGGCAGTGGGTGTATTTCCACAGCGCCCGGGAAGGCCGGAAAATCGACAATATGAGCGCCCAGAACCGGGTATGCCTTTGTTGTGTGGGGGAGACCCGTATACCGGAAGGCAGGTTCACCATGGAATACACCAGCGCGGTGGTCTTTGGCACCGCGGAAGCCGTGTCCCGGGAGGATGAAAAAATCCACGCCCTGCGCCTGCTGTGTCTGCGGTATACCCCGGCAGCTATGGAGGGCTTTGATACGGCCATAGCCCGGCAGCTCTCCCGAACCGGGGTATGGAAAGTCCATATAGACGAGATTTCCGGGAAGCAGAACCGGGTATAACCGAGAGAAAAAATGGAAGCCTATAAACGCCGTTTTAAGAGAAGCGCTCTCCTTGCTTATGGACAACCGGACCCTGGTTATAGACGACCGGACCTTAGTTATAGACGACCGGGCTTTAGTTATGGACGACCGGGCTTTAGTTATGGACGACTGAACCTTGCTTATGGACGACCGGGCTTTAGTTATGGACGACCGGACCTTGGTTATAGACGGCCGGACCTTGGTTATGGACGGCCGGACCTGGGTTGTCTATACCCAAGCCGTAATCCAGCCCCTAAAAAGGAGCGAACCCTGAGCACTGACGTATGTTCCGCTCAAGGACGCGTGCCCAGGCAAGACCGCAGGACAAAGGGTTCTTTATTAGCGGCAGAATACAATGGCATGGGAGTAACCTGGTATGATTTTTCAAAATAAATACCATGCCTTTTGGAAATGGTTTGAGAACCATTCCGAAGCATTATGGTATTATGAAAATAATACGGAGATACTGGATAAACTGCATAAGGAATTGCACAAAATCAACGAAAATCTGACCTTTGAATTTGGCCCAACTAATACAAAAAGAGACTTTACCATTAGTGCCGATGGAATCCAGGAGGCGTTTCCCTTTGTAGAAAAACTGTTTGATGCAAAACCGGTATTGCGTCAATGGAACATACAGAAATTCCGGCAAAGAGGAGATATTTCATGTGTTATAACCATACAGGATTTTACCTTATATCCTGAGAATATAAAATATGTATTGTTTCCCGATGGAAACAAAATTGGACTTATTCTTTTTATAAAAGGCTTTGATGACAAGCCGGATATAGTTACGGATTTAGCATATATTTTTCTGGATACTGCTTTAGGAGAATATGATGTAGAAACCAAAATCAGAGGAATAGATTTTCGTGATTATCATACAGCATATTTTGAACTATCAAAATCCATAGAAAGCCTTCGCACAGACTTTGATACTATGTATACAGAGATTGCTAATCAGGCCTGTTAGCGCAGCGCAGGCGGACGAGCAGGATGTAGCCGGGCAGTTCACGGCGAGGGATGCCCGCAGGAAACTCAGGCGGCGCTATCTGGAGATTGTGAAGGAAGCTCTTTGTTGTTACCTATACACCCTATGGGTATAAAAATCTAAAAGGATGACGCGTATGCTGGTGCTAATCAAAGGAGCAGGGGATATTGCCTCAGGTATCGCCCTGCGGCTTTTTCATGCTCATTTTACGATAGTGATGACCGAGATCGCCTTTCCAACGGCAGTCCGAAGAAGCGTTTCTTTCTCTGAGGCGGTTATACAGGGCAAGGCAAGCGTAGAGGATGTTCGTGCCCTCTTGGTACAAGATGAAGCTGCTATGCGGGAAGCCCTTGCGCGAGGATGCATCCCGGTCTTTGTGGATCCTCCAGGAAACTCGGTGAAACGGTTTACTCCAGACGTAGTAGTTGATGGGATTATCGCGAAAAGGAACCTCGGTACCCGTATCGACGATGCGAAGGTGGTAATCGGGGTAGGTCCGGGGTTTACCGCGGGGCTCGATTGTCATGCGGTGATTGAAACCATGCGCGGCCATTGGATTGGCCGGGTCATTACCCAGGGCTCTGCGTTACCGAATACGGGGATTCCCGGAGATATCGGGGGATACACTGTGGATCGCCTGCTCCGTGCTCCTGTAGCGGGTATATTTGAGCCTCATAAGCATATTGGAGATAGGGTGCAAAAGGATGAACTGGTGGCTGCGGTTTCAGGCTTCCCGGTGTATTCCGGCTTAACGGGTATACTGCGGGGAATACTGCCCCAGGGTATTCCCGTTACCCGGGGGATGAAAGTGGGAGATGTGGATCCGCGCTGCGAAAGAGCCCATTGTTTTACCGTATCAGATAAGGCTCTATCCATTGCCGGAGGGGTCCTTGAGGCAATCCTCCGTTTTACCGATGGGAAGCTGGGCTGAGCTTTAGGCTACATCCCTTAATCATGTATCAGGGGCGCCCAAAGGCCCGATAGTTCTGCGCTTTCTGCTCATACCTCACCTACAGCATAAACCGCTCTTGTTATGAGATGAGCATGGCGTCCCCATAACTATAGAAGCGATACCCCGCGTGGACTGCTTCCCGGTACGCGGCCAGTAGGGATTCCCGGCCTGCAAAGGCGCAAACCAGCATGAGCAAGCTTGATTCAGGGGTATGGAAGTTGGTAAACAGGGCATCCGCCACCTTGAAGGTGTAGCCGGGATAGATAAAAAGCGCCGTAGAACCGGTTCCCGGCTCAATGCTTCCCTGCTTCCAGGCCGATTCCAGGGTCCGCACACTGGTGGTCCCTACCGCAAGGATCTTTCGGCCTTCGGCCTTGGCTTGGGTAATCCTGCGGGCGCTCTCCGCATCAATGGTGAAAACCTCCTCGTGCATGTGGTGCTCCTCAATGCGCTCGGTCCGTACCGGCAGGAAGGTTCCCAATCCCACATGAAGGGTGATAAAGACCCAGTCTATCCCCTGCCGGGCCAGAACTGCAAGGAGTTCCCGGGTAATATGCAGGCCCGCGGTAGGCGCGGCCACAGAGCCTATAGGTTTCGCATACACCGTCTGATAGCGCTCCTGGTCAAGGCTCCCCGCTTCCCGCCTGATGTAGGGCGGCAGAGGCACCTGACCGTAGCGCTCAAACCAGCCCTCATCCACCGGAGGCTCAAAGCTCAGCAGCCGATAAGCCCCGGCTTCCCCGGTAATCTCCCCTTCCCGGCCATCCTCAAAGACGTAGCGGCTTCCCACAGGACGACGCTTGGAGCGTTTGCTCATGGTGAGCCAGGTACGGTTATCCTGGGCTAAAGGTTTCAAAAGGAGAAATTCCACCGGCCTTGCCCCGGGCGTGGAGACCCCCACAACCCGGGCCTTGCGGACCTTGGAATTGTTGAACACCAGGAGCGTGCCCGGTTCCAAAAGTGCAGGCAGATCCGTCACCTGCCGGTGAAGGCGCTTCCCCGTCGAGCGGTCCAGCACCATGAGCCGGCTGCTTCCCCGTACTTCAGGGGGAAACTGGGCAATGAGCTGTTCCGGTAATTCAAAAGAAAAATCCCTTAGGTTCATCTTTATCCTGGCTCACGGGCTTTGGAATCTTGAGGTGCTCATAGGCAAGATCCGTTACGATACGGCCCCGAGGCGTACGCTGAAGCAGCCCCGATTGGATGAGGTAGGGTTCATAGTAGTCCTCAAGGGTATCCACGGCCTCGCCCACGGATATGGCGAGGGTCTCCGCCCCGACCGGGCCTCCCTTGTACCGTTCAATGATGGTGCGCAGGATCTCCCTATCGTACTGTTCAAGGCCCAAGGGGTCTATCTCAAGCCGGGTGAGCCCTTGCCGCAGCACCTGGGGGGTGATGGAAGAGGCAGGGCCCCCCAGGACCTGGGCAAAATCGCGCATACGCCGAAGCAGCCGGTTTGCCACCCGGGGCGTACCGCGGGAGGCCTTTGCAAGGAGCCGTGCAGCCTCAGGGTCTATAGAAACCTGGAGTATCCCCGCGGAACGGCGGATGATGGCTTCCATATCCTCCTGTTCATAAAAGGAGAAACGGCAGCTTATGCCAAAGCGGCTTACCAGGGGGCTTGAGACATTCCCTGCCTTGGTCGTGGCTCCCACCAGGGTGAAGGCCGGTATGGGGATGCGGATGGTCCTGATGTGGGAGCCTTGGCCTATGATGCAGTCCAAGGCATAGTCCTCCATAGCGGTGTAGAGCATCTCTTCCATAGCAGGCTTGAGCCGGTGTATCTCATCAATAAAGAACACCGTCTTATCGGTTATGGTGGTGAGTATCCCGGCAAGGTCCTTGGGCTTATCCAGAGTCGGCGCAGAGGTAACCTTAAAGTCCGCTCCCAACTCATGGGCTACTACCTGGGCCAGGGTGGTCTTGCCCAATCCTGGAGGGCCAAACAAAAAGAGATGATCCAGGCTTTCCTTGCGTTCTTTAGCCGCGGCAATGAAGATGCTCAAGTTTTCCTTGAGCGCTGCCTGGCCCAGAAATTCCTGGAGGTTCTGGGGACGCAAAGACGCGTCCCGGTCATCCTCAGGAAGGGACCGTTCAGCGTGTAAGACGTCGTAGTGCTCCCGGGCCCCAGGGCCCTTGCCTGTAAGGTTTGTAGATTTCACGTTTCCCCGGCGCCCTTTACTGGGTAACGAACTCCTGCCCCCGGGTCTCCAAGACCTTCAAAGACGAGAGGCTGATGCAGATATAGGGGTAGCCATCTTCCTCATAGGCCCCCAGTACGCCGATAGCCTCGACCCAGTCGTTCTCTGCAGGATAGATCCCGTCCTCATGTTCCCACATCACCTCAAAGCCCGCGTTTCCGTCATTTCCGCAGCACCCAGGCCCATAGCGAATCACAAAATAGTAGGGCGGCTCGGTACTGGAATAGGATTGGGTCTGGAAAAGGCCCTCCACTTTAATGGTTTTCCCCAGATAATCCTCGGGGTTGAGATAGACATCATTGGTTTGGGCAATGAACATCTTTTCCTTAATCTCTAGGATCCCCTGATTGGCCTGGTATTTGGGGTCCACCTTGACCAGCCGCTTAGAGGCCTCCTGGGTATCCCCAGACAAAACCGGAACCGCCTCTCCTCCTGCTGCAAGCCCTGGGGATTCAGCGACCACAAGCCCGCCGGAACCGGCTCCGGCCCCAGGGAGGATAACCCCGGCGGTGCCGTTCTTGTTGGTCCGTCCTGATAAGGCCGAACCCTGCTTGCCGGTACATCCGCTCAGTCCCAGCATACCCAGGGTCAACGCGAGGCATAGCCCTGCTGATCGGGGGTATCTTCCTATCTGTTTCATGGTTTCATGCTCCTTACTAGTTGTATTTTCCTTACTAATATAAGTCCGCCCTTTGCTTCTAGAGCGCGATGGCCTGGACACAATGCCGGGGGGCTTGGGTGCCCTTCGGCCCCCCCCATAAGCTACTCCTTTCTGGACTGTGTACGGATTCCATGAATAGCCCAAAACACCAGAAAGGCGGCTATATTGACGATGACCACACTGGCCCCGGTGGGCGTAGCATAGATATAGGAGATAATCACCCCCAGGAGGAAACAGCCCGCCGAAACAAAAGCAGAACAGAGGGTAACGGTCTTAAAACGCTTGCACAGGCGCATACTGGTGAGGGCAGGAAAGATGATAAGCGCTGAGATCAGGAGGGCCCCCATCATCCGCATCCCTAAGACAATCGTAACCGCGGTCAAAAAGGCGATGAGCATGTTGTATATCCCGGTCTTGGTGCCGGTTGCCTTGGCAAAGGTTTCGTCAAAGGTTACCGCGAAGATCTTATGGTAGAAAAGGATAAACAAGGTCAATACTATCACCGACAGGGTGATGCTCAGATACACATCCCGCTTACTCATGGCCAGGATACTGCCAAAGAGGTAGTTGCATACATCCGTGTTCATGCCGGTGGTCATGGAAATCACCACCACCCCGATGGCCAAGGCCCCGGTGGAGATCAGGGCAATCGCGGCATCCCCCTTGATCCGGGCGTTTTCGCTCAAGCGCAAGAGGAGAAAGGCCGCCAAAACCACAATGGGAATAGACACCGTGAGGGGCGCCAGGTTCAGGCCGCCGGCAATGGCCAGGGCGCCGAAGCCCACATGGGACAAGCCGTCCCCTATCATGGAGTAGCGTTTCAAGACCAGGCTCACCCCCAAGAGGCTGGCGCAGAGGGAAACCAGAAAGCCCACCAGCACTGCCCGGACTATGAAGGTATAAGAGAACATATCCCGTAAAATCAGCACAAGCTCAATTTTATCCATGCGGTTCCTCCGGGGAGTTTCCCAGAAATTGTTTTCCTAAAGGGGATTGGGCATAGGCTTCGGTGCTTCCCAGGAAGAGGGGAGCCCCCTGTATATGGAGTATACGCCGTGCATGGCTGAGGGCCCGCTTAATATCGTGGGAGATCATCACCACCGCGATTCCCGTCTCCTGGTTTATCCGGGCAATTAAGCGGTACAGGTCCGTGCTCGCCAAAGGGTCAAGCCCTGAGGCAGGTTCGTCCAAGAGCAGCAGCTTCTGGGCCGCACACAGGGCCCGGGCCAGGAGGACCCGCTGCTGCTGACCGCCGGACAGTTCCCGGTAACAGCTCTTGCGCAGTTCCCGGATCCCCAGGCGGCTGAGATTTTCCTCTGCTGCCGCTTTATCCTGTTTGGAATAAAAAGGCCGGCTTCCCCGTCTCCCTTGGCGTCCTGATAAGACCACTTCATAAACCCCGGCAGGAAAATCCCGCTGTGCTGCGGTATGCTGGGGAAGGTAGCCGATTTCATTGGATGTAAGCCTCTCTCCCAGGGTAATGCTTCCCCGCTGGGGGGGCAGCAGACCGAGCATACCTTTCATGAGGGTGCTCTTACCGGAACCATTCTCGCCGGCTATGCAAAGATAATCCCCGGTATACACTTCCAGGTTGATCCCTTGAACCACCACAGTCCCGTCATAGGCAAAGGCAAGATTTTGACAGCTCATAAGCGCCATTATCCTCTCGCCCCTCCCAGGAATATACATATATAAATCACGGCCTCAGTATAGGAAGTCTCCACCCAAAATACAAGCCACCGCATGGCCGCACGTAACATCCGGCCGGGGAAACCTGCACTCCCTCCGGTAGAAATGCCTGCCTGAGGGAACCATAGTCGTATCCATAAAAGAAAAAAGACCGGTTACCCGATCGTTTGCCGTCCAGGACCGGGCCGCCTTGGCAGGTGGCGCTCCTCCATCTTGGTAGATGGTGGTCCTCCACCTATACCGGTACCTTTACTAGTGTAGCCTATGAAAAGGATACCCGTTTCCGGTATATGGACATAGGAATACGCATATCACCGGGTATTGCTGTAAGCTATGTTTCTTTTCAGCTCTAGTCCGGGCCATCCCTCTTCCGAAGATACGGGGGAAATGCTCCCACCCGGCAAGGAAAGCTGATACGGAACTACCTCGAAGCCCAGGAGGTTTTTAGCTAATTCCAGACTCAGGATAGAGATCCTGGACATGTTCGATGTGGGGGAAGATCTCAAAGAAAATCTCTACCAGTTCAGGATCAAATTTGGTACCTGCTAAGTGATGAATCTCGGCTAAAGCGGCTTCTTTAGACCAGGGGTCTTTATACACCCGTTTAGAACACAGGGCATCAAAAACATCTGCAATGGCCACAATACGGCCGGTTAAGGGAATCTCCTCCCCCTTCTTACCCAGCATCTTGCCCTGGTGATTTCTTATAGGCTCCTTACTCACCGGATCCAGCCAACCTGGATAGCCTGAGCCGTCCCAATTCTCGTGATGATTAAGGGCCACATCACGGGCAATGATATCCAGGGAAGACTGGGGGTCTCCAAACAGATCCGCCCCATAGAGGGTATGGCGCTGCATGATATCGTATTCCTCAGAGGTAAAGCGGGCAGGTTTCTTGAGGATTAAATCAGAGATGGCTACCTTTCCCACATCATGAAACATGGCCCCTATCTTAAAGGCATCCTTGAATTTCTCCCGTTCCTGTTCCGGTACCTTATGATGATAGGCCCACCGATCGTACATCTCCACTGCATACCCGGCAACCCGGTTTACATGGGGGCCCGTCTCCTTAGGATCCCGCAGTTCTGATAACCTTATCATCCTCAGTATCATAACCCGGTTCATATACGCCCGCTGGAGCACGATAGCGGCATTGAAGGCAAAGTCGCTTATGAGGGCTTCATCTTCCTTGGAAAAAGGCCCCCAATTACCAGCCTCGTCAGTGGCATTGATCATCTGAATAACCCCCAGGAGCTTGTCTTCGGTAGTTTTCAGGGGAACCGTCAAGGTGGAGGTGGTCTTGTAGCCCGACACCATATCATAGGAGGAGTCATACGAATAGGGAGCACCCCGGGGTATGCGGTACACGTCAGGCACATTTACCAATCGGCCGGTCAAGGCGCAATACCCTGACAGGGATTGCTCATTTATAGGTATTGAAAAGATGGAATAGATCAGCTTTTGTCCGGGAGGAAGTTTCTTTTGCTGGGTATCATTCTGGGCGTATTTAATGGCCAGTCGTCCTTTTCCTCCAAGGGTTTCTTTGACGTAAATTGAACCTGCATCTGCATGGACCACCCTTCGCGCTTCTCTTAATATCCGCTCAAGAAGCAGATCAAGGTCTTGAATCTGATTCATCGCCAAGTCAAGCCGGAAAAGAGATCCGAGATTGCTCATTTCATCTGCCATGTGACTCCTCCACTCCTGGCTTCATAAGCCAAGCCCTTTGGCTTAGTCTTTACGTCCGGTACATTTGATAATATGGTAACCAAATTGGGTCTGCACCACATCCCCCACCGAGCCGGGGGAAAGCCGTTTAACCGCGGATTCAAAAGGGGCCACCATTTTCCCCGGCCCAAACCAGCCGAGATCTCCCCCGGAAGATTTGGATGGACACGTAGAGTATTCCCTTGCCAGAGATTCAAAGGATGCTCCCTGTTTAAGTCGTTTCAAAAGATCTGTTGCAAGACCTTTATCTTTAACCAGAATATGACTTGCTCGCCATTCCATAACTGCCTCCTGAACATAGTATGTTTAAGGGTACGCTCAATATCCATCAAGGCATTGAACCGTGCCGCTCATAATACGTATATGATGATAAAATATATATGGATTATGGTAAATAAGGAAAAGTATCCTTTGCCGCGTAAAAGTGAACAAAAGACCCCTAGTATCGAGTCTCTATTTAAACTGTGGATATAGGCGTTTAAGTTTGATACGGGCATCGGCAGTGGTAAATCGCCAGTTGATTTTACAGGCTTCTTTGTTGCGTCTTCTATTCCAC
>JAITEL010000121.1 GCA_031282065.1 Treponema sp.
CCCTCACACTCTAGTTAGGTGTGTCCCTCACACCCTAGTTAGGTGTGTCCGGGCGGCCTGGTTAGGCGAGCCGGCGCGTTCACGAAACGGCGAGATTAACCTCGTAATCTATTTGCCGGGGTTCTTTTAAGAATGTGCTGCCCGCGGAGAATTGGGTGATCACCCGTACGCGGCAGGTTCCGGCGGCCAGGTTTCCCCTGGTGTTACGCGAAGCCGCTCTTTCCGCGTCCTCCTGTCATTGCGAGGCTTGTCCTTGTCTGGATTGCTTCCTCACTTCGTTCCTCCCAATGACGGCTGTGTGCCCCCACACCCTGGTTGAGTGTGTCTCTCACACCCTGGTTGGTGTGCCCATCACACTCTAGTTAGGTGTGCGCCCCCACACCCTGGTTGAGTGTGCCTCCCACACTCTAGTTAGGTGTGTCCCTCACACCCTGGTTGGTGTGTCCCCCACACTCTAGTTAGGTGTGTCCCTCACACCCTGGTTGCGTGTGCCCATCACACTCTAGTTAGGTGTGCCCCCCACACCCTAGTTGAGTGTGTCCGGGCGCCCTGGTTAGGCGCGCCAGCGTGTTCACGAAACGGCGAGGTTAACCTCGTAATCTATTTGCCGGGGCTCTTTTAAGAGGGTGCCGCCCGCGGAGAATTGGGTGATCACCCGTACGCAGTAGGTCCCGGCGGGCAGGTTTTCCCTGGTGTTACGCGAAGCCGCTGTTTCCGCGTCCTCCTGTCATTGCGAGCTATGGCGAAGCAATCCAGTGCGAGGCTTGTCCTTGTCTGGATTGCTTCGGGGCTGCGCCCCTCGCAATGACGGGCTCACTACGCTCCCCGCCTCATACAGGGCCGCCCCACAAAGGGCGCGGGAGGCCGGATTATCCTGAGTCCTAACGGACACAGAAAGCAGCGCCGCTTGCGGGGGAGCCCCTCCGTCATTGCCAGCAAAGCGAAGCAATCCACCGCGGGGACCGCTCCCTCTGGATTGCTTCGGGCTTCGCCCTCGCTATGACGAAACCCCCGGATGTGCGCACTGCCCCCTCTGGATTGCTTCGGGGCTGCGACCCTCGCTATGACGGGTTCACGACCTCCACGCCGCGCCCCGCAAGGGGGCGGGAGGCCGGATTATCCTGAGTCCTAACGGACACAGAAAGCAGGGGCGGTTGAGGGGGAGCCCCTCCGTCATTGCCAGCGCAGCGAAGCAATCCACCGCGGGGACCGCTCCCTCTGGATTGCTTCGGGCTTCGCCCTCGCAATGACGAAACCCCCGGATGTGCGCCCTGCCCCCTCTGGATTGCTTCGGGGCTACGCCCCTCGCAATGACGGGTTCACGGCCTCCCCGCCGCATACAGGGCCGCCCCGCAAGGGGGCGGGAGGCCGGATTGTTCGTGTCCTAACGGACACAGAAAGCGGGGGCGCAGCCACCCACACCACGCGCAACGTTGGTGTAAGTATTACCACCGTCGTGGGAATAACAGAAATTGGCCGCAGAACCAGCAGAGGTAGAGGGAGAAGCCTCCCACCACCACATGGCTCCGTTCGCGTTGTATTTCACCCGCCGGCTGTCATTCTCGTAGTATTCAAGGCGGGCCTGGTTTGCCCCGGTCTCCCATGTTGTATTTGACCCCCCATTCCTTCCAAACAGCTCCCGTTCCGAGGGCAGCCAGAGCCAGTCCCTAAGGGCATCCGCAGCGGTCGCCCCCTGCCCGCCGTTGTTGGCTATGTACCGGACAGGCGCGTACAAGACCCCCTCCGGGACCCCCGCGGCCAGAAGGCCCCTAAGGAAGCTGTCCGTCAGGTACCGGCGTAGCTCGCTCGCCTTGTAGCCCCCTGCGTTGGTGTTGGAGGGGTTCATGCGGTGCGTGCCGGGGATGTTCTGGAACTGGAACACGATATGAGCCGGGGCGTCCTTATTGGTCGCGGCAAAGCTGTCCAGTCCCACCACGATAAGGCGCAGCAGCTTCCCGTTCCCTCCCAGATCGGTGTTGTCCGTGTTAATGGCCCCGCCTCCGGCATCTCCCTGGACCGTGAGACGGGGCAGGTCTATCCAGTCCCCCAGCATGATCCTTTGGGCTATCCGCTCCCTGCGGCCCGCAGCGCTTGGGCTGTTGCAGGTCTGCAGGAAGGCGTGCACCGCATTGAAGGCCGCCGTTACCCCTTTTACGCCGAAGACCTCCGCCAGGTCCCCGGGCAGTATCCTGGGCGCGCTGGGCGCCGCAGATGCCGCAGGAGCACGGGGCTTCCCGCTGAGGGCCGCTGCAAGGGTCTCCACCGCGCTCATCCCGTCCTCCAGGCTCCGGTAGTTCGCGGAGGCCCCGGCCTCCTGCTCACCGCTTTCCAGGTTGATGATGGCCGCATTGAACATGTTCCGGCTCCCCAGCCTCCGGGCCGTTACGGAGAGCACCAGCTCGGGATTGGCCCCGCGTCCCAGATCGGGCAGGTGTTCGTCCGCAGTGTCCCCGTTCAACTGGTTGGCGTACTCCTCCATGACCTGCCCCAGGCTCGCGGTCCGGGGGTACACCGCATAGACCCCGTTCCTGATGATGTGCCCCGCCAGGACACGGGCCAGGGCGTCTGCTGCACCGGGGTCTGCCCCGCCGCTGAGCTCCACCGGGGTTATTGCCAGCCGGGGGAGCCGGGAAGCGTCCTTACGGGCAGCCGCCACCATGTTCCGGGCCATATCGGGGAGCCTGTCCTGGATCTCCTCGATCTGGGTGTAGCTCTGTATGTCCCCGGCTATCTGCCGCAGGTCGTCTATCTTGAGTATCCCTATGATGAGGACCTTCTGCTTCCCCACCGCGGTGATGCTCCCGGAGACCACGTACTGGGCGCCCACCTGCCGGCCCAGGGCCGCGGCCGTGTCCGGGTCGGTCATGCCGGAAGCCAGCTGGAAGCGCTGCTCGCTCCCTATGGCCCGGTTGATGCTCGTCCGGGGCACGGGCTTAAACACCGCGGTCAGTTCCGGCTCAAAGGAGAAGAGTTCGGCTATGGTCTCTCCCTCCTCTCCTTCTCCTCCCGTAAAGGGCAGTATCGCCAGATTGTCCAGGGCCGCGGCCGCCTCAAGGAACAGGGTACACAAAGCGATGGCAAAGACCTTTCGCATAGAACCTCCTCTTTCCGCAGGATACCTTTCTATCCCGCGGGCTTGTGTGTGTTTCCCTTGCTATGCAGGGTATGGTATTGTACCGGCAAAAGGGCCGGGGAGGGAAGGGACTTGAGCCCGGCCGCCCGATGCAGATTGGAATAGGCCCCGGCTGCCGGTGGGGCGCTTGCGGGGGGTCTAGGCAGGACCGAGGGAACCCCGGGATACCCGATACACCAGAGCCCCGGCTCTCCGGTAGCGGTGATAGGGTTCATCGGGAAGAAAGGTAAAGAAGGCCTGGGCATAGGGAGGAAGGGCGGCAAGGAATTTCCCCCGTTTCTCCAGGTCCAGTTCAAGCAGTACATCGTCCAGGAGCAGTACGGGGTACTTCCCGGTGAGTTCGGAAAAACGCCGGGCCTGGGCAACCCTCAGGAGCAGGGCAAGGAGCCGCCGCTGGCCCGTGGAGGCTTTCCCGGCAAATTCCCGCTCTCCCCGGATAAAAAGGTAGCGGTCCCGATGGGGGCCAGAAAGGGTAAAGCCCGCAGGTATATCCTTTTCCCGGTGTTCTTCCAAAAAACCGCCTATCCCCTCCAGAGAGCCTTCCTTCCAGGACGGGACATAGCGAAGCCTCAGCTTATCGAGTCCGGTAACCTCCTCATAGAGGGTCCCAAAGGTTTGGGAAAAACCTGCGGCGGCGAGCTGCCGCTTTTCCATGAGCTTCAGTCCATAGAAAGCAAGCTGGGGATCCAGGGCATCCAGCAGGGGACCGAGAGCAGGGCCTGCCTGCTGCACTGCTCCGGTTTTAAGCAGGGCATTTCTCGTCTTAAGGACCCGCCGGTATTTTCGCAGGTCCTCCAGATAGCCCGGATCCGAGAGCCCCAGGGTCTGATCAAAGAACCAGCGCCGCCGTTCCGGGCTTCCCGTAACGAATTCCATGTCCTCATGGCAGAACACTATACTGGGAGCCACCCCAAGGAGGTCCCGCCTGTCCTCAATACGTTTTCCGTCCAGGTATACGTTCTTTTTGTGCTGTTCATAGGTAAGCCGTACCTCGCTATACAAGGGCCGCTCAGAATCCCCGGCCGGGGAGCCGGTAAAATGAGCGGCCACCGCACTGTGCAGCTCCCCCTCACGCACCAGCTCGCTATCCGCAGCTCCCCTGAAAGAAGACGCATAGGAACAAAAGTAGACCGCCTCCAGGAAGTTGGTCTTACCCTGTCCGTTCTCACCCACGAGAAACACCTCTTTTCCCCGTGTGTTAATCTCCCCGTCGGCAAGGTTGCGAAAACCCAGGGTCCGCAGGCTTCCAAAGATCACAGCTGCATGGGCATGACAATGTGGAAGAAGTCCCTGGCCGGCTCCGGCAGGATACTTATGGCCCGGGTAGCCTCGGTAAACTGAATACAGATCTCCCCATCATTCATCACCTTAAAGGGCTCTTCCAGGTAGCGGTAATTCAGGGCTATGGACAGCTCTTCCCCCTGGTATTTACAGGGAATCTCCTCTTTTGCCGTTCCTATATCGCTTTCTTCAGAATACACCGCTATGGTATCCGCGCTGAGCCCCAGATACACCCTGTGGGACTTTTGTTCGACCAAAAGGGAGACCCGCTTGAGGGCATCCAGCATTTCCAGGCGGTTCACCGTGAAGGAATAGCTTTGACTTTCAGGAATAACCCGGTGGTAATTGGGGAATTGGCCTTCAATTAACACAGAAGACAGATTATACGAGCCGAAACGGATAAAGATGTACTTATCGGTTACGGAAATTGATACCAAGCCTTCATCCCCTGCCCGTTTCATGATGATGTAGAGGATTTTGGGAGGGATGATGATACCGGAAAACTCCGGTATCCCCGGCTCCAGGTCCTTGCTGATATAGGCAAGGCGCCTGCCGTCGGTGGCCACCATGACGACCTTATCTCCGGTCTTTTCAAAGAAGACCCCGTTCATGAAATAGCGGGTTTCATCATCGGAAACGGCAAAAATGGTCTGGAGGATCATCTCTTTGAAGTCCTTAACCGGCATTTCAAAGGCACCCTCGGTATGAGGCACCGGAAATTCAGGGAATTTCTCCGAGGCTATGCTTTTCAACTGAAACCGCACCTTCTTGAGGGTAGGTTTGATCGTGATTTTCATGTCGGTTTGCTCAAACTCAAGTTCCCCATCGGGAATGGAATTGAGTATCCCTAAGAATTTATCCCCAAATACCGTGGTGGCTCCTGGCTCTATGACGATGACCGGAACCTTGGTCTCGAAGTTGACCTTAATATCCGTGGCTTTGATGGAAAGGCTGTCCTGTTCCGCTTCAAGATAGATATTAGAGAGTATGGAAATGGCATTCTTAGAGGAAATGATTTCCTGAGCTATGGCGATCTCTTTGAGCAGAACGCTCCGTTCGCAGGTGAATTTCATATAGGCGTATCTCCGCTTACTTTGTGTTTATCCCGGGTACCTAGCGTATACCCAGCTTCATTTTACTGCTTTTACCCTCTTATTCATAGCGCCGGTAAAAGCAGCGGCTCCTCATCCGCGGGTATTGAGTTTTGCCTCAAAGCGCGCCAAGTCTTTCCCCTCAAGGCGTGCCTTTGAGGCCGCGCCCTGGCTAAGCCCCAGCCGCCGCTTGATTTCAGCGAACTCCTCCCTGGAGAAGGAGACCCCCTCCAAGACATGCCGCTCAAAGGCCCGGCACGATAGGGGGGCCACTTGTTTCGTTATCTGGAGCAGCACCTGGGCATACGCACGGATTTCTTTTTGGGCATGGGCACTGAGGCGAAGTTTCAAGAAATGAAACAGGTTATGCAGGTCAATCTGCCAGTAAAGCTCGGTATACAGGGAAAGGGGCAGGTTTATCCGGGCCAGTTCCCGGGCTATCCCCTGCTCAATAAGATCGGTGTACTCGGTATAGGCCCGTTTCTGGGCTGCTGCCATAGCCGCGCAGATCCCCTGGGCCTGCTCCCTATCCAGGACCTCCGCAGCACGGCTTTGCTTATCCTGGGTGCACTGGAGGGCCATATCCTCAGAGGCAGGCAGGTAAAAGGCCTCCTGCAGGACCGAATACCGGCCTGAGATCTCATTGAGCCGGGCGGTCCGGTGCCGTACCCATTGACGGGCCACAAAAACAGGGAGTTTGACATGAAAGGTCAACACCACCTGTTCAAAGGGAGATGTATGCTGGTTCCGTAAGAGATAGTCAATAAGCCCCTCGTCTTCCCGGTATCCCTTGGTTCCCGCTCCATAGGATACCCGGGCGGCTTGGACCACCCGTTCATCTCCTCCTAAATAATCCACCAGCCTGATGAAGCCTGTATCCAAGACCGGAAATTCCCTATCCAGGATGGCTTCGGCTTCCTGCACCACACAATGAGCCATTGCATTCCTCCGCCTTGAGTATAGTCTATTTCCCTGCGGGGCCGGAAGGGGACATCGGCCATAGGGGTGAGGTATTGCTGCTATACCAGGGGACTTGACTACCCGCGGCTCCTTCGGCAGTATAGCCCTAGAGGTGAGTCAGGTTGAAAATGAAAAATGAAATTGAGCAACTTTTTAATGTGATTGTTGCCGCTCGTCATTGTGTTGCCCTAACCGGAGCTGGGGTAAGTACCCTGTCAGGTATTCGGGATTTCCGCGGGAAGAACGGTCTCTACAAAGATATGGATGCAGAGAAAATATTCGATATAGACTATTTTGATAGGGATCCTTCTTTTTATTATAAAGCAGCAGGTTCTTTTATTTATAATATCCATGAAAGAGAGGCTTCCCTGGTACATACCACCTTGGGAGCCCTGGAAAGCAAGGGCTTTCTCAAGGCAGTAATCACCCAGAATATCGATCTACTCCACCAAAAAGGGGGAAGCCGGCGGGTTATTGAGATCCACGGTTCTCCCGCGCTGCATTATTGCCGGCGTTGCGGGGAATCTGCGGAAACGGTGATGGCCTTTGATGAGGTTGCCGCGCTGGTTAAAGCCGGTGGGGTGCCCCGATGTGCTCAATGCGGCAGCGTATTAAAGCCGGGTATCACCTTTTTTGGGGAAAGCCTCCCGGTCAAAGCGCTTACGGATGCTGAGGCAGAAGCACGGCAGGCTGACCTTATGCTCGTTTTGGGGACCAGCCTTACGGTATACCCTGCGGCGTCTATTCCTCAAATTACCCTGCGGGCAGGAGGGAATATAGTTATCGTCAATGATATGGAAACCCCCCTGGACAGGTACGCATCCCTTCACTTTACCGATTTGGGTGAAGTCTTTGCAGGATTGGCAGAACTGCTGCAGGCAGCATAAAAAACCGAAACCGGCCTTTAGTCCCGTACATGAAACTATTTCATGGTATCATTGCTTACTGTAGCTCATTCAAATCCTGCCATAATATAAAATATTGAGAGAAATTTATGTTGCAAAATGTATCAATACGTACCCGAATCATGGGTATGGTACTCATCCTGGTTGTATCAATCATAGGAATGATGGGGGTGGTGTATATAATCGCCAACCGGGTTAAGAATGCAAGCCTCGCAGATGAGGAAGCGGTGGTGCTGGAAGCGCACAAGGAGAAGCTGCGACTGGGAACCCAGACCATGGCGGTTGCCTTGGGTAAAGCCCTTGAAGGGATACGCGACCGGCAAGAACAGCATGACATCGTCAAATCCTATATTCAGGACTACCGTTTTGAAGCTGACCAGTCCGGTTATTACTATACCTACATCGGCACGGTTATCTTTATGCACCCCACCCTGCCCCATAGGGAGGGAGAAGACCTGGGCCAGACCGCGGATGTCAACGGAGTCTACTATGTGAGGGATCTCTATGCTGCCGCGCAAAAGGGCGGCGGTTTTGTCTCCTTTACGTTTCCCAAACCTCCCTCCATGGAGCAGACCCCCAAACTGGCCTATGTGGAATACATACCCGGTACGGACATCTGGATTTCCACAGGGATCTATATTGATACCATTGACGCCTATAAAGCCCTCATGGAAAAACGCCTTGACGCATCCTTGCAGCGGGAGATACTGCTGGTGAGCGGTATGCTGCTCTTGCTGCTTTTGATCCTGGGAACCCTCTCGGCGTTTATCCTCCGTTCCATCAACAAGCCCCTGGGAGAGATCGTGCAGACTGCGGAACAGATGGCCTCAGGCAATCTCGATGTTTCCCTGAAGATTACCGGAAATGATGAAATTACCGTCTTACAGCATGCATTCCTCCACATGTCTAAAAATCTCCGTTCCAGTTTTGCCGCAGTCCAGGCCAAGGAAGCGGAGGCGCTGTTCCAGGCGGAAGCATCCCGGAAGGTTGCGAATACGATCCTTCAGGTTACGGAGGAAGTTGAGCAGGCTGCTCAGGAGCTGGAAACCACGGTGAGCAGTATTTCCCAAAGCGCAGCTCAGGTAAAAACCGGAGGTGCTATCCAAAGCGAGCGGATCCATGGGATATTACGGTCTATAGAACAGCTTAATACCGAGGTGCTGCAAGTTGCCCAAACCGCAAAAATCGCTGCGGATCAATCCCTGCAATCCTATAAAAAGATGGAAGTTGGGGTGAACACCGCGCTGGAAACTGGAAGCGACATGGAGAAACTGCGGACCATTACCGGAACCTTGACCGGAAACATCAATCTCCTGGGAGAACAATCCGTCACGATCGGGGGTATCATGAAGATCATCACCGATATAGCGGATCAGATAAACATCCTGGCCATGAACGCTTCCATTGAGGCGGCTCATGCCGGGGAGGCGGGGAAGGGATTCACCGTAGTAGCCGGGGAGGTTCGTAAGCTCTCGGAAAAGACCCGGATCGCTGCCCAGGATGTGAACCGAGCCATTACGGACATGCAAAAACTGGTGGGCCTCAATATGTCCAGTATAGACCATGTGGCGACTTACATAAGCCAGGTGAGCGAGCTGGCAGAAAGAAACATCGACTCCCTGCGGGATGCACAGACCATCGTGAAAGACTCCATGCTCCAGGTGCAGTCCATTGCCGTATTGGTGGAACAGCAGTCCGCTTCCAGTAAAGCAGTCGTTTCCCTGGTCAATGATGTAAACGGTATTGCCCAGGACAATGACCACCTGATTACCCAGGTGGATGAAGAACTTCACACCCTCTTCCATAAGTCCAAGGATCTGCTGAACCTCGTCTCTGAAGTACCGCAGCAGGATCCTCTGGTGGGCTAAAGGCTACCCGCAAAGCACAAAGGAAGCGCAGCAGGGACCACCCTCTTTTGTACTTTATCTTTTAGTATACCTGGGACTTGCATTAATGGGTATAATTTTGTATAATTATACAGTATATGGTATCTTTAAGGAGGAAAACCATGAAACGTACAAAGGTTATAGCGGTATCAGCGCTCTTGGCGCTGGTAATGAGCATGAACGTCTATGCCAAGGGTAACAAGGAACAGTTGCGGATGGCCACTGGGGGAAACACCGGGACCTACTATGCCTATGGCTCTGCGGTGAGCCAGATCTTAACGGACAAGACCAAGATCCCCATCACCATTCAGTCTACCGGGGCATCTAAGGCGAATATCCAGCTTATCGCTGCCGGAGAAGTGGAAGTTGCCATTGTGCAAAACGATGTGATGGACTATGCCTACCGGGGGGTGGACCTTTTTAATGGAGAGAAAATCACCGATTTTTCTACTATGGCGGCCCTGTATGCTGAGGTATGCCAAGTAGTGGCCAATCCTGCATCGGGGATCAGTTCCATTGCAGACCTCAAGGGGAAAAACGTTTCCGTAGGGGATGCGGGAAGCGGTACCGAATTCAATGCCCGCCAGATCCTGGAGGTATACGGGATTAGCTTTAACGACATCAATAAACAAAACTTGAGTTTTGGCGCTTCTGCGGATGCCCTGCGGGACAACAAGATCGACGCCTTCTTCTGTGTTGCCGGTGCGCCTACCACCGCAGTGGTGGATCTTGCCATTGGCCGGGACATCGTGGTCCTGGAGATTGACGACGACCATGCCGCAGCCCTGAACAAGGCATATCCTTTCTACACCCAGTTCCCCATTCCTGCGGGAAGTTACCGGGGGCTTAGTGGGGAAGTCAAGACCGTGGCAGTAAAAGCTACCTTTATCGTGAGCAATAAACTCTCGGAAGATACGGTGTACCAGCTTACCAAAACCCTGATGGAAAGCAAAGAAGCCATTGCAACGGCTCATGCCAAAGGGGCAGAGCTTTCCCCGGCCTATGCGGTGGAGGGTATTTCCGTGCCCTTCCATCCGGGAGCAGCCAAGTATTTCCGGGAAATTGGTGCGCTTAAATAGGGGTGCAGGACTATCGCAAAAAGAGCGGCCCTTGCCGGGCTGGGCCCTCTCTCCTTGGAGGGGAGCATCCCTACGGTGCTGGCAGCCCTCTTGATGCTCGGCCTTACCGGGACAGCATGGTCAAAGCTGGCTGTCCCTATGCTTACGATACGGGATGCTGAATCCGGCAGCATCTACGGAACCTGGTCTGGGGTCGAGCAGTTTTCTATAGAGTTCGTACATTCCGTGCATCAAAGTCCGGTCAGCGAGTGTTTTCAGGTGGAAGGAAACCGGATCCGGCCTGTGGCCACTCGTTTTTTTGCCTTTGGTGCGGGGATGCAGGCGGAGCTTGGAGAAGGACAGCAGATGAGCCGGGAGGGAGACGCCTTGGTAATCACCGGTTTCACCCAGACCTTCCAGGAGCTCAAGTACATTGTGGGTACGGTTTCAGACCACATCTTATATATACACCAGGAAAAAGAAAAAGGTGAACGTATCAGCCTACGGGAGCGCTGCGGGAAAAACGCCCATATCGTGATACGGATCAGCAGAACCGGCTTTGCCGGTTTGTATTAAACCGCGAGCCGCTATACCTGAAGCATGTTCAAGGAGTGAGGGCCTGGCCTTACCCCAGAAGTGCTTGGTGTAGGGCTGCTTATAGAGGAAGGTTAGCATGACCCATAGTTCTCCATCGCATCATCATAAGCCTATTCACATACTCAGTGAACAGGAAACCGAAGAGCTCATCGCCCAATTTGACCGGGAGTCGAATGTACGGCGCTTTTCAGGAATTCCCGATTATCTGGTCAAGGGTCTGCTGCTCCTTTTTACCGCCTATGTTTTCTGGGTTACCCTCTTTGCAGTAGTTCCTGAACAGGTGCGAAGGTGCGCCTTCCTGGGGATACTGATCTTCCTGGGGTATATCCTCTATCCGGTATGGCAGGGTATGCGAAAACGGGTGAACCATGTACCCTGGTATGACTTTGTTTTGGGTGCGCTGGGGAGCATTGCCTTTTTTTATTATGTGGTGCATTTTCAGACCATCATAAGCCGGGCCATACAGCTGGAAACCCTGGACATCGTCATGGGCGTTATGGGGATACTAATCCTAGCAGAGCTATGCCGTCGGGTGGTGGGAATTCCTATCCTGGTGGTAGCCGCGGGTTTCATCACCTATGCCTTTGCTGCCGGATTCTCCCTCAAGCGGGTGGTCCATCAGCTTTTTTATACCACCGACGGCATCATCGGAACCCCCATAGGCGTGTGTTCTACCTTTATCGTTCTGTTTATCTTCCTCGCTTCCTTCCTGGAAAAATCCGGAATCGCCTCCTTCTTCATTGATCTGGCGAATTCAGTGGCAGGGTTTGCTTCCGGGGGCCCTGCTAAAGTCGCGGTCATTGCCAGCGCCTTGGAAGGTATGTATTCGGGGAGCTCAGTGGCTAATACCGTGGGTTCCGGGAGCGTAACTATCCCGGTGATGAAGCAGATCGGGTATAAGCCGGAATTTGCCGCTGCCGTGGAAGCCGCGGCCTCTACCGGGGGCCAGATCATGCCCCCTATCATGGGAGCTGCCGCGTTTCTCATGGCGGAATTGACCAACATTCCCTATCCGGTGATTGCGGTCTCCGCCATACTGCCGGCGACCCTGTATTTCACCGGTATCTTCCTCATGATCCATTTTGAGGCGAAGAAGCTCGGCCTCAAAGGGCTTCCCAAAGAGTCTATCCCCCATTTCGGGAAACTCCTCCTGGTCAAAGGCTACCTCTTCCTGCCGGTCCTCGTCCTGGTGGGGCTTATGAGCATAGGCTTTACCCCGGCCTATGCAGCCTGTTTTGCCATACTCGCCGCGGTGATCGTGAGCATGTTCCACAAGGAAACCCGTTTTACCCCGACATCCTTCATAGAGGCTCTGGGAAATGGTTCCCGGAACACCATCGGGGTTGCTATGGCCTGTGCCATCGCGGGTATTGTGGTGGGTATCGTATCCCTCACCGGTCTGGGCCAGGTGCTGATCTCCCTGCTTCTTACCGTAGCCAATAACAGCCTGTTCCTTGCCCTGGTGCTTACCATGATTGCCTGCCTCATCCTGGGCATGGGGATTCCCACTACGGCCAACTACGTGATCATGGCCACCATTACCGCACCCATTGTGGTTCGGATGGGGGTGCCGCTCATGGCGGCTCACATGTTCGTGTTCTATTTCGGGATTGTGGCGGATATTACCCCCCCGGTGGCCTTGGCAGCCTATGCAGGAGCGGCCATTGCCAAGGCAAATCCCATCAAAACCGGGGTTACCGCGACCCGTCTGGCGATTACCGCCTTCATCATTCCCTATATCTTTGTGTACAACCCTTCCATGCTTTTCATTGACACCACGGTCCTTCAGGTGGTCCTCATGGTGCTTACTTCCTGCATAGGCATGTTTGGTCTTGCGGTAGGCCTTGAAGGATACTTCCTGAGGCATATCAACGTCCTTGAACGGCTGGCAGCGATTGCCGGGGGTTTACTGCTCATAAAGCCGGGCCTCTTTACGGATCTTATGGGGCTTGGGCTTATTGGCGTGGTTGTAGCAGTACAGGTAATCGGACGGAAGCGTATAGCGTGATCTGCCCATCCCGGGGAGGCGGCTTTAGCTGCGGCCTGCTCCCGCTCCCTGGATTGCCGTAAAGCGTACGGTTTACAACCCGGGAAGCGGGCGGTGGCGCCCTGCGCTTAGTCTATCTTAAACTTGGATACTTCTTTCACCAGCACCGTGATGCTGTCCTTGTTGTGGACACTCAACTCGTTTACCTTATGTACCGCCAGGTTGACGTTATCCGCACCCTGGACCATCTCGTTCATGCCCTCGCTGATTTCATAGGTTACGCCCTCCAGGTGCTTGCTTCCCCGAATGATCTCTCTGCTCGCTTCCAACATATGCTGAGAACTTGCCTTCACCACAAGGGTGATGGTATTCACCTCTTCCACCGTATCCAGGATCTGCTTGCTCCCGGCGTTCTGTTCTTCCATAGCCTGGCGCAGGTATTCCTCCTGTTGGGAAACGATCTGCACCCCTTTATCTATGGCCTCGAATTTGTCAAGCACCGAATGGGTTGACTGGTTTATCTTATCAATGGAATCCTTGATCTTCTTTAAAACCGAGCCTATGGTCTTGGACTGCTCCCCAGAGGATTCCGCCAGCTTTCGTATCTCCTCGGCCACCACCGCAAAGCCCTTACCCTGGATCCCCGCATGGGCAGCCTCAATGGCCGCATTCATGGACAGCAGGTTCGTTTGGCTTGCGATGTTTTCCATGACCGCGTTAATCTCCAGCAAGCCCTCAGACTGCTGGGCTATCTCCTTAATATCCTCCACCACTTCCTTAAGCCCGCTGCGCCCCACCTCAGAAGCAGAAGCTAAGGCATTGACATTGTCCGTGTTCTTGACCAGGGTTTGCGTAACCGACTGGATATTGGCAAGAAGCTGCTCAATGGCCGCGCTGGAGCGGGACATACTGGCGCTTTGCCTATCAATATGGCTGTTGAGGGTATGTATCTCCTGGATGATCCCGTGCATAGTGCTGTTGCTTTGCTTAACCTCTGTGGACTGATAGCTTATCCTGCCCTTGATGCTCTGTATGTTCGCGGTGATCTCGTTCATGGCAGCCGCGCTCTCGGTCATGTGATCCGCAAGCTTGTTTCCCAGGCCTGAAAGGGCATGGGCTTGATCCCGGATGACCATGATTAAGCACTTGATCCGTTCCATAGTGGCGTTGAAATACTTTGCCAGGTCCGCCACCTCGTCATTGCCCCTGACCGCCACGGTCTGGGTCAAGTCCCCTGCTCCCTCAGATATATCCTTGAGGGTCTTGGACACGTGCACAATAGGCCGGGTAACCGCATTGGCCGTCAAGAAGGTGATAAGCGCTCCCATAAAGCCCACGATAATGGCCAGCCCCGTTATAAAGCCGGTCAAGTTCTGAATATCCTCCAGGATGACCTTCTGCTTGGCCCCGATCATAACCGACCAGGGACTGTTGGTGTCCCCTATGGTAAAAGGGTAAAACACCGTAGAGACAGAACTGTTCAAAGCCACTGAAAAGCAATCGAGTTCCAAGGGCTGTCCCTTGCTTATGGCCTGTTCCACCACTGCTTCATGGCCCTTAAACATGGCGTCTGCTTCACGGAAGTGCCTGCCTATACGCTCTGGGATAAAGCTGGCAAGGATGGTCCCGTTGTTGGCATATACCGAGGCCGCAGCAATATCGTAATTGTTCTGGATCATGTCTTGAACGATCCCTTGAAGCGCCCCTATATCCACCCTCACCCCTGAAAAGGCGACCACCTGACCGGTCTTAGGGTGTATCACCGGGACCCCCATGCTGATGGTCAGCACCTCCTTGTCCTTGATCCGTAGGGGCTGGGGTTCGCTTATGGCGCTTACCCCCTTTGCCATAAACTCCTCTACAATGGGAATAGAGTCATAGACGGTGAACTGGGTGCTGCCGGTATACTGATGGTAATAGGGGGCAAATTGTCCCTGCTCAGTGGCCCCGACTTCCCCCGCATGGGCCAGGTCATCGTTGTCAAGGGCATTGGGCTTCCACACCGCGAAAATACCGATGAGGTTTTGCTCGCTCTCCAGGATCGCCTGCATGTTCTTGCTGAACCAGATCCGCCGCATCTCCGGTTCCACGCTCTCGTATTCGGTCATGATGCCGGCAAAGGTTTGGGCTATCCGCAGGTAGCCCTCATACCAGGCTTGCACCACCGTCCCCTGGTGAGCAGCGAGGCGGCTTTGGCTTGCCTTGGCAGTGGCGAGCTGGACCTGGGTACTGCGGTAGAGGGCTATGAAGGCTATGGCGCTCACGCCGCTGAGGAAAATACCCGTAACAATGATACTGAGTTTATATTTTAGACGCATAGAATCTCTCTCTATTTTTAATAATGTAGACCCGCCTTAGGCCCCCAGGGGCTTTCCTCAAGAAAGCCCCCTGAAGAGCAGACGAGTCTTCAGGGCCCCTTAGTTCCCAAAGATAAGATTGGGAATAAAGAGGACCAAATCTTTACAGAACACGCACAAAGCCACCACCACCAGGATCGCCGCAATAAAGGGCACGGATTCCCTGGCGGTTTCTTCAGGTTTACACCCCATGATGCTGGAGGTGGTATACAAGGCAATGCCCACCGGCGGCGTCATGATCCCCATCGTAACCACGGTCATCATAATCAGGCCGAATTGGACCGGGTCTATACCCGCGGAGCTTATCACCGGCAGCAGTATGGGGGTAAGCAGCAGGGCAATCACCGTAGTCTCAATGAACATCCCGCAGAAGACCAGCAAGAGGAGGATGATAAAAAGGAGTATGTAGGGGTTAGAGGTAATGTTCACCAGGAACGAGGCCATAGCCTGGGGGATGCGGTCGTAGACAATGCCGTAGCCAAATATCCCTGAGAGGGACACGAGGATCATGATGACCCCGATGTCGTTTGCCGTGTCCCGCAAGGTTTGCAGGAAGGTCTTCACATTGAGTTCCCGGTAGACCACGACGCCCACGAAGATGGCATACATGCAGGCGAAGGCCCCCGACTCAGAGGGTGTGAATAAGCCAAAGCGTATCCCCAGGATCAATATGAGCGGAAAGAGGAGGGCCCAGATGCTGTCCACAAAGGCACGGGCAATCTCCTTGAGGCCCGCGGGCTTGTCCCGCTCAGGCAGGTAGCCCCGTTTTTTGGCGGTGAACCGTATGGTGATCATCAAGGCGATCATCATCAGCAAGCCCGGTACAAAGCCTCCGGCAAAGAGCCGGCCTATGGAGACTTCTCCCACAGACCCGTAGATGATGAGCCCCATGCTGGGCGGGATCGTGGCGGTAATGAGGCTCGTGATGCCGTTTACCGCAGCGGAATACCCTTTGGCATAGCCCCGCTTGATCATGGACGGGCCCAGGACCCGGCTTTCCATAGCCGCATCGGCATTGGCAGAACCGGACACCCCGCCCATCAAGGTGGAAAGCACGCAGGATATTTGGCCGAGGTTCCCGTACATATGCCCGGTGAGCACATTGGAGAGCTTTATGAGCCGGGCGGTAATCCCGGTGTTGTTCATGAGGTTCCCGGCAAACACAAAGAGGGGGATGGCCAGGAGGGTGAAACTCTGACTGGAGCTTACCACCTTCTGCACCACAATGGAGAAGGGCAGATCCGGGGTAACCAGAAAGAAGACCGTCCCTGAAACGCCGATGGCAAAGGCCACGGGCATACCAAAGAGCAAGAGTATCAAGAAGACAATAACCACTGCACCCATTAGATGGCCTCCTTACCCTGGACCACAATATGCCTGTCCTTCCAGTGGGCAATGAGCTTTAAGATGATGGTAATCATAAGCAGTATGGAACCAATGGGAACGCTTGCGGTTGCCCAGGAATAGCTTATCCCTAAGGTTTGAAACAGGCGCTTGGCATTGCTGATACTCAGGGGAAAGCCATAGACCACGAGGATGGTAAGGAAGCCCAAGGCCAGGAAGTACATAAGGTAGTACAGGGCTTTTTGCAGCTTTGCCGGGAAATGGCTCACCAGCATATCCACCCGCACAAAATCCGCTTTGCGCAGGGCCAGGTCCGCTCCCAGAAATACCACCCAGGCAAAGAGGAGCAGGGAGACATCCTGAGCCCAGTTGAGGGGATGCCGTGCGGTTCTGGCCAGTGCGGAAATAAACACTAAGAAGGTGATCACCCCAATAAACGTCGAAACAAGCAGTTCTTCGAGTTTACAGAAGTACCCATAGAGCCTTTGTATCTGATGCACCATAACCTCCTTTACGGTACGGCCTTAGGGGAGAACGGCCTCTTGCAAAACCAGGGCTTTGCAGGGAGCTCCCTTAGGCGCTTATACTGGTGTATTGTTCATAGACGTTTCCCCTGAGCATCTGGCAAAGACCAGACAGGGGAACAGGCAGCATACAACTTTTTGATTTGTGCTCTTGTCCCGGCATCCTTTATTTTCCCAGTTCCCTATAGATCTGATCCCGCAGGGACGCAAAATCCAAGGCGGTATACGCGGCTTCTGAGGCGGACTTGAAGGCGCTGCGGTCTGCTTCGACCACCACCATGCCTTTGTCAACCATCTGGCTCTCGTAGTCATCCGCAACCCGCTCCACCACCCGGGCATTTTGCGCAGCCGCCGCCTTGCATTCGTCAATCAATATTTGCCGGTACTCGGCAGGCAGTTGGGAGAACCACTTTTCCCCCACGATAATACCGTTGGCAAGCTGGAAATGGCCGGTTTTATTGATGTATTTTACCACTTCGTAGAGGCGGGCCCCAAAGGAGGCGGTATGCTGGGCTTCAACCCCGTCAATGGACTTGGACTGAATCGCGTTATAGGAATCGTTCCAGCCCATAGCAATAGGGGTGGCCCCCATAGCCTCCACGGACTTAGACCATACGGGCGCGCCGGGGGTACGGATGCGTAAACCCTTTAAGGCGGCAGGACTAGGAGCCGGCTCATTGGTGAGGAAGTGCCGGGGCCCGTCGTACCAGTTAAAGGCAAGCACCCGGATGCCGTTTTCCGATACCAGCCGCTCCTCCCAGTCCGCGAAGCTCCGGGTGTCCACAATCTGCAAGAGCTCGTCATAGGAATCCACGATATAGGGCATACCGATGATCCCGATTTCCCGGACGTAGTTCCCCATACGCCCGCCGTCGGTCAAGACCGCCACATTAACCCCTTGCAGGGCCTGCTCGATCACGTCCTCATCACTGCCCAGCTGGGCGGAGGGGTAGACCTGGATGCTGATGCCCCCGTTGGTTTTCGCCTCAACGTTTGCGGCCCAGGCTTTAAAGCCCTCCACCATAGGGTGCGTTTCGTTCAGCTGGGTAGACATTTTCAGGGTGAAGGTCTTAGTCCCTGCGGCGGAGGCCGCTCCTTCACTGCTGCCGGAAGGGGCCTTGGCGGTTTTATTGCAGCCGGTTATGCTGAGGGCCAGCAGTGCTGCAAATCCATATAAAAGCATTTTTTTCATAGATTTCCTCTTTATTTTAGGATCTTTGCTCTAGTTATTATCCTACTATGCGCAGTAGGGGGCGTCAAGGAAATACGTGCTCCCCAATACCCGGAGTCCTGCGCAGGGGAGCAGCAATTCCAAATTCAAGAATCATCGGGGGCCTCGCCAGCAATGGCGAGTAAAAAGTCAGTCCAATCTTTGTGCAAATACCGGCTCATTTCATACCGGAGCGCCCAGAAAAACGCATC
>JAITEL010000163.1 GCA_031282065.1 Treponema sp.
CAGCGCAGACACCGCCGCCCTCAGCGCAGGCGCCGCCGCCCTCAGCGCAGACACCGCCGCCCTCAGCGCAGGCACCGCCGCCCCTGGCGCAGGCACCGCCGCCCTCAGCGCAGACACTGCCGCCCTCAGCGCAGACACCGCCGCCCCCTTACCGTGGAATGACCTTGCCCTGCCCTTGACAAGCCCAGGAGTCTCCTTTATAAGGATACAGGGTATGGGTATATGGCATGGCTTAAAACCATCCTGGACCCAGGGCTCTGGGATCTGTTCCACGGTTAATAACGTACAGTATGCATCGGTGTCATTTCTCCAGACCCGGCAGAGAACGGGTAACATAGCGTGTATTCATTCCGCATAGGGTATAATCTTTAAGAAGAACCGGCAGGGCCAGAGCTTGTGATACGGAGGAGCTATGGTTTCTATGAGCATGAAAAAAAGAAGATGCAGGATACGATTGAGGCTTGTTCTGTGGATGTTTTGTTGTGCAGCTCTTGGGGAGAGCAGCGCCCAGACCGAGCCGGCGCTTCAGAAACAGGCGCATCTGGGCCTTGGGGTGGAGGGCAATATCAATGCCGGAAACAAGATGATCTTTGGACACTCCCTATGCTATGACAAACAAGTGCTCACCCATTTTGGGCTGGGCTTCATGTTCACCATCAGCAGTGACTTCGGCACCTTCACCAGCATGGAGCCGGAAGTGTTTGGCCGCTGGTATTTCCTTGATATGGGTATCCCCGGCGGGGGCCTTTTCCTTCAGGAAGATATGGGGATACGCCTTCGCTCAGATAACTTTGAAATGAGTCCGGCCTTTCTGGGGGGCTTGTCCCTGGGCTTCCGCTATGCCTTCAAGTACCAGGATTACTATATAGAACCCTATATACGGGGAGGCTTTCCTTTTCTCTTTGGCGTCGGCCTGCGCGGGGGGGTCCGCTTTTAACATGGGGGAAATAGATGCAAGTCCCTAAGCGCTTCTTATTCGGTGTATGCGTTCTTGGACTCGCCCTGGGCCGGGTCCTTCCCGCTTGGACCGAAGAAGCCCAGGAGGAAAAGGCCCCCCTGGATAGTGCCGGGGGGATCTTCTTCGTCGGGCATCAGGCCTCCCAGACGCTGGAGGAGTCCGTGGTTCCTGAACAGGACTACCCTGCCTATGCCCAAACCGCCCTGGAACAAGCCTTTGAGCGGTTTGCCATACAAAACCGTAAAACCATAGCGGTCTCTCGGGAGCTGAGCATTGAAAGCATTGACGCATGGTGTTCGGCAGAAGGGGTCCGCTGGGGCATCATCGTTATGACCGGTTTCCAGGAGGATCTGTTTTCCTGGCATTTCGCCATTTACGACGGAGAGCAGCATTTTTTCCGGGGCTATGATTTTTTTTCTGTCCATGTGCGGCCAGGCGTTTTCTCCAGCCCTGTCATAGACCGTTCCGTGCAAAAGCTCGTCCAGAATTGGCATGATTCCCTGTCCAGCCGGGGCTTTAACGGGAAATTCGCGGTTACCCAGGGGCAGCGGTTTACCGGTACACAGGATGGGGTGCGGGTTCTGTTTGGTTCCCAAGACCATTTTCTGGAAGGAGGTACGATACAGGATGGGGTCCTTACTTCGCCTTTTTATCCTTTTACCGAAGGGTTTCCCCTCTATGGAAAGCTGGTCAAGGACCGGTACTGGCCCCGGTCTTTTGTGTTACCCCAAGGGATTAGCCCTGAGACCGTGGCGCTTCCCCGTTTACAGCGCAAGGTTCGCCACAGTATAGGCTTTGGCTATGAATTCCGGGGAGACCTCTTTGCCTGCCTTGATGTGGAATACCGCTTTCATATCCTCCCGGACCGGCTGTTTGTCAAGGCCGAGTGGGGCATCTGGAAGGATACTACCCAGTTATCCCAGGGAGTGGGAGCCCAGCACCAAGAGTACCGCTTCGGCCTAGGGGTCTATATACAGCCTAGCAATGATGCGGCGTTCCGGCTGTATGGGGGGACCGGCCTCTCCCTGGTTACCGCTTCAGGGGCGTTCATCACCTTGGCGGATCCCCTCTGGCTGGGACTGGAATACCATTTCCCCCATTGGGCGGTGAAACTGGAATTCCGGATCCCGGAGATATTGGGCTATGCCCGGGATATATATGAACCGGATACCACGGGCTTTAGCTCCTATGGCTTACTAGGGGTACTACTCAAATGGTAAGACGATGCGTGAGTACGCTGCTTCAAAGGCTCTTCCTGGGCCTGGTGCTTGGTTGTTTGTTGCCGGCCTCTCTTGCGGCAGAGGAGGGGGCCCTGCCCAATAGGGTGAATGTGCTGTATCGTATCACCTTTGATGAGAACTTCTATTTTATTGCTCAAGCCGCAGGACCCTATCTCTGGAATGACTCCACAGGCCCTATCGGGTCTCAGGAAGCGTGGTACCTTTCCCTGGAAGCGGCCTTGGGCAATATGCCCCGTATTGCCCAAGCCCTGAGGATGGCCCCTGAGGTGGATCCCCTTCAGTTGGGAGCGGATACGGGGGTGCCCTTGGTGCTGGAAATCCAGGTGGGCGGTTCCATTGAAAGGGCTGAGGTTTCCCTCGCCTACCGGATCCGGGAAACCTTTACCGAAAGCGGCATGATCCGCCGGCAGTATACCTATCCCATTCCCCGACAGGAGGATCTCTTTGCCTATTTCTGGTTGTCCCTTGCGGAGGAACTGAATACCTTTGCCCTGCGGACCTTAAAGCCTATGCTGGAAATTCGAGGCCGTAAAGGTACCCTGGTTTCCGGTTTTACCCCGTCCCCCCAGGAGATCCCTGATTCCGGTTCTCTGTTCCTGTCAGTCCCTATACCCGGTACCTTTAGGTGGAAAGCCCTTCATAAGGATTACGCACCTCTAGAGGGCGTATTGCTCACCGGTCAGGAGCAGCCGGTGCTGGAACTAAACCAGAAGCGGTTTTACCCCTTCTCCCTGGACTTCGGCTTGGTCCAGGGTCGTTCCCCGGAGCTCTGGTTTTCTTGGCAGCCGAGCTACCACGGGTGGCGGCTGAGGCTTGGTATACGCCAGCAGGCCCTGGGGCTAGGCTATCTTGGTTTTCGGGATACTCCGGAAATCGACAGCCTTTCCCTGTGGCTTCCTGGGGTGGAGGTGGCATACCGCCTGCCTAAGCACGGCTCCTCCTCTGCGCCTCAGTTGTTTGCCGCCATAACCGTGCTGGGGAGACCCTATGTCTTGGGCTTGCACTTGGGAAGCGCGCTGTTGAGCCTTGGGTATGATTGGGAAATTCCCGGGGGCTTCAAACTGTTCGTCGAGTTAGGCCTTGGGTTTTCCTTGCCCGAGGAGGTGCTTGCAGCGGATACGGCCAATCTCTTTACGCTTGCCCTGGGAGACGCGGGGTATCTTGGAATGCCCCGGTTCAGCCTCGGCATACGGATCCCCCTGGGAAAGTGGGAAAGGCCAGGGGCTACCGGGAGTCCTCCTCGGTAAACTATGGGAGTCCCGTACGGCGAAGCGGTATACCCCCTGATAGATAGCTGTGACGCCGCCCCCTTACCGAGTCTACGACCTCTCTCGTAAGCCGGCTTATTCTTGGTATTACCCCATATTGACCTGAGCAATAGGATTGAGTACTGTAGATCGCATAATACGTGACATGATTAGGGTACGACATGAGGGGACGGTCCTTTCTTAAGCGCATCAAGGAAGGCCCTAGATGGTTAATCATGAGAGAAGACCAAAAAGTTACTGCTTCTACCTACCGGCAAATCGCCATTGATATAGCCCAAGATATTGTCAAGGGTAAATACGTGAAAGGGCAAAAACTATTTGGCCGTTCGGTTCTTGCTTCCTACTATCATGTTTCCTCGGAAACGATCCGTAAAGCCGTATTCATTCTGAAAGACATGGGCATCCTGGATACTGAAAAAGGAAGCGGTATTGAGGTCCTATCCCTGGAGAAAGCCCGGGAATTTATTGACCGCTATCAGGAAGTGGAAAGAATTACCTCGGCTAAGCAGGAAATTATGCAGTGGGCAGAACGGCAGGCCCAGGAAACCGAAGAACTCATTGAAAAGATACAATTTGTTATCCATACGGCTGAACGGCTGAAAACTATTCACCCCTTCACCCCCTATGAGATCACCATTACCGAAGCTTCTCAAGCCATAGGCAAAACCGTGAACGAGTTGCAGTTCTGGCAGAACACCGGAGCGACCATTATCGCCATACGCCGGGGTGAAACGGTGATTCTCTCCCCAGGACCTTATGCCACCTTCTGTAAAGACGATGTTTTCTACATAATCGGGACCGACCGGTCCTACGCGGCTTCCCTGAAGTTACTCTTTGGATAAGTTTTTCTTACCATTCCTCACAAAAAACTTGACAGGGGGCTGAGTCTTTTTGTATTATATAGCTAACAACTTGTAGCTATACATTGGGTTGTTGCTTTTGAGGAGTCTGTACATGATACGATTTGAAGGAATTACCAAAAAATACGATGGAAAGCCGGTAGTCTCGGACATTACCTTTGAAGTTACCAAAGGAGATTTGGTGGTTTTGATAGGACCCAGTGGCTGCGGCAAGACAACCCTGCTCAAAATCATCAATCGTCTTATAAAGCCAAGCGGCGGACTTGTTTTTATCAATGGGGAGAACATCTTTGATAAAGATGTTATAGAACTCAGGCGCAATATCGGGTATGTTATACAGCAAACGGGTCTTTTTCCCCACATGACCGTGCGGGAAAATATCGAAATTGTGCCGCGCCTCCAGAAAAAAGAGAAAGCTGCGATTGCAGAGAAGAGTATAGCCTTAATGCAGATGGTCGGCTTGGATCCGAATCAGTATCTTAACCGGTATCCCTCTCAGTTATCCGGCGGGCAGCAGCAGCGCATAGGGGTTGCCCGGGCCTTTGCCTGTGATCCTGATATTATTCTTATGGATGAGCCCTTTTCCGCTCTGGATCCTATCTCCAGAAACCAACTGCAAGACGAACTGGCGGATTTGCAGGCACGGGTACGGAAAACAATCGTGTTTGTTACCCATGACATGGACGAAGCGGTAAAAATCGCTGACAAGATCTGCATTATCCATAAAGGGAGGATAGTGCAGTACGACAAAGTTGAAGAGATTATGAAAAATCCGGTCAATGCATTTGTGGCAGACTTCATCGGAAGGAACCGGATTTGGTCATCTCCTGAATTTATCCGGGCAAAAGATATCATGATTCCCGATCCGGTCTGTACCCAAGCGGATACCCCGGTGCTTCGCTGTATAGAAAAGATGCGTATACAGAAAGTAGACAGCCTTTTGGTTACTGATAAGCGTGGCGCTCTCGTGGGCATTGTTTCTGCGAGCCTGGCCCGATCTCAAGCGGATAAGAGCATACCGGTTTCTCGTATTATGTACACCGAGGTTGAAACCGTGAGCCCTGAGCATACGATTGTGGACATATTACAGCTCATCAACAGCCATCCAGCTCCTTCGCTTAATGCGGTACCGGTTATTACTGAGCATAAGCTTTTACAGGGATTAATTACCAAAAGCAGCCTCTTAACAACCCTCAGTCAACAGTATCTGGATACGAAAAATCTGCTATAAGGAGGTCTATAGATGTATTTTGTTGACTATATAGCTCAAAACGGTATGGCTATTCTCTTGAGAACCCTAGAGCATATGCAACTGACCCTTTTTTCTATCATCCTTGCGGTGATTATCGGTGTGCCCCTGGGTATTTTGATTAGTTATCTCTCAGGATTGCAAAAGCCGGTCTTGGGCTGTGCTAATGTGGTGCAGGCGGTTCCCAGTATTGCCCTGCTGGGTTTTTTGGTTCCTTTTTTAGGGATCGGTGAAAAGCCTGCGGTGTTTATGGTGGTGGTATATTCCCTGCTGCCCATCATCAAGAATACCGCCATAGGCCTTGCCCATATTAATCCCCAGACCATAGAGGCGGCAAAAGGTATTGGTATGACCCGGTTTCAGATATTGACTAAGGTTAAACTGCCCTTGGCCTTGCCGGTTATTATGGCGGGTATCAGGATTTCTGCGGTTACCTCGGTGGGTTTGGTAACCTTGGCGGCATTTATCGGCGCCGCGGGGCTAGGATATCTGATTTATTCAGGGATCCGTACGGTCAATACCTACCAGATCCTCTCAGGAGCCATACCGGCTTGTTTGCTGGCCCTGGTGGTAGACTTTGCCGCAGCTCTGGTGGAGAAGGCAGTAACCCCTATATGCTATAGGGAACCGGTAAAGGCTAAGAAAGCGCGTAGGGTACGCAGCTCTTAGAGCTGCAGTGCTGCGTTGGAAGCATAGCAATAAAACAAGGAAGGGTTTGTGATGAAAAGAAGCGTAGGAGTATTCATGCTGGTCATGGGTATGGTGCTGTTATCGGGAGGCTGTAAAGGTGCTAAAACCACCGTTGTAGTAGGGGCAAAAGATTTTACCGAGCAGGATATACTGGGTAATATGCTGTACTTGCTCATTGAGGCGCATACGGATATAAAGGTTGACTACAAGCACGAGATGAGCTCCAATGTGGTATTTGCCGCGATAAAAAGCGGTGATATAGACCTGTATATTGATTATACCGGTACGGTGTACGGTAACTACTTAGGGTATTCGGAAATGCGCAGCGCGGAAGAAGTATACGATATTGCGGTGAAGGCTCTTAAAGACCAATACGATCTCCTCATGCTGGATCCCCTCGGGTTTAACAACACCTATACCTTATCGGTACGGAAGGACACTGCTGAGCACTATGGTCTGAAAACCTACAGTGATTTGGCAAAGGTATCCCAGGATTTGATATTAGGCGCGACCTTTGAAGTGCTGAACAGAAACGACGGTATTCCAAACCTAAAAAAGGCCTATGGTATGTCCTTTAAGGATGAAAAAGCGATTGACGGCACCCTCAGGTATACGGCTATGGCAAAGGATGAGATTCAGGTTACCGATGCCTTTTCCACCGACGGACTGCTCTTGGAATATGATCTTATGGTCCTGGAAGACGACCGGCAGTTTTTCCCGCCCTATTATGCCGCGCCTATTATTCGGGCGAAAACTGCGGAAAAGTACCCGGAGCTGCTGAACCTGTTACAGAGACTAAGCCATATCCTGGATGATGAGGCCATGAGGGAACTCAATTACCGGGTGGATGTGTTGAAGGAAAATCCCACTGAAACGGCCCGGAACTTCCTCAAAGCACGGGGTCTTATGCCGGCCCCAGCCGCGGGCAGTGGTACTTAGGAGGCTAAGCGCCTGCGATGGGCAGGAGCATATCCGGGGGTTTGTTTGGGGGGCCGCACCGGCCCCTATACACAGCGGGAATCTATGGCGGTTCGCCAGCCCTCAGGGCACATTGTCCGTGGCCCTACATTGCGGGTTCATGCCTTTTAGAAGGGCTTCTTGAGCATGAACCGCTTGTCAATGAAGAAATACTTGAGTATTTTGCCCCGCAATATTTACACACATACTGTCTTTTTTCAGATCCTTCATACAATTCATGCCGTTTTGAAGGGCTCTTAGAACACGAACCGCTTGTTAAAGAGGAAACACTGGAATATTTTGCTCCACAACATTTACAGTAATAATTTGCCATAACAATCTCCAATAGTTGTTAATATTGTATAGCAATACGTTTCCCAAAAATATTTAGGGTGGTATTGCATATACAGTCCTGTTGTACGCTGTTTATGCCCGTACTGCATATCCGTCATACCTATCTGCCGCTTACATTCTTTTATGCGATCATCATGCATTTGAGCCCGCCACGACAGATGTTCCGTTGCGGCTTCCTTGTTTGTCTCTTCCCTCCTCGTATGTTTATTATAGCATAATTCCACCATTCTGTGCGGTTCTTATTTTGGGGAGAAGCCTCAGTTCAATTGCAGCAATTCTACGGTACAGATGAAATGCTCAAAGAGTTTGCAAATCCATTCCGCAACTTCTTCATCCGTCCAAGCCTCGGCATAGAAACCCGTGATTTTAAGCGGCGCCCGTATTTCATATTTTCCATCTGTAGATTCGCCGTTTTTGGCCGGATGATAGCTGTTGGTAAATTCTGGACGCGAAAGGACATCCCCTATCACCTCTTTTTGTGTTGGTGAGAACTCCGATCCCTCACGATGATGTACACAAATACACAGCGTATTTTGCGCATTATGAAAAAAGCCGATACCATAGTTTTCTGTTATTGGCTTCCGCACATAGTCGCCTTCAATCTGATAACCGTATTGTGTTATCAGCGTATTTCTGACGATACCCGCGACGACTTCTTTATTGGCTCTTGCCATTTCGTTCCTCCTAAAAACAATGTATCTAACACGGCGGGAAGAACCCGCCCTGATATTTCAGTACAGATGCCACGAATGGCCGCCTCCTTACGCCGCTTTGGAAACGACCGCTTCCAAAGCACAGGCCATGGACACAATCCTGTCAAGCACTTCCTGGGGCCGCTCGGTGTAGAGCTTGTAAAGCTCGTAGAAATACAGGCTTTCATCGACAGAAGCTAGGGTAGGATAGGCTAATTTTTTCTTGTTTGCCCAAAATACGCCCGAGCTTTCTCCCCAGGAAGTACCGCTGTCTCCTGTCAGCCCGTTCATTTTTTGTGAGAGGACCTTCTCTTCTCCGGCGTCCCTGGTATCCGCAAAAGCATTCATGCACAGGCTCTTCCAATCGTAGTTCACACTCAGGGAATACTTTTCCTGCTTGATGGGAATCTCGATGTAGTACCAGCCATCACTATCCAAGGGACCTTCTGCGTCCGGGAAGGTCTTTTTTACCAGATCGATAATCGAACCCGTAAAGGCCTTCTTTACATGCGGCTCCAAAAGCCCCACCGCCTCGCGTATTGCCAGCGCCGCCTTTACCGAGTCTTCCGACCGGGTAATCAGCTTGAAAATCTCGTCCATTTCCTCATCCCCCGAGGTATTGCACAGGGTTTCTACAGCCGCAATGAGCTGTTTTAATATTTCCCGTACCGGGAGCGCTGTTTCCGGTTTGTCCCGGCATTTTTTGAGCCAGGGAAGAATATCCTGCGAAAAAGAGAAGAGCCTATACTCGCCTTCCCCGGCGTCCTGCGGCCTGTGGCCGTCCAGGGTGAGGTAGAGTACAGGAACCGGCGCGCCGCGGTTCCTGTTCCGGGAAAAAGCCGCGTAATCGGACACCTGTTTCTCCTGGTCGCCCGCCCGGATTTTGACTTCTATGGGGACAAAGACCCTGCCATCTTCAATGACGATGTCAATGCGCCGGTTTTCATCAATCACGTACTCGGTGGAAACCCGGGCCGCGTCAAAATCAAGACTTCTCAAGGCCTCAGGCAGCTTAGACAGGACAGTCTCCCAAAACGTCTTGAGGTACAGACTGCCCTGGCAGTGGCTGCCCTCCGGGTTAAGCAGGTTTGCCAAGACGCGGCACATTTGGACTTCTTTGTTTTTTGTCCCGGTAATCGTGAAGATGTTGAACTTTGAGCCGGTCACACGGTACTGCTCCTCAAAGCGCTTCCGTGTTTCCGCAGCGCACGCCAATAACCGCGCGGCTTGGTGAGTTACCTGTTCACTCATAATAAAAACTCCTTAGGAGCAAAAGGAGCTGCCTTCCGTGAGGGCCGAACAGGGGATATTCCAGATGGTTTGCCTTGCGGTACACACTGAAATCCAATCATCGGCCATTGCCGGTAGGCCTTCCCTTGCGGCAGGGAGCCGGTCTTTTGCTGCTGCCATGGTATTACTCCTTATTATGAATATGCCTTGGGTCCTTTTGATGCCTGAAAACAGCGGATGCGCGCCCTAACGGCTTGATCGGGCGCCCTAACGGCTTGATCGGGAACCCTGACGACTTGATCGGGAACCCTGCCGGCTTGATCGGGAACCCTGCTGACTTGATCGGGAACCCTAACGGCTTGATCGGGCGCCCTGCTGACTTGATCGGGAGCCCTGCCGGTTTGATCGGGAACCCTGACGGCTTGATCGGGAACCCTGCTGACTTGATCGGGCGCCCTAATGGGCTAACCGGGAACCCCGACAGGGTATTTTTGTCCGAATTTGGGGAAATTTGATAAAAAAGCGGAAATATAGGTATCCGACGCGTGACACGCCGTCTTTTTATTAAAGTATGATATAAGCCGTGATCCCTGTCTTTACTGCCTGCCGGTTTCAAAAGCATGAAGGCAGTCTAAATTCTTACACAAAGAATGTCAAGGGAGAAATACTTCCATTCCTTATCACTACTCTCAGTCCCCCCGGCATTGTGTCCAGACTATCCCAAAGCAAGCGGCAAGGGGCGCTTCGCTTCCTCATCACCTCTGCCAGTCAGGGGCCTTAAACCCCCTGGCGGGCGGAACGATCCGGATATATCTTGGGGCCTTCGGCTTTTTTTATATGAAGGGGGCCCTGCCCCGTCATTGCGAACACAACGCAAAGCGTTGCCCCGAAGCAATCCACTGCGGGCACTGCCCTGTCTGGATTGCTTCGGGCTTCGCCCTCGCAATGACGACCTTCCCGCAACGCCCCTCCTCATATCCCCGCTATGGGTTATGAGACCACCACTTCCCATGCAATGACGGCCTTCCCCGCAACGCCCCCCTCGTCATTGCGAGCGAAGCGAAGCAATCCACTATTACGGTATCACCGCCGATGCCACAGGCCCCCACTGACCGGCCTCTCCCCGCCGGTTCTCGTAGCGGCAGCACACGTAGGCCGTCATACCCGCATCATCCGCATCGAACAGCAGCTTCTCCTTCCGCTGCCGGGGCTTGGCGATGAAGGCAGGAGTTTGCGTCAAACTCCGAATGCCAGCTCGTAGCGCTGGCACGATTGCTTCGGGCTACGCCCTGGCAATGACGACCTTCCCCGCAACGCCCCCCGTCATTGCGAGCACAACGCAAAGCGTTGCCCCGAAGCAATCCACTGCGGGGACTGCCCTGTCTGGATTGCTTCGGGCTACGCCCTGGCAATGACGGTCTTCCCCGCAACGCCCCCCTCGTCATTGCGAGCGAAGCGAAGCAATCCCCTATTACGGAATCACCGCCGAAGCCACCGGTCCCCACTGGCCGGCCTCGCCCTTGCGGTTCTCGTAGCGCGGCAGCAGACGTAGGCCGTCATGCCCGCGTCTTCCGCATCAAACAAACCGTCGGTTTGCAGCAAACTCCGAATGCCAGCTCGTAGCGCCGGCACGATTGCTTCGGGCTACGCCCTTGCAATGACGACTTTCCCGCAACACCCCTAGCGTCATTGCGAGCACAACGCAAAGCGTTGCCCCGAAGCAATCCCCTATTACGGGATAAGCGCCGAAGCCACCGGCCCCCACTGGCCGGCCTCACCCTTGCGGTTCTCTAGCGGATGCAGACGTAGGCCGTCATACCCGCATCCTCCGCGTCAAACAGCAGCTTCTCCTTACGCCGCCGGTGCTTGGCGATGAAGGAGAAGTTTGCGTCAAACTCCGAATGCCAGCTTGCAGCGCTGGCACGATTGCTTCGGGCTACGCCCTCGCAATGACGACTTTCCCGTAACACCCCCCTCGTCCTATCCCGGCTACGGGCTACGAGACCGCCACGTCCCTCGCAATGACGACCTTCCCGCAACGCCCCCCTCGTCCTATCCCGGCTCTGGGCTACGAGACTACCACTCCCTCGCAATGACGACCTTCCCGCAACGCCCCCCTCGTCATTGCGAGCACAACGCAAAGCGTTGCCCCGAAGCAATCCCCTATTACGGAATCACCGCCGAGGCCACCGGTCCCCACTGCCCGGCCTCGCCCTTGCGGTTCTCGTAGCGGATGCAGACGTAGGCCGTCATACCCGCATCCTCCGCGTCAAACAGCAGCTTCTCCTTCCGCCGCCGGGGTAGCTTAAGGACGCCGCGGGCACCCCGTCGGGAGCCGGGGCGGGTGAGGGGTGGGTATCCTTCTGCCGGAAGCCTAGGGCCGCCCAATCTCCTTCGGAAAGGGGCGGCAGCTTGAAATACCGGTCCCGGAAGAACCGCATCTTTGTCTCCAGAGCCTTAAACGCCTCCTGACATTCCACGGTGATGACATGAGTCCGCTTCGCATCGTTCTGCGCTTTCTCCAGAAGGGTCTGGGCTGTGGAAGACAGGCTTCCCAGTTCCGTAAACTCCGCATCGGGCACTCCCCAGGCGGTCCGTCTTGCCTCGGTCAGGTACAGAATCCAGCTCAGGCACATTGCCAGGATTCCCGTGCGGGAACCCGGCAGCCAATCAGAGGTCTTTGCCATAGTTTTCTCCTTTATTCGTTGTAACGGATGACCTATTCGTTGTAACGAATGACCCAAAAGTTTTAACGGATGACCTAGAAGTTTTAACGGCTGAGTCCACAGTTAAAATTTTTGATTCCACAGTTTTAACTGGCAAGTCTACAGTTAAAATTTTTGACTTCACAGTTTTAACTGGCGAGTCCACAGTTAAAATTTTTGACTCTACAGTTTTAACTTTTGATCCAACAGTTTTAACGGTTGACTTAAAAACTATAGCTAATGACTTAAAAGCTGTAACTGATGATCTGTCCGCTACGCCGAATGAGTAGATTTGACACAGTTTTAGGGGATTGGGGTAAACCTGCCGGTTTGTCCGTATAGGAAAGGGGGGAATCAGGCGTCATTTAATAAATTTGCGCAATACCCCGATATGTTTCCTCAGAAAGCTCAAAAATGACCGATTATAGAGCCTTTCATAGGATTTGACGGTTTTACCCGCTGAAAGTGCCTTAGCCTTTCTCCCGTGCACTGAGCAGAAGCCGCAAACCCGCCAGTGCGCTCAAAGCCGGGCCACGTATGTTACTGCCGTGGTAGTGAGCATTGGCTTCACCCCCCTCAGGCTCAGCTTCGGCGAGCAGCCGATTGCTGTGCACGAGGGCTATGGCTCGGGAGGAGGCATCCTTCTCCCGGTCTTCCTGAACAGGATTTGCCGGAACCGTCTATCCAAGTAAGCCCAGCAGTTCCCGGATAGTCTTTCTTCCAAAACTGACGATGCGGTCATTGATGACCAAACAGGGCACGCTCATAACCTGGTACTGATCCCGAAGAGCGGGAAAGTGGTTAAGGTCATAGGCCTCTGCGGTAATGCGGGGATTTTCCGCTGCCATACGCTGGGCCGCCATCACCAGTTCAGGACACAGGGTACAGGTGAGGGAAACCAGTATCTTCAGGGAAACCGGGCCTTCAATGGCCTTCAGGGCTTCCGCCACTTCCGCTTCCAGAGGCTGTCCAGGGCCTGCCGCATTGTACAAACCGATCACAAAGGAATTAAACTCATGCCCTCCGGGCACACCGTGAAAAGCAATTCCCCGATAGGTTCCATCTTCCAGGTAGAGCCCCGTCCAGGGAGCGTCCTTGCCGGAAGCTTCAGGGGGGAGTATTTGCAGGCTCAGCTTATCCGTCATGCTCGATAGTTCCTCCATAAAACGCCGCAGTTCTTCCGATACAGGGCGCTCGTCCAGGGCAAGACGCAAAACCAGGGGACGGGCCATCTTTTCAAACACCCCTGCAAGCTGAGCTCTGATTTCCGGTGTAAAAAAGTCCCCCGGGTTTGCCCCGTTCCTGTTCCCAGGAGCCCTTCCCTGAGAGAGACGGGTTACCGGCGGGTCCGGGTGAAGGCCGGTGGCTTCCTGCATGGCCCGGCTGTATTTTTCCAATGCGGCAGCGGCGGTTGCCCCGTCTCCCACTGCGGTAACCACCTGGCGCAGATTCTTGATACATACATCCCCGGCAGCATACAGTCCCGCTATGGCAGTTTTTTGATCCCCCCCGGTGATAACGTAGCCCTGATCATCCAAGACACCCAGGTCTCGGACCAGTTTGGTGGCAGGTTCATAGCCTGCAAATACAAAGACCCCAAAGGATGCCCCTTCCCGCGGACGGTATTCGGTGGTTTCCTCGGTTTTGGTGTTACGCCAGCGGGCATAACGCAGGGTAGTATCGCCCCCTACTTCTTCCAGTTCTGTGTTGGTAAGGAGGGTGATTTTCTCATGGGAACGGGCCGCATCTGCTACGGATTTGGCGCAGGAAAAATCATCTCCCCGGATAAGGATGCTAACATGGCGGGCATAGCGGGTGAGAAAAACCGCCTCTTCCGCTGCGGCAAAACCGCCGCCTACCACCAGAATATCCAGGCCGGTAAAAAACTCGCCGTCGCAGGTAGCGCAGTAGGCCACTCCCCGGCCCTTAAACGTCTCTTCTCCCTTAAAACCAATCATCCGGGGATGGGCGCCGGTGGCCAGGAGAACCCCAAAGGCCCGAAAAGAGCCCCGGGAAGTCCTTATGGTTTTGACCCGGCCCTCAAGTTCCAGGCCTTCCACCTCGGCCAGCAGGAATTCCGCGCCAAAGCTCTGGGCCTGCCGCCGCATAGATTCAGTCAGGGCTGATCCGCTGGTCCGTTCTACACCGGGGTAGTTAAGCACCTCCGCGGTAATGGTAATCTGCCCGCCAAAGTGGTCTTTTTCTGCCACCAGCACCCGGTAGCGGGCACGGGCGAGATAGAGCGCAGCGGTCAGCCCTGCAGGGCCGCCGCCTACCACAATTGCATCGTAAAGGGTGTCTTGTTCCATACTGTTCGATCCTGTTGTCTGTTGAGGCGGCAGCCCTGTGAGGGTTTACAAAAGGCCCACCAGGTCAAGGCTGGGTTTCAGCGTTTCCGCTCCGGGTTTCCATTTGGCGGGGCAGACCTGGTCACTGTGTTCGGCCACGAACTGGGAGGCTTGGACCCGGCGGAACAGTTCATCCGCGTTGCGGCCCACGTTGCCTGCGATAACTTCATACGCCACGATTTTGCCTTCCGGGTTTATGATGAAAGCTCCGCGCTCGGCCATACCGGTGATTTCGATCAGCACCCCAAAATCCCGGGCCAAGGCGCCGGTGGGATCCGCCAGCATGGGGTAGCGGATCTTCCGAATGGTCTTGGAAGCGTCATGCCATGCCTTATGAACAAAGTGGGTATCACAGGAAACCGAATAGATTTCGCAGCCGATGGCTTTGAAATCATCGTATTTGTTTGCCAGGTCCTCCAGCTCGGTTGGACAGACAAAGGTAAAGTCCGCTGGATAAAAGAAAAAGACACTCCACTTGCCAAGGATATCGGCCTTAGTTACGGTTTTGAATGCCCTGTCTTGAAAAGCCTGCACAGAAAAATCGCCGACTTCCTTCTGAATCATTGACATAGTAATACTCCCTACTATGATAAGTTTTGTTATTTTGAGTTAGTATCTGCTAACTATTCATTGAATATACGCAAAGAGCAAACACCGGTCAAGTATTTTCCCCGCAGGAGCGGAATAAACCCATGGAAATTCCCAAGCTCTGACCGGAATGATAGGCGCTCCTCAGGGAGGGCCTATTCGACGGACCGGGGGCTGTGTTTATCGGAGGCGGCGGTGGAAGAGAAAACGAATGAGATACCTGCGCCGAGGGATTTGTTGGACATAACGGAAGGGTGCTGCGAAGGGCGAGCGCAGGATGCTGCGTAGGATGAACGCCAGGAGCTGCGAAGGGTGAACGCAGGACGCTGCGAAGGCTTATCGCAGGATGCTGCGAAGGGTGAGCGCAGGAAGCTGCAAAGGGTAAGTGCAGGATACTGCGAAGGCTTATCGCAGGATGCTGCGAAGGGCAAGCGCCGGGAGCTGCGAAGGCTTATCGCAGGATGGACTTTGCCCCGTTCGGTAGACACCGTTAAGCGACCCGTCCTGAGTTAAACATATCAGGGGCCACATAGTCAAGCGCCGAATGCAAGCGGACCCGATTATAATAGGCCTCGATGTA
>JAITEL010000005.1 GCA_031282065.1 Treponema sp.
TTCAAAGCTCTTTTCCAGTTTTTCGATGCTTCGCGCGTCTATTTCCATATCTATCTCCTCCCATTGGGACAGATACTATTCTAGCCTTCCCTCAAAAAGAGGTAAATGAGTTTGCCCTGAAGAAAGGGCTTGCCTTATTGCCTATGGCGCTATATGATGCTAGTAACGTTACTATCGTATATAGCACGTTGTTTTTTCCAGGAAAGAGCAGGGCTTGAGCATGTATTCCTTGAACAGAACAAAAAAATGCGCAAAAAGGATTGAGTATGAAACGTGAAGTGATTATGGATGCCCTATCCTTTATGGGTATAGCCATAAAACAGATAGGGTGCATGTATGAAACCCTGCAGTATACCTGGAGACATAGGTTTTGTCATACTCCTCCTGCCACGGGTGCTCATACTCCTTCATTCCGGTCTTCCCAGCAGCGCAAACTTTTGAGGTATACCCGCTCTCACCGGGTTTCTCAAAAGCGGCCGAAGGCGCCTCGCCGGCATAGGTGGTATAGGTCCGTGCTCAGATGTGCCGTGCTTGCAGGCTTGGTGTATTATATGATGCCCGAAGGCTTTGCTCCCCTGCTCAGGCGGATACCCAAACAAGAAACCCCCGAAAGTGGTGAGTCCTTCTTTGAACCGGAAACCGGTATGGGGGGTATGCCCTATTTTGAAGCAGGTCTTTTGGACCTAGACCTGAAAACCGCCTCCCTGGAAAAGGAGACGACCGGCATACCTGAACCTGCGGAATATTCTAAACCGAAATTACTGCTGTACACCGCGTATAAGGTGCAGCGGGGGGATATCATCGGTACTTTGGCGCAGAGTTTTGGCTTGAATCAGGACACCCTCATATCGGTAAATGGGATTACCAATACCCGGCTCTTGCAAATAAACCAGGTCTTGCGGGTCCCTAATCAAGACGGTATTCTGTACTCGGTGAGGCAGGGGGATACCTTGGCATCCATCGCTGCCAAATTTAAAACCACCCTTGAGGCCCTGCAAACGGTGAATGAACTCTTTCCTGATACCCTTACGGTGCATACCAGCCTCTTCATTCCCGGTGCCCGGCTGGAGATGCTGGATCTCCAGGAAATCAACGGCGACCTCTTTATATGGCCGGTCCGGGGCTTCATCACCTCCAACTACGGGTACCGGTCGAGCCCCTTTACCGGGATTCGCCAGTTTCACTCCGGCCTTGATATAGGGGTTCCTATGGGGACTCCCATACGGGCGGCCATGTCCGGACGGGTTACCGCGGTGGGCTTCGATAAATCCTTCGGAAACTTTGTGGTGATCTCCCATCATGCCGGGTACCGGACCATGTATGCCCACATGAGTGTGATTCGGACGAAATCCGGCGACTTTGTGGGAACCGGCGAGCATATAGGCGATGCAGGAAGCACCGGGCTGAGTACCGGCCCGCACCTGCATTTTACGGTGTACAAGAACGGGGTTACGGTAAATCCGCGGACCCTGCTCAAATAGTGCGGAAGGATGCTCAAAAGGTCAAACCTGAAGCCCAGACGCGACACAGCTTTTTCACCAGCCGGAAGGCCGAATCTGTCCCTGTCCCGCAGAAGGGCCAAAGCCCTCAGAAACCTGCCTTAGGGAGACGCGGTCTGTTCATCCAGCGTTTTTATACCAGCCGAAGAGCCGGTTCCCCCTCTCTTATTACTTCCCTCCCCCTTATCGTAAGCCCTTCTTCCCAGCCCCCGGCAGTCCAATTGACAAGGGGCTGCCTTGGGGCTATAGTGGTTTTGTAGACTTCAAAGGAAGGGGGGTGCAATTCCCCGGCTACGCCCGTAACTGTAAACGAGGGCCTGCTAAGGTGAAGGAGTCAGGCGGCTTTGTCAAGACAGCCACTGTAAGTGCATGGTACCTATGGGAAGGCTGACAAAGCGGTACATCGAAGCCAGGAGACTTTGGTCTGCGATACTTGTTTCTGTAAGTCCGAGGATGGGACGTACAGAAACCTTACCCTAAGGTTTAGACGCGTATGTTCCAGCACTGCCGGGCAGGGGGAAAGGATGGTCCCTTGTGTATCTTAAGGACCGCTTCCGCGGTCCGGCTCGAAAGCGTGTATTCCTGGAGGTATCATCACCCCGCTTAGCGGGGATGCCTGGAGGTAGGACCATGAGCACTGAGCAAAGAAGCGTACCCCAAAGGAGAGGCCTCTGTCTGGTACTTGTTCTGGTGAGTGCCCTCTTTTCCTGCGAAGACCAGTATGGAAAACTCGGCGGCGCGGATGAAACGGGGACTTTTTACGCCGACTATGACGTATTCGATGTATTCGGGGACACTCTGTCCACCCTGTCCGGGGTGTGGTACTCCCACTACGCGGGCATGGGGCGGCTGGACGGTTACCGCATCGGACAGATGCGGGACTTTGAAGCGCTTATGGAAGACAGCGGCAAAACCGCGCTGTTTCCGAAGATGCTGCGACCGCTGGAAACCTATGGCGCAAGCCCTTTTACCGAGGATGATTACTTTGTGTTTTACGACGATACGGTCTTTGGCCAGAGCGACCAGGGTATGGGCGGCAACGGCGGCTGGGACGGACTCGTTACCCGCTACATAGGCATAGTCCGGGCAATCAACGTGTTTAACGGTGACCCAAACCGGGGAGCGATAATCATTGAGTATCTTTCCGGCTGCGCCCCCCAGTGGGACCCGGATATCAAAAACGGTCAGCGGCCCTTCTTCGGCATGTACTACCGCGTCTTGGACCATAATACCGTGCAAATGGCCAATGCGGTTGATCTTGCGGCCCTCTATGCGGGAAAGAAATACTACACCGAAACGAGAACCCTCCAAGAAGCCGTTGACTACAACACCGTGGAGAACGAGGCGGAGTGTATCTCTTGGGGTGTGGTGATACCCCAGGACCGGGAGGTACCATGAGAGCGATTCCTATGCGTTTGGGGCTCCTGCTCGTCCTCCTGCCGCTGGCTGTTCCGGCGCTTTTTGCCCAGGAAGCGCCGGAGGATCTCGAAGCGTATTTGGACTTCGGCAGCGATAGTGAAGGGATTACCCTTACCGGGACTCAGGAGACCACCCAGCAGATGGAGGTAATCCGCCGGGAGGAGATAGAAAAACGGAACGCCCAGGACCTGGCGGCCCTGCTTGAGGATGTCTTGGATATGAGCGTTACCCGATACGGGGGCTATGGAAACCAGACGGAAATCACCATGCGGGGCTTTGATACGGAACGGATCGCCATCCTCATAGACGGGGTTCCGGCCAACTCGCCTCGATCCGGGGAGTTTGACGTAAGCCAGGTTGACCTTAACGATGTGGAACGGATTGAGGTAATCTACGGAGGCTCGGACACCAAGTACAACGTATCCGGGGCGCTGGGCGGGGTTATCAACATTATTACCGTGAAGAAGCAGAAGCCGGGGTTTACCTTTAACGGGGCCCTTTCTAATACCGGATACCTGCCGGGAAAGTACAATATGCGGCATGCCGGGGGAACCATCGGGGATCCTCATGGTGAGGATCCCCTGGATATGCAGTCTTTGAGCCTCTTGGGCGGCTACGGAGCGGAAAGCTTCTCCTGGAAAGCGTCCCTGTTTGGGAACCGGGCAGGGAACCACTACTTGTATCAGGATGACTATGGTTTTGCCCGGCGTAAGGAAAGTAATGAAGTGCTGGACATAGGCGGCAGCGGGGCCTTGGTGTGGAATTTGCCCTCAGAGGCGGCTCTGGTTTCAGACACGAAGGTTTATTACGCCCATAAAAACTACCCTATCACGCCGAACTCCCAAGGGTACGCCCTGGCCCAGGATGTGCAGATAACAGAAAATGTGCTCTTTAATGCGCCCCTTATCTTCCGGGAGGATATGGGTACCGAGGCATCCCTGACGTATCAGTTTTCTCACACCACCTACGGCGCGGATATTGAAAGCCGGGATCACTACCTCACGGGCATAAACCGTTGGGGCTGGTATCCTTCTGAAAAATGGACGGTCCGGTCCGGAGCGGACTGGCGCTTTTTGTACATCCATTCAGAGGGCCCTACAGAAACACAGCCGGTGAAGACCGGGCACCTGGGCGGCCTGTACCTTACCGGGGAATTTTCACCGGTGAAGCCCCTTATGCTTATCGGTTCGGTGAAGGGCGTTACCGACACGAAGCAAGCCGCGGTAATCCCCAAAATAGGCTTCCGCTGGGAGATAGTTCCGCAGTTTGTCCTGAAAAACAACTACTTCCGCAGTTTTAAGTTCCCGGACTTTGACGACCTGTACTACCGCAGCCTGGACAGCATGTTTGTCGGTAACCCTGCCTTAAAACCCGAAGACGGCTTGGGGAGCGACCTGACCGGCGAATTGACCTTGAACGATACGTTTAGGGTAAGCAGTACCCTCTACGGTCAATGGACAGAAGATTCCATACATTGGGTAAAAAGCGCAGGGGGCCGCTGGTCCCCTGAAAACATCGGGACCGCCTTCTTCCTCGGCGCCGATGTCCGGCCCGTAGTAAGCCTGGGGATCAACCGGGGGGGGCTTAAAACCCTTACCCTGGGCTTTACCTATCAATACCAGTTAAGCTGGCTTTTAAGCGGAACCTTGACGTTCGCGGACAGTTACCGTATCCCCTACATGCCCACCCATATTATCGGCGCCTCGGCAGATGTCGTGTGGAACAGCGGCTCCCTCCTGCTTTCAGCCCACTACGAAACCACCCGTTATGCGGATACCTTAAACGAAATGGTCCTTGACCCGCACTGTATTGTACACGTTACCGTGAATCAGCAGGTGGGTTCCGCCTTTACCGCCTTTGCATCCTTGCGTAACCTGTTGAATGCCCACTATGAGTCCTTTGCCGGGTATTATATGCCGGGTATTTCCCTGACCCTAGGGATACGGACGAAGTTTGGGATACCGAAAAAACAGGAGACTCAGAAGGACGAAGGATGAGGGTTCTTGTCCCCAGGGCAGCGGTCTTTACGCTGAGAACAGATACGCAGCGCATCTAGACGGATATGCAAGCAGCCCCGGCTCCCGCCGGGGAAGGCCGCTGACCGTGGTAGCCCTTCTGTGCCCAATCCTCCCGGGGTCTTGCTCCTCTCTATAGCAAAACGTATATGCCCTTGCCCCAGGGCAACGTCATTTAAAAACTTTTCCACGCAAAGGTGTGATACTATGAAGTACCCAAGGGAGGGGACACATGGAGATCACGAAGGAAGAAGCGGACCGGCTGAAGGAAAGTCTGGGCGGAATAACTGACTGGAGGCGGCAATCGGGACATCTGTTGCATAAGCTGATTGACGTTCTGGTAATCGGGCTAACTACGGTGCTAGCGGGATGGGGTGAATACCGCGTCATGGAGGACTTTGGCAAGGCGAAGCTGGATTTCTTCAAGACGTTTCTGGCATTGCCGAATGGGATACCCGATGAAAAGACGTTTGCCCGGATCGACCCGATAGAACTGGCGGCCTGTCTGGGGCAATGGCTGGATGAGGTGCGGGAGGCGGGGGGACGGGAGATCACCATAGATGGGAAGACGATATGCGGGAGCGGGTCCAAGGGGAAGGGGAAGAAGGCAGCCCCCATGGTCAGTGCGTGGGTGGGGGCGCGGGATCTGGTGTTGGGGCAAGTGGCGACGGAAGAGAAAAGCAATGAAATCACGGCGATACCGGAGTTGTTGGACCGGCTGGAGGTGACGGGGGATACGATAACGATAGACGCGATGGGGTGTCAGCGGGAGATAGCGGAGAAGATACGGGAAAAAGGGGCGGATTATGTGCTATCGGTGAAGGAATATTTTGAGTATATCCAGGAGGGGAGGGAAAG
>JAITEL010000073.1 GCA_031282065.1 Treponema sp.
CGCATACGGAAAGGACGCAAAGCAATCATGTATTTGCGTCAATATACGCATATACAAAATTAGAGTTAGCGAAACTCAACCACGGTTACAATCACTTTGCGATAAAATCACAGATTTACATGGCGTCATTGAGGAGGGCGATGGAATTGCTGCCCGCTTTTAACATGGGGGATAATGGCGTTCTTGCGTAACATGAGTTAGATAAGTGCGAACTGTTGATATTATGGCGTCTCCTTTCTTGACAATGCGTCTTGCGCGGGAAGGGGCATTTTCAAAATCCATTTCGTCATACCCAATAATGCCTTTATCAAAATCAACAGAAGCAATATCAATATATCTAAAAGAGTAATCTACTCTGGTTGTTTCTTTCAGTGTCTTCTGATTCGATTCGAGAATGTATTTTACCGGTTTCACTTCCCACTCCGCCGGAATATCGCCGATCCAGTCAAGGCCGCTGGGCTTCATGCTATTAGGCATTATTGACTACCTCCGCCTGTTTTACAATCTTCAGTTCTTCTTTCCATTCTTTTCCTGACAACAGGCTCCCGTTTGCCGCTCTTTTATTGAGCGGGTGTTTTCCGCCGAAAACTCCAGAATCATTTTTATGCTTCTTTTTCCCGTAGCATCCCTGCATGAACGGACATATTTACTCCCCGTTGAATATTTTTACCAGTTCATGAACTGATGTCGCTGTAGTTTGAACGTTGTGTTTGAGCGCGGGAAGCTTTGCAACATTTATCAAAGCCTGGGCTGATCGTTCTTTTAAAGATTTATAGAGATTTTTTTCCTGCCACTCCTGACTTTTATTGTAATTGGAAATATGTTTCTTTAAATCTGTTATAACCGCATCCGCATTCTGATAAAAGTTTTGTGGTTTCTCAAAATGAAGGATAAACCACACTTCTATACAGGGCGTTGATTCGGCAAACTGTATGCCTTGTCTTTTTGCGGAATTATACGCATTGTTAAATCTTTCATTTCCATTATTAAAAAGAACATCGCAATCATAGACGCACCAAATGTTGCGATAAACGCCTTTTTCGTATTCCTTCAAAGCCTCCTCAATAAGCGGAGCCGGATTGCCATGTTTGGCTTTTTGTAATTTTACCGTAAACCCAAAATGTCCGCTATCTTCCTTTAAGCTTTGGAAATAGACTAATTCAGTCGAGCCTTCTACCAATATCAGATAGGTGCTGTTTAGCTGTCTGCTGTTTGTTTTTCGCGCCATGGTTAGTTCTTGAAAAACCTTGATGTTCGGGGCGACGCTCCAAAGGCTCCCGCCTTGTACAGTTCCCGTCTCGAAACATTTACAGGGATGTCTTTAAACTCCGCCAGCGAAAAAAATTCGCTTCCGCCGCTATTATCTTTTTGGGCAAACCATACTTCATCGTTGCGCAACAGAGGGGAATCAAGCAGATTTTGATTATGGGTCGTAAAAAGAAGCTGGGATTCTTTTGTGTTTTCAAGAAAAGTACGGATAAAAAAATCAAGTAAATCATCATGCAGTGATGATTCAATTTCGTCTATAAACATATTTTTCTCATGGTGAATACAATCCATCAACGGCCCGGCAAGTTCAAAAAACCGGCGGGTTCCCATTGATTCCGAAAAAAACGATAAAATATATTTTTTGTCATACTCATGGGCAAACATAATTTCTTTTGTAACGCTTACATCAGCCATATCAATCATCCGAAGTGTTTCTTTGGTTTTGTCCTCTGTGTCAATCGACCGTAGTATTTCATTGTTTTCATCTGTCGCATCAACCGATCGCAACATGACTTTTTTCTGTATTATGATATCGCCAAGATGATCTATTCCCGCTTTGTTAAAAAGCCGGGTAATATCGCCTATTCTTTTCTGTTCATTATGCAGCATATTCCGTGTGTAATCAAAAAATGCAGGCTCTTCCAATGAAATAATTACATTTTTCAAATGCCGGTATATCTTACCCAAAAACATATGGTTAAACTGAGCGGCGGCGCTTAAAAACGTGGCGTTGTGACGGACAAATTGCAATAGTTTTTCATCTTCCATCTTGCATATATGTGTATTATCAATGGCATTAAAACTGAAAATTATAGTTTCATTATCTTTTTCAATAACAGACAAGGATTCATTTAAAACTTTTTCCCTGTTTAACCGTATCTGATATTTATACCATATCTGCTCAAAATAAAAAACGATTTCAAAAAAACCTGATGACCGTTCGGGATTCTCGACAAACAGAAATGGTTCAAAGAGGATTTTTTCATAAGGTTTTAGCGCAGTAAAGGAATCAAGAATAAATTGGATATAAAAATTAAACGCCTTGATTATATTGCTTTTTCCTGATGCGTTTGCGCCGTAAATGGCGGCGAGTTTGAGCAACTTTTTGCCGCCAATGTTTATGATATGCCGATCATCGTCATCACCATTGTCATCAACGGCCTCAAAACTTATCGTCTGCCGTTCTTTTATTGAGTAGGTGTTTTCTATCGAAAACTCCAGAATCATTTTTATGCTCCTTTTTCCCGCAACAGCCCCGCATGAACGGACATTACGCGGATTTCGCCTTTAGAGGGACAATCCGGGCAAGTTCGCCGCCAATTTTCCGCCGGGCAAGGGTAGTTTCAATATGCTCCTGGATACGCAGAAAATAGCCTTCCGACAGCCCAAACAAGCGAGCCAAGCGCAAGTCCGTATCCGCCGTAATGGTCCGGCGTCCGTTTACAATATCGGTAATACGGCTTGGCGCAACGCCGATAGCTTTAGCCAAGGCATTTTGGGACAGCTTATAGGGTTCCATAAACTCTTCGTGCAGTATTTTACCGATATGGTCAATGTCTATATATTCAGTCATACAAGGCTCCTATTCTATATTCTATACTACGGAATACAGAAAGTCAAGAAATACATCGCTAATAATGATAGTCAACAATCTCGACATCTTCGGCGTTGTTGTCGTTCCAATGGAAGCAGATACGGTACTTATCATTTATCCGAATCGAACACTGGCCCGCCCTGTCCCCTTGTAATTCTTCCAGACGGTTTGACGGCGGCGCTTTCAGATCGGTTAATCCAAGCGCCGCATGAATGGCGGCGAGCTTATTAAAGGTCCGGGTTTGTATATCTGCGGGAAACTTTCGTGAAAAGACGCCGATAAATATCTTTTCAGTTTCTTTGCATCTAAAAGATTGTATCATTTCTCCGCAACCCGCTTTTTTGAGGAACGTAAATAACAGTTCCGTGTCCATCGCAATGCCGGCGTTGAAATCCGTTTTGGCACTGCGGATATGATAGCCGTTGTCATCCCGCAGGTGTTCCATTATGAGGCGCTGGAAGTCCTCTTTTTCCCGCGGCAGCCCCGCATGAACTTACGCGGATTATGACGCTTCTTAATCCGCGCCGAACCTTAGTTCGCAATCCGCAGGACCATGGGATAAGCCCTTATCCCTGGTTTGGATAATAGGTTATCCCTAATTGAGATAACCCATTCTCCCTAGTTTGGATAACCGGTTATCCCTAAGTGGGATAAGCCCTTCTCCCTGCTTGGGATAACAGGTTATCCCTGGCCGGGATTGACGGCGAGGTCAACCTCATAGTTTATCTGCCGCGGCTCCTTTAAGAAGCCGCTGGAGGTATACTGCGTAACCACCCGCACCCGGTAAGTCCCGGCGGCCAATGCCGGCAACTGCGCGGATATGCGGTTCCTCTCGTTGTCCACGAAGTTCCCCGTAAGCTTTTGCTCCGTCCCGTCCGAGCTCACGAGGTAGAGGCCGCAGGAGGGGGCGTCTCCGGCTATCTTGATGCGGCTCCCCAGGATGGTGACCACGCCGCCTGAGGTGAGCTTCTCGTCGGACGCGCCGCTGGCCACGTCCAGAACCTCGGCGATGTACGCGCCGCTCTCCGCCGCGCCCTCGATCTCCACCGTGATGCGGGAGAGGATGTCCCGCAGTTCCTGCCGCTTGCGGAAGGCGAAATCCACGGGGTTCTTCTCTTTGTCCGCCTTCGCGTCCGCATGATCAAACGTGCCGCCAATCTTGGGGTGTATGGAGAAGTAGTCGTTCTCCACGCTGAACCCGTCCGCGAGCTGGTAGAACGCCTCGTCGAAATAGGCGTTCACCGCGTCCACCATGGTGTCGTAGTTCAGGTCCGAGCCGCCCCGCGTGACGGCCTCCGCGCAGACCTGCTCAACGGAGAGGGTCTTCTCGGTTTTCGCGCGGGCGATGAACTTGCCCCCGTGTTCCAGATAGTTGGGATACAACCACGCCCGGATGACGTGCAGCACGTTCCTCAGTTCTTCCAATCCTGCCATAACAGTCTCCTTTAAAAAAACCTATTTAATCACAATCGCATTGGGTAGTTTCCGCTCATCATCCCCTTCCACCGGGTGATTAAGCACCCTATTATCATACACCATGGTTGATGATGAACCTCCGTCTAAACCAATAGCGTTAAGCGCCCCGTTTTGAAACAGTATGCTTTGCATATCCTTAAAAGTTGCCCCAATGCTGCTTGCCTGACGGCCGTCAACCACCACCAGCAGGATGGCGCCGTCGGCGGTTTGGCCTATGGCGGTCCTGGGCGCATAGCCCCCGGCATACTCGCTTATGGCTGTTTTCTCTCCATTTACCATATACACCGGCCCGAATTCAAAGGCCCACACACAAGGCAGCTCCCTAAGCTCCGGACCGCTAAAACTGCCAACCCGCAACATACCCTCCCCGGTGAAGCACCCCACAGTATGTCTGTCTTTCGGGGCGGGCTTTGACACTTCGATGCCGTCAAGCACGGTATAGCCCCAGGGCAGGCCCCGCTTGCTTTCATCACGATAGCCGGAAGCATTAATACCGCCCACTGCGCGGTGCTTCCTGACGATGGTTTCCAGCAGCTCCCCCTGCACCGTTTCCGCGGCAACAAAGGTGATTCTTTTGGGATTATCCACTCTCAGTATAAACCCCTTAAAATAATTCCCCTTTATCGGCGCACATATAATACCTTCACCCCCCATAATACCAAGGGTATTCTCCTTCGTGCTGCCGATAGGGCCGGTACTGTTTCTTTCCAATACCGATGCAATATATGTATCGGAAAACAGCATCTCTGCTAAGAACTTGAAACGGCTGGAATACATGGCCGTATTTATCCACACAAGCCTGAAGTGCTCAAAGGGGCCATAGAACAAAAACAGTACCGCCGCGAGCAGCCCTATACCCGCAGCGCTGATGCGTTTCAGCAGAAAAGACCCCGCCACAGGAAGCTATTCCAGTTTCACCTGCAGGGAACAGCCCTCGGATCCCCAGCCCCGGTTGACTTTAATATAAGCGGTTTGTGTCTGGATAAAGGTTGCCGCCGCGGCGTTGTAATTATCCCCGGAGTCGTCGTCTCTGGCAAGCTGATTGCCGGTCAGGTCATACATCCAAATCTCGGTATCGCTGTTCCCGGTGGTGAAGGCGCTTATCATGGCCCCGCCTGAAGGAATGGCTACCCGGTACCAGGTCTCCCTGTCACCCTGGGCCGGTATTTTTACCGGTCTTTCCGGCGTAAGGGTAATTGCCTCGAGTATGGGGTCGGTTCCGGTATACCACCGTTCAAAACCCTGGGAATAGATATAATTACCGCTCCTTTCACCGCTGTTTTTATAGGACACCGCAAAGTTATGGGGAAATGCCCCGTTTGAAACATATACCGCATTATTGGGCATGGTAATGCTCGCCAGTTTGCTGCAGGATTCAAAGGCCCCGTATCCAAGGGCGGTGCCGCTTCCCTGCAGGGTAACGGTTATCAGACTGCTGCAGTGGGAAAAGGCATCGTTCATTATGGCCTGGACCGATTCGGGTATGATAACCCGGACCAGGCCGGTTCTATAAAAGGCGTCGTCTCCAATGACCGTAAGGGTATTCGGCAAGGTAAGGGTTTTGAGATTACTGCAGCCGTTAAATCCTCCCTCATCAATCACCTTCACGGTGTCCGGCAGCGTAACTGTCTTGAGGGAATAGCATGACGCAAAGGCGCTCTTGCCTATTTTTATGACGCCTCTGGGGATGACCACGGATTCGGCCCGGGAATGGGCAAAAGCGCTTTCCCCTATTTCGGTGATTTTCAAGGTGTCGGGAATCGTTACCGTTTTTTCCTCACCGGTGTAACTCACGAGTACGCTTCCCCGGATAACAAAGTTGCCACTGGTACTAAGGGAAATACCCGCGGGATTCGTAAAATCGGTGGTAAGCCCGCTGTTTTGCGCGGACACAAAAGAAACGAGTAAACCCATCACTACCGCAACCAGGATATGTTTTCTTTTCACTCTTTCCTCCATGAGGATTCACCATACCCCTCTTTGAAAATCTTGTCAACGATATTGTACCTCATGCCTTGCAAACCGGTGGAACCTTGGAGCAAAAAGGAGTATCCTGTTCCCATGAATGGTGTGTTGCGGAGTGAGGAAGCCTCCGACGAGGAGTGGGAGCGGGCGGAGTTGGAATTGCTCTTTGACATCGCCCGGACCTTTGACAAGTATGTGGAACTGCGGAGCGCCTTGGGTCCCCTCTTGAGCCTCCTGGAAATCCGGGCAGGCCTCACCTGGGGCATGGTAACTCTCCTGGACCGGTCTACGGGGCTGCTAAAAATAGAAGAAGCCTATGGGCTTTCCCCGGAAGCAAAGGAGCGGGGCCGTTACCGCCTGGGGGAAGGTTTGGTGGGCCGGGTCTTTGAATCCGGCCAGGCCATCATGGTACAGGACCTTTCCAAGGAGAGCCGCTTCCTCAACCGGGCAAAGAACCGTACCCAGGCGGATATGGAGGGGCTCACCTATTACTGCGTTCCCATCAGGTCCGGCGACGGGCTTATGGGTACCCTCAGCGCGGAACGCCACATTCAGCGCACTCCCTGCCATGAGGCTTTGGAGGTACAGATGCTCCGGGACCGGGGCTTGCTGGAAAAGGTCTCGGCTATTATTGCGGACTCCGCAAAGCTGCGCGAGCGGATCCTGGAAGAGCAGTTTCGCCTTCGCTGCACAGGGGACGCTCAAGAGGAGCGCCTGCAAGAGCGCTGCCTTCCAGGGCAGACCCCGGGCCTGCACGCCCAGGCAGGAGGACGCATCGCCGCAGGGAGCGCCATCATGGGAACCGGTAAGGCCATGCGGGAAGTGTACCAGATGCTCACCCAAGTGGCTCCCAGCGATGCCACGGTGCTTATCACCGGAGAAAGCGGTACGGGCAAGGAACTGGTGGCCCTGGAGTTACACCGGCTCTCCAAGCGCTCAGGAGCAGCCCTGGTTAAGATAAACTGTTCGGCTCTGCCTGAATCGATCATTGAAAGTGAACTCTTTGGCCATGAAAAGGGGGCTTTTACCGGCGCCACCAGCCAGCGCAAAGGCCGCTTTGAGCTGGCCCATCAGGGGACGATTTTCCTGGATGAAATCGGCGAGCTGTCCCCCCAGATCCAGGTCAAACTCCTGCGGGTCCTGCAAGAACGGGAACTGGAACGGGTCGGCGGCACCCTTACCATTAAGGTCGATGTCCGGCTCATTGCCGCAACCAACCGGAACCTGGAGGCAGCGGTTAAGGAGGGCCGGTTCCGGGAGGATCTCTACTACCGGCTGAACGTCTTCCCCTTGCAGGTCCCCCCCTTACGGGAGCGCAAAAGCGACATCGTCCTTTTGGCGGATCATTTTACGGAAAAGTACGCGGCAAAATACGGGAAACTCATCAAGCGGATATCCACCCCGGCCCTGGATTTACTCACCAGCTATTCCTGGCCCGGTAATGTCCGGGAACTGGAGAACTGTATTGAACGGGCGGTGATCCTTTCTGACGATAGGGTGATCCATTCCTATAACCTGCCGCCCAGCCTGCAATCCGCAGTCTCCACTAAAACCGAACCTATCACGACCCTGGAGGCAGCCCTTTCCCGGCTGGAAAAAGAACTCATCGTAGAGGCCCTGAAGATAAGCGAAGGTAACATGGCTGCGGCAGCCCGGCGTCTGGGTATCACGGATCGCCAGATGGGACTGCGGGTCCGCCACTACGGCATCGGCTGGCGGCTCTACAGAAGCCCCAAACGCTAAGCATCGCCGGGAAGGCCCCCTTAGCGGTAGGCTTCCCAGGCTTTGATCTCCAGCCCTTTCTCCCGCTGGTACGCCAGGGCGGTAATGAACTCCTTGGCCACCTTGATATTGGTGAACAGGGGTATGTCAAAGTCCACGGCCATCCTGCGGATGAGGTAATTGTTTTTCAGCTCGGTCTCCCGGTTGTTTTTGGGCACGTTGATGATCATGTCAATGTCCCGGTTCTTGATGAGGTCCGCAATGTTCGGCTTCTTGGATTCCAGGGGCCAGTGGAGGGGGGTAACCGCCATACCGTGGGAAGCAAGGAACTGAGCGGTCCCCCGGGAAGCGTACAGCTCATAGCCCATGGCAATAAGCTCCCGGGCCGAATCCACAAAGTCCGCCTTATCCCCGATAGGCCCGGTAGACAGGAGTATCCCCTTTTGGGGAATCCGGTAGCCCACCGAGAGCAGGGCCTTGAGAAAGGCGTCGTGGAGTTCTGTCCCGATACAGCCCACTTCCCCGGTGGAGGCCATCTCCACCCCGGAGACCGGGTCAACCCCGTGGAGCCGGGAAAAGCTGAACTGCGCGGCCTTTACCCCAACCCATCCCAGGTCCAGCGCGGAAGCCGGGGCCTTTTGCACGCTCTCGTCCAGCATGGCCCTGACCGCCATCTCGATCATGTTCACCCGGCTTACCTTGGAGCAGAAGGGAAAGCTCCTGCTTGCCCGCAGATTGCACTCTATCACCCGAACCCGGTTCCGCTGGGCCAGAAACTGGATGTTGAAAGGCCCGGTTATGTCCAGGGCCCTGGCAATATGGGAACTTATCCTGTGGACCTTCCGAATGGTCTCGATGTAGAGCCGCTGCGCCGGGAGCACCACCGTGGCATCCCCGGAATGGACCCCGGCGTTCTCAATGTGCTCGGTGATGGCGTGGAAGAGTATTTCCCCCCGCTTGGCCACCGCATCAATTTCGATTTCCTTGGAATTGTCCATAAACTGGGAGATCACCACCGGGTGCTCTGCGGAGACATCCGAAGCCAGGTTCAAGCACCTTTCGAGGCTCTCCTCGTCCCAGGCCACGTTCATCGCCGCCCCGGAGAGCACGTAACTGGGCCGTATAAGCACCGGGTATCCCACGCTGCGGGCAAAGGCCTTTGCAGAAGGCAAGCCGGTAAGCTCTTTCCAGGGGGGCTGTTCGATGTGCAGTTCATCCAGGAGCGCGGAGAATTTGTGCCGGTCTTCTGCCATGTCAATGGACCGGGGCGAGGTTCCATAGATGAGCACCCCTGCATCGTAGAGCTTGGTAGCCAGGTTGTTGGGAATCTGTCCCCCCATAGAGAGGATGACGCCTTCAGGCCGTTCCCGCTCATAGATATCCAGGATCCGCTCCAGGCTCAGCTCTTCAAAATAGAGGCGGTCGCATACATCGTAGTCCGTGGAGACCGTTTCCGGGTTGCAGTTCACCATGATGGTGTAACGGCCGAGCTTACGGGCGGTTTCCACGGCATTGACGCAGCACCAGTCGAATTCCACGCTGCTCCCTATGCGGTAGGCCCCGGAACCCAGGACCAGGACTCCCCGGCCGGCAGGGGCCAGATCATCCCGGGAACCGCTTCCCAGCCGCGGGGTCCCATAGCTCATGTAGAGGTAATTGGTCTTGGCAGGGTATTCTGCAGCCAGGGTATCTATCTGTTTTATCTGGGGCTTAAGGCGGTACTCTTCCCGGAGCTTTCGCACCTGCGCCTCAGAATACCCCCGCAACGCGCCTATCCGGGCATCGGAAAAGCCCATGCTTTTGGCTTGAGCAAGCAGCTCAAAGGGTATGGACGGGCCCTGCTGAGGCGGAGAGCCTTCCCCGCTCTGGAGGGGCTTCAGGTTTCGCAGGGCGGTTTCGGTTTCAAGGACATGGGCGATTTTGGAAAGGAACCAGCGGTCTATCCTGGTGAGCCGGTGGATGCGCTCTATGGACCAGCCTTCTGCCAGGGCCCGGTAGATGACGAAGATCCGCCGGTCCGTGGGTTTGCTCAGGGCCTCCCTCAGACTCCCTGTGCCAAGCCCGCAGAGGCTGTCGTCACCGGCAAGGCCCGGGGCGCCTATGCCGGTCATACGCAGGGCCTTCTGCAGGGCCTCTTCAAAGGTGCGGCCTATGGACATGACTTCCCCCACGGACTTCATCTCTGAACCGATACGGGTTTCCACATGCTTAAACTTGGTGAGGTCCCAGCGGGGTACTTTCACCACGCAGTAATCCAGGGCAGGCTCAAAACAGGAACGGGTTACCCGGGTGATGCGGTTTTCAATCTCCGTGAGGGAGAAGCCCAGGGCCAGTTTAGCCGCCACAAAGGCCAGGGGATAGCCCGTGGCCTTGGAAGCTAAGGCAGAGCTGCGGGAGAGCCGGGCGTTTACTTCTATAATACGGTAATCCTCCGATGCGGGATCCAGGGCGTATTGGATATTGCACTCCCCTACTATCCCCAGGTGGCGGATCACCTGGAGGGCAATACTCCTGAGCTTGTGGTATTCTGAGTCGCTGAGGGTCTGGGAAGGGGCCACGACGATACTTTCGCCGGTGTGGATGCCCAAGGGGTCGAAGTTCTCCATATTACATACGGTGATGCAGTTGTCATAGACATCCCGGACCACTTCGTATTCGATCTCTTTCCAGCCCCCCAGCCATTCTTCCACCAGGATTTGCGGGGCCTGGGAAAAGGCCCGGTCGCAGCGCCCCAGGAGGGCTGCTTCATGGGAACAGATCCCTGAGCCGGCCCCGCCCAGGGCAAAGGCCGCCCGGATCATCACCGGATAGCCGATTTTCCGGGCGGCGGCAAGCGCCTGGGGGGTGCTGGTAACCGCGATGCTCCGGGGGCTTTTGACGGAGATCTCCTCCAGGCGGCTCACGAAGCGTTCCCGGTCTTCCGTATCTTCAATGGCCCGAATCGGGGTGCCCAGGACCTGAACCCCGTAGCGCTCCAGCACCCCTGCCCGCGCCAGGGCAACCCCGCAGTTGAGGGCGGTCTGTCCACCAAAGGCCAAAAGGAGGCTGTCCACCCGCTCCTTTTCGATTACCTGTACCACATATTCAGGACGTACGGGGAGAAAATAGGTGGCATCTGCCATGCCTTCGCTGGTTTGGATGGTGGCGATGTTGGGATTGATGAGGACCGTTTTGATCCCTTCTTCCCGCAGGGCCTTGAGGGCCTGGGAACCGGAATAGTCGAATTCCCCGGCCTGTCCGATTTTAAGGCCCCCGGAACCGAGAACCAGGACTTTGTGTACCGTAGTATGCAGCATGCGTATCCTTAACGTGAGTTCGATGAAGAAGAACATATCCTTAAAGCGTTGACGACACCCGTGTCATTGCGAGGAGCGGAGCGACCAGGCAATCCAGGGAAGGCATCCTTCGCACTGGATTGCTTCGCTACGCTCGCAATGACGATATTGTTCATTCGTATCATTCACGGACTTTTTCTTACGTGTCGAACTCACGTTATCCTTACCTGCTATGGTACCGGTTCTAAAGGGTTTTGAAAACCCGCCCTGCCTCTGCCTCTGGTCCGGAGGGAAGGCCTGGGTCACCGCAGCTACAGGCTTTCCCCCTAGGACAAGGGGCTTGTCTTAACTAGGACAAGGCTCTTGTCCTAGCTAGGACAAGGCTCTTGGCTTAACTAGGACAAGACTCTTGGCTAAGCTAGGACAAGGCTCTTGGTTTAGCTAGGACAAGGCTCTTGGCCATTGGATCACCGAATCAATAAACCGGTCAATGAGAAACTCCGTGTCCCGCGGACCCGGGCAGCCTTCAGGGTGGAACTGGACCGCAGAAAAAGGGCCCTGGGTAGACCGGATACCCTCAAGGGTGCCGTCGTTGGCGTTGATAAACCAGGGCTCCCAGGTTTTGGGCAGGGTATCCCCCCGGACCGCATACCCGTGGTTTTGACTGGTGATGTAACAGCGCCGGGTCCCCACTTCGATGCAGGGCTGGTTCTGGCCCCGGTGTCCGTAAGGGAGCTTGTAGGTGTCTGCTCCTGCGGCCAGGGCCATGATCTGATTCCCCAGGCAGATCCCGAAGATGGGTTTGCCCCGGTCAAAGGCATGACGAATCGCGGCAATGGTCTTGCTGCAGGCCTTAGGGTCTCCGGGGCCGTTGGAGAGAAAAAGGCCGTCATAGCTAATGTCCCGCAGGTCCTGATCCCAGGGAAGCACGAGCACTTCCACCTGCCGGGCAAGGAGGCAGCGCAGGATATTTGCCTTGGCCCCGCAGTCGATGAGGGCTATCCGGGGAATCTTGGCGGCACTGCTCCCCAGGGGCCGGAAGGTCTTCGGTGCTTTGGGAGAAACATCCGCCACCGGATGGGAGAGGAGCCCCGAATCCAGGGTGAGGGAACGGCTCCCCTCAAGGAGTATCTTGCCGTGCATGACCCCTTGTTCCCGTAAACGGCAGGTGAGGGAACGGGTATCTATACCGTAGATTCCGGGTACCTGGTGTTTCTCAAGCCATGCGGAAAGCCTAAGCCCTGAGGCAAAATGGCTGGGCTCCTCACAAAGCTCGGCAACCACAAAGCCGGCAACCTGAATCCGGTGGGATTCAAAGTGGCGGGGAATACCCAGTTCGTCCACATAAGGCTCCCCGGTTTTCGGTTTGACCGGAACCCCGTAATTTCCCATAAGGGGATAGGTGGCAACCAGAATCTGCCCCCGAAAACTGGGGTCGGTCAAGGACTGGGGGTACCCGGTCATGCCGGTGGTAAAGACCACCTCCCCTGCCTGGGATCGCCGCTCTCCAAAGGACCAGCCTGTATATTCAGAGCCGTCTTCCAACACAAGGGTAGCCTGGCAAGCCGGCTTTGCCGAAGCACGAGGTTTTTTCATGGGTTCTCTCCTGGATACTGTAGTCATCGCGGATAAGCCTATGGTAGAGCAAACCCTATACTATGACAAGCACAGTTCATCGGCACCGGGCGAATGGGCGCCTCTTATCCGGGCGCAGGGTCAAGGGGAAGCGGGAAAAGGAACAGAAAAGCGGTAGGGGTCTCCCTGTTCCCATAAGGGGGTCTGACCCTTATGTCATCCTCCCCCACAAACTCCGCTTCAGGCGGCTCCCCTTCGAGTATCCGAGACCCGTACCGGTCTCCCCAGATATGCCCTTCCC
>JAITEL010000114.1 GCA_031282065.1 Treponema sp.
ATCGGAAAAAGAACCTTTTATTTATGGGGAACTGAAGATATTGAACGATTCGCCTCACGGGAAAAACCAGGACGCCGATGGCCTCAAACGGAAAAAAGTTAAATCTTTTCACCTGCTATGAAGACCTTAAACCAGGTAAAATTCCGGTTTTAAATGATAAAAATTCCGGTTTTAAAAGTCAGGTTACACATGTCGTTTGGCGGGGAGGCGGTGTATAAGGGGCTTCTGAGCGAGGCTCCGGGAATGCGGGCTGCCTGGCCCAGGATGAGGGACTGAACCTGGGAGCGTTTTTAGAACAGTCGTCGAAACATTTTTTGCGGAGTGAATAGAAATACGAGATTAAGCATGAGGATGTATACCTTACATGATTAATAGAAGCACTCTAGATTGTACGGCGTTGATACCAGGGTACCTGCGCCGTAGCCCCTAAACACGCCGCCCCTGGCGGCAATGGGCTCGCTTTAAACAAAACCGGGTTTGCCATACCTCAGTATTGCAAACCCGGCTTTACTCGAAACAGAAACAAAAGGGCCTGTGGCAGGCCTTAGGCGATAATGGACTTAAGTTCTGGATGCTTGGCCAGTTCTTCCTTCAGACCCGCGGCCCTTCCCTTGTTTACATAGTCCTTGCTCTGGAAAGAATAGGTAAACTTAGTGTGGACGTCATAGGTTCCCTTCATCAGCGCATAGGCATCTTCGGTCATGACCAATTCCTCGTCCGTGGGAATCACGAATATGGGTATAGGAGAGCTATCCGTGGATATCCTCGTCTCGGTATTGCGCGTATGAGAGAGATCGTTCTTTTCCGGATCATAAATCATGCCCAGACCTTCAAGGCCCTGGAGTATCTTCTTCCGCATGAATGTGGCGAATTCCCCCACTCCCGCGGTAAAGACCAGGGCATCCACCCGACCCAGGATAGCCTTATACGCACCGATGTATTTCTTTACCCGGTAGGCTTCCATGCTTTGGGCAAGCTGCGCCCGGCTGTCCCCTTTCAGCGCCGCTGCTTGGATATCCCTGCGGTCCGCATATTGACCGGTAATACCCAAGAGGCCGGACTTCTTGTTCAAGGCATTCTCCATCTCCGCAGGACTCATGCCGGTTTTCCGCATGACATAGAAAGGCGCTGCCAAGTCAGCATCTCCTGAACGTGTTCCCATGACCAGTCCTTCCAGCGGGGTAATACCCATAGAAGTATCGAAAGAACAGCCGTCCTTCACCGCATTTATGGAAGAGCCGTTCCCCAAATGGGCAATGATAAGGTTAGTCTTGAAAGGGTCCTTGCCCAGAAGCACCGCAGCCCGTTTCGCGGTATAGAGGAAGGAGGTCCCATGGAATCCATAGCGACGGACCGCATACTGCTCGTACCATTCATAGGGCATGGCATAGAGGAAGGATTCAGGAGGCATGGTTTGATGCCAGGCCGTATCCATAACCGCACAGTGGGGCACCGTAGGGAGCACTTTCTTGGCAGCCTCAATCCCCATGATATTCGCAGGGTTATGCAGGGGCCCCAGATCCTTCACCTCATTGAAGGCCTTCATCGCCGCATCATCCACAATGACCGACTTGGTAAACTTATCCCCTCCATGCAGTACCCGGTGCCCCACGGCCTTGATGACACTCATGTCCTTGATGACCCCATACTCAGGATCCGTGAGGGTCTTGATGATGAGATTCACCGCCTCGGTATGGGTTGGACAGTCATGCTGAACCGTGTACTCTTCCTTACCCTTGGCCTTATGGCCAATGAAAGAACCTGGAAACGTAACTTTCTCCACGACTCCTACGGCCAGAATATCCTTCGCATCCCAGTCGTATACCTGATACTTGACTGAAGAGGAACCGCAATTCAGTGTAAGAATAACCATATTAAAACCTCGCTTTCATGTAAGTATAATCCGCACCAGCGCGGATTAGGTGATTCTTGTTCTTCTCTCTTTTTTTACCTGTTATATAATGAGTATATCATAGCAGTCTTGTTCTGTATATCAGAAAAAATCCTGGCTTCCCTTGGGCTATCTTGTGTACGGCATTGTGCGGTACCTTACAGGAGATCTGTCCTTCCTGCATCGCGGATCTTTTCGACAATCTCCTTGACCCGCTGGGTTTCTCCCCGCTTGGCAATCAGCACCGAAGGAGCGGTGCCGTCCTTACCTGAACGGACCACCACGATCAGGTCTTCCACCCCGCACAGGGCCACAGGTATGTCTGCATCAACAAAACAGGGTTTGCCGCCGCTTTGGTATACCTCTGAGCCGGTATCCCCCACCAGTCGTTCGTATTCATCCCAGCTTCCCACATCCAGCCATGCAAAATCCGCGGCTACCATTACGGTTTGGGTACATTTTTCCGCTATAGCATAATCAAAAGAAATAGCCGGCAGTTGTTCATACAGGGCTGCAAGACCCGGCCACTGGGTGAGCACCCGTAAGCCCTGGGTATTCTCATACGCATGTACCTCCGGTACCGGGAGCCGAGTAAAAGGAGCCATGAGGTCTTGGGCATGACGGTTAAATGCACACAGCATAAACTCAGAAGAAAAGGCAAACATCCCGGAATTCCAGTAAAAGTTCCCTGCGGCAAGGAACTGTTCCGCCGCAGCCCGAGCCGGTTTTTCCCGGAACGAAGCAACCCGGAATGCCCTGTTCCCCTGCTCCCCAGGCAGGGAAAGCCCTTCCGCAGCTTCGATATACCCATAGCCTGTTGCAGGGGAGCGCGGGGGAATACCAAAAACCACGAGCTGCTCTTGCCGGGCAAAGGCTGCTGCGGTAGAGGCATTTGCCCGAAAGACTTGCAAGGGCTCAATGCGGTGATCGCTGGTGAGCACCAGGATAGTCCGTTCATCCCCAGAGACCCTTTGAACATAGGTGATTCCCAAGGCAATAGCCGCGGCGGTATTTTTCGCCCCAGGTTCTGGGATGAGTACCAGGCGCTCCCGCAATGTCTCAGGCAAAGACCCACAGGCTTCGATGATAAAGGGTACATGCCTTTCTCCGGCAATGATAATAACCCGTCCATTCCTGTCTTTATCGCCTCTGTCGATCACTTCCAAGGCACGTTCAAGGGCAGCATGAAAAAAGGTATTGCCCCCCAGCATATCTCCGGTATGGGAAGCCCTCCGGGAAACTGCCAGGAACTGCTTGGGCCGCCTTGCATTACTCGCAGGCCACAGCCGTGTTCCAGACCCTCCGGCCATGATAATACAGTCATCAAACATAATTTTACTATACTAATCCACTTAATGACCTGGAGGCAAGTTTCAAGAACGCATAATCCAGGGGGGCAAACAAATTACTTTTTTACTCTTTTTTGAACTGTGGTATGGTCAAGAAGGATTTATCAGATAGCCGCTTTTCCTCGATCTTAAAGAAATAATCATTAGGTATTACTAAATTTATGAAAAATATACAAAATAAACAAATAATGCTTGACGTTAGGGGAAAACTAGGATATGGTATTCATAACAACTAGGATACGTTTTTGAATATGCTGTGGTATGGTGATTCTGTTTTAGAAGTGCCGGTTTTCATAAGTTTAAGGATTCTGCTTTTCCCTTTGCAATGTTCTGCTCAATCCAGTTTTTTCTTAATTTTGCATCCCATAGGCTCCCAGGGGAAATGTGTTCCACCCAGGAGATTGGAGTCGTCCATGGTTAATGGGCGTGAATAACAGCGTGCCCGGACGCATCAAATCAGTACGCACTGGTTCATCCGGGTGAAGGAATTTTCTCAATGGCTAAGAAATTGTATGTCGGTAATCTCTCCTACAACACCACCGAAGATGGGCTTCGGAATCTGTTTGCAGGTTTTGGAAGTGTTGCTTCTGCTAAGATCATTTTCGATCGTGAAACCGGCAATTCTAAAGGATTTGGATTTATCGAAATGAGCACCGAAGAAGAAGCAAATGCGGCTATCGCAGGTACCAACGGGCGCGAGTTTGAAGGTCGCCAACTGAGGGTGAATGAAGCAATGGACAAACCTCGGCGGGACCGGGGCGTCGGTTATGGTAACAGCTGGTAGTTGGCTTCTTATCCCGCATCATACTTCAGATCGTAAAAAAGGAGCATAGACGTAAGGTATCTATTACCTACGTTTAGTTGAGGTACTTTATAAAAACAATCAAGAAGAGGCTTGTACTATTTCGAAGAGAAGTATAAGGAATCTTCTTGATTGTTTCGCGTAAGGGGGGTACTGGGTTTTCGGTTTTAGCTGCTAGGGGGCTTATAACCCTTGAGGACTTAGGGGGGCGGAGCATTTTGAGGAATCTTCATCCCTGTCCCGCCATAGACCACCCTACTTATGCGCCATAGCGGTAGAAGAATTCATCCGGGCATCCACCGTATTTAATATCTCCATGAGTTTTTCTTTTTCTATGAGATCAATAATACGGGCCTCGGTATAGCGCCGGGCTTCATCAGAATATTTGCCACAACTGAGACAAATCCCCTTACCGGCTTTCACTTCTTTGAGGCGGGCATGAAAATCTCGAATCACCAGTTCCCCTATGGAGCCGAGGGTTCGAATAAACCGGAATATAATCGTATCCGACCATTTGGCGGTTTCGACTTCCGTGGTTATATCCACCCATTCACTTCTATTGGCAATATTGAGTATTTTTACCTTCCCTTTCACATAATAACTTAACACGATTTTACGGCACAGGGCGATAAAATCCGCGTTAGGGGCCAGCATGAAAATTTGATAATTTTTATTGGCATTGAGTTCCTGATACCGATCTATCAAAACCGTAACGTCTTTATACCCTGGGTTGTCAACACGGATCAGTTCCAGCAAGCTTAAGGCTTTTCCTATCTCATTTTGTCCCAGATACGCCGTGGCCAGCCGGTAACGCATCTCAATCAGCACTTCCGGGGAACAATGCTTGTCATATTTGAGACCAATTTCAAAATCCTGGATGGCACTTACCTCTTGATGCTGGGTCATGTGAATAATCCCTGCATGGAGGCACGCACCGGCCCCCAGTACCGGGTCAAGACGAAGATGGGAGAAAATATTCAGGGCCTGCTCGATCCGGCCAAGCTCAAAATAACAGTTTGCCAGGGTATAGAGGCAGACTTTATCAGCCGGAGCAAAATCTATGGCTTTGCGGATGAGGGGCAGGGCTTCCTTGTATTTACCGAGATTGACGAAGGCATCTCCGAGATAGCGAAGCGCCTGGGGATGTTCAGGGTTCTGTTTACAAGCCTGAATAAGCGCATGGGCAGCTTTTTCATAATTCTTTCGTTGAAATTCAAGAACCCCCAGGTTGTAGTTGACGTCAAAATTATTCATTTGCAAGGACCGCGCTAAGAGCAGGGCTTTGTAGGCGTCATCCTGTTTCCCCAGCTCTAAGGCTGCTAGACCATAGCGCAGCTGGATCTCAAATTCATCAAGATCCTTATGGGTCATGGATAATTCTCCTAAGATCCCATAGATCTTAAAGGCCGCATCCCACTTATGTTCCTGAAAATAGATATTCCCTACGACAAGCAGTGCTTCCGGGTCCCGGGGGTTTTGTTCCAGCCGTTTATTTGCCTGTTTAAACCGTATGCCCTGGGTTTGCGCCCGTTTATTTGGCTTGGAATCGTCTTGCTTTGAACGATCCGCCAACACAATGACCACGACAACAGCCACTATCAGGATTCCTATGCCACCAACAATAATAATCATGCTATTCATACGTTCCCTTTATCGATAAACAACAAGTTCCTTCATAGACCCGGAGCTTACCTTGATCTTTAGATTTCCCTTCCTTTTCGTTTCTCATCCTGATATATCTTCTGCGGAGCAAGTCATCTCGTTCATGGTTTGTATGTGCTTCTTCCTCTTGTAAGGGGAGAGGAGCCTGCCAAAGCCCTTCTCCCCAGTGCTCGTGATGATCGGGGTTTAGCCCGGATCACCCCTTCCCTTACTGAGCCGAGAGAGCCGCCATGGTGATATAGTTATAAGGCTGGTTGAAATGAGGAAGAAAGAAAATATCCAACAGCTTGAGCTTATCAATGGTGAGCTTCTCCTCAATTGCCAAGGAAAACAGATGGATACCCATGGAAATATCCTGGTAGGAGGCCATCTGAGCCCCTAAAACGCGACGGCTCGCTTTATCATAGACGATACGGATTTTAACCTTATGGTTATCCTCCTTGATGAAGGCCGGTTTCTGGGTATCCTCGAATTGGGTATACAGGGGGCTAAAGCCTGCCTTTTCCGCGGCCTTGAGGTTGAGGCCGGTGGATACCATCTTGTATCCATAGATACAGATCCCGTTAGACCCTTGGACCCCCACGGATTCCAGGGGCGTTCCCGATGCGTTATGGCCTGCCACGACCCCGCTACGGACCGCATTGGTGGCCAGGGCTATATAGGCCTGAGTTCCCAGGGCATTGCTGTACACCGTGGCGCAGTCTCCGATGGCATAGACATCGGGTTTGCTGGTTTCCTGTTTCAGGTTGACCTTGTATGCGCCGTTGGCGAAGGTCTCCAGTTCCTGGGCAGCCAGGGCGGTATTGGGACGGAAGCCTATGGCCATGATAACCAGATCCACCGGGTATTCCCCTTTGTTGGTGATGATGGCCTTGACCGTATCGGTCCCCGCGATCTCCTGGACCAGTTCTCCGAAGTGGAGGCCAATCCCCTTGGCTTTCAGGACCGCATCCATATCCTGGGTGAACCATTCGTCGTAATAGGTGGAAAGGGAGGTGGAGGCAGCTTCAAAAAGCAGAACCTCCTTTCCCCGGCGCTGCACTGCCTCGGCAAGCTCTACGCCTATATAACCGGCGCCCACTACGGCCACGGTTTTGATATCCCCCTTATCCAAGAGTTGGTTTATCTGCTGCCCATCCTGGAAACGCTTCACGTAGCATACCTGAGGCAGGTCCAGCCCTTTGATCTTCGGGGTTATGGGAAGAGAACCGGTGGCGATGATGAGTTTGTCGTAGGACTCACGGATCTCCTTGCCGGCTTTCGTGAGCCCATGGACCTGTTTTGCCGCAAAATCTATCCGCTTTACGTCGGTTTCCATATAAACTTCCGCCTTTTTAGCGGTGAAGGTATCTTTGGAAGCATAGAACAGGCCGTCGGGTTTGTCGATCTGCCGTCCTATCCACAAGGCTGTACCACATCCAAGATAGCTGATGTTGCTATTACCGTCGAAAATGACCAATTGGTGCTCAGGATAGGTATCCAAGATCGTGTTGGCCGCAGCGGTACCGGCGTGATTCGCCCCGATTAATACTATTTTTGCCATAAGTGCTCCTTATGTAATATCTACCACCATACTGTTTTCCTCTGGAGATTGCAAGGATACCGGCAAAGGGGGAAGCGCTGCCTTCCCTCAGGCTACAAGACCCGGTAAAAGCCGCATTTAAGATAGAGGGATTCATCATAGCCCAGCAGTATGGGATGGTCTGGGGATTGATAGCAAAAATCCAGCAGCATGAGCCTGCGTGCGGCGTCTCCTGCAGCCTCCAGGACCATGCGTTTGAACCTTTGTTCATCCAGGGGCTGGCTGCATGAGCAGCTTACCAGCACGCCCCCTTTGTTGAGGAGCTTCATGGCCCGCAGATTCATCTCCTTGTAGCCCCGCAGGGCCCCTTCCAGGGAGGAACGGCTTTTGGCAAAGGCCGGTGGGTCGAGGATGATGAGATCAAAGCGCTCGCTGCGGCTGCGCTCATAGCCGCGCAGGACCTCAAAGACATCCCCTTCCACCGGGATAAACCTATCCTCCACGCCGTTGAGCCGGGCGTTGTGCAGCCCCTGTTTAAGCGCCTGCGGGGAAGCATCCAGGGCCCGGACCGAGGATGCGCCGAAGCGGGCCGCGTGAATGCCAAAGCTTCCGGTATAGGAGCAGGCGTCCAGGACCCTGGCCCCGGGAGCGAGCCAGCGCCTGAGGCTCTGGCGGTTTTCCTTTTGGTCAAGAAAATAGCCGGTCTTCTGGCCCTGTGCAAGGTCAAGGCCAAAAGGAAAGGTGTTTTCAAAGATCAGGATGCCCCCCGGAGGGAGGCTGCCTGAGATGAGTCCTTCCGGTGCAGGAAGCCCCTCCCGTTCCCTGAGCAGGGCGCCGGACTTCTCTATAATGCCTTGGGGCAGTCCCAGGGAGCTGGGCTTTGGGCCCCCCAGGACCTCTTCCAGGGCCGCCAGGATGAGGGCCTTGCGCATATCCATGCCGTAGCTGAGGAACTGCACGGAAAGCCAGGAAGAGGGCGGCCCCAGGGCGGCTTCACAGTGCTCGAAGCAGAGGGGTCCGGGCAAGAGGGCCTCCTCTAGGGGCCAGCCCACGAAGCGGTCGATGATAAGCCCCGGGAGAAAATCCGCTTCCCCAAAGACGATACGGGCGGATTCCCGGTGCAGGTCGTAGCCGGTCCTCCGGGCGAGGGCTTCCCGAATCCGGCGCTTAAAGAAGCCTGTATCCATCCCTTCCTTAGAAGGGCTGTATATGCGGGCGATTATTTTGGAGGAGGGGTTTACCAGGGCTCTGCCCAGGTAGGTTTTTTCCGAACTTTCCACATCCGCGATCTCCCCGGCTTCCAGGTTTGCCGGGCCTTTGGGGCCCAGGATACGGGCAAGTTCGTTATCATAGACCCAGGGGTGGCCTGAGAGAATACGCCCTTCTTCACCGGCTTTCAGGATAATACGTTTCATAGGGGGCTCACAGATGTATCGGGAATTTGAGAGGGTCTCATGGATACAGCATACCGGAAAAGCCGGAAGCCTGTATAGGACAGGCCGCCAGCGGGCCCCCGAAGGGGGTTTAACGCCCATGACTGGCAGTGGTGATGAGGGATCGAAGCGCCCCTTGCCTGAAGCTTGGGGTGATCGGGACGCACATCCGTGGGTGGCGGTGGCTTTCGTCATTGCGAGGGGGAAGTCCGAAGCAATCCAGACAGTACAGTCTCCGCAGTGGATAGCTTCGGGGCAACGCTTTGCGTTGTGCTCGCAATGACGGGGCGTGGCCCCCCAGGGGGTTTAACGCCCATGACGGGCAGTGGTGATTAAGAAGCGAAGCGCCCCTAGCCTGAAGCTTGGGGTGATCGGGGGGCACATCCGTGGGTGGCGGTGGCTTTCGTCATTGCGTGGGCGAAGCCCGAAGCAATCCAGCCAGGGTAGTGCCCGCAGTGGATTGCTTCGCTCCGCTGGCAATGACGTGGCGTGGCCCCCGAAGGGGGTTTAACGCCCATGACGGGCAGTGGTGATTAAGAAGCGAAGCGCCCTTTGCCTGAAGCTTGGGGTGATCGGTGGGCACATCCGTGGGTGGCGGTGGCTTTCGTCATTGCGAGGGGGAAGTTCGAAGCAATCCAGACAGTGCAGTGCCCGCAGTGGATTGCTTCGCTTCCCTCGCAATGACGTGGCGTGGCCCCCCAGGGGGTTTAACGCCCATGACGGGCAGTGGTGATTAAGAAGCGAAGCGCCCTTTGCCTGAAGCTGCGACCCAAACATCTTTTCATCCGGCCCAAACATCTTTTCATCTGGCCCAAACATCTTCTCATCTGGCCCAAACATCTTTTCATCTGGCCCAAATATCTTTTCATCCGGCTCAAACATCTTTTCATCCGGCCCGGAAACTTTTTTACTTGACTGAGAATGAGTTAGAGTCGGCATCTGGAGACCGATTGCCGTCGCATGGTAAGGAGGGGGCCCTTCCCGGACACCCCTTGAAAGGGCCCCCTGTGGTAAGGGAAAGCCTCGTTTTAGAACACCCCGTTCCCAAAGCGCCTGCGTATGGCCTCCCGGTCTGCGGAGGAAAGGCTGCTGCAACCGGAAAATGCCCCTTCCCCAATGGCCGTAACACCGGCGGGTATGGTATAAGATGTGAAACCGTTCCCTGGGGGATAGCACAGAATGCTTGTGCCGTCTTTACTGAAGAGAATCCCGTTTACACTGATGTACTGCCTGTTCCCGGGGTCAACCGTAATAGAAGTCAGGCTGATGCAACCGGCAAATGCCTCATCCCCAATGGCCGTAACACTGGCGGGTATGGCAATGTTCACCAGGCTGCGACAAACGAAAAATGCACTATCCCCAATGGCCGTAACGCTATTGGGGATGGTAATGCTCTTCAGGCTGCTGCAACGGGAAAATGCCTCATACCCAATGGCCGTAACGCTGTTGGGTATGGTAATGCTCTACAGGCTGCTGCAACGGGAAAATGCCTCATCCCCACTGGCCGTAACGCCGGCGGGTATGGTAATGCGCTCCAGGCTGCTGCACTCGTAAACTGCCCTTTCCCCAATGGCCGTAACCGGAATGCCCTCTACCTGGGCGGGGATATGCACCTCCGCCGCACTCCCCTTGTACCCGGTAATGGTTACGCCATTCCCCTCAAGACTCAGCTCGAAATCCCCGGCCTTTTGCCCGTACAGGCCGCAGGCCAGGAAGAACGCCAGCGCCGCAAATAGCCCCCTCACCGTAGCCTTTCTCATAATAAGCTCCTTTCATGCTCCGTGATCCTGGCCAGTATACCGCTTCTGCCGGCTTTCGGATACCTTTTTTCCCGCTATAGCGATAACTTCGATGAAAGGGTACTATTAGGGTATGGAGAATTTTTCATGGATACTTTTTTATCTGGTTTCATCACCGCCTTTGCAATCCAAGACGGCCGGTGGTACTGTTGGAACGTGAACGGCGCCCTGGGCTATCTCAGAAAAGAGGGAGCGCGCTGGCAGAGCGCCTTTCAGTCTCTGCCCTTCCAGGCTATGACCGGTGAGTTCTCAGGCCCCACCGAGGCGGCTCCCCCGCAAGGGCTTGCGCGCTCCCTTACGATAGGAGCGGGGAGCGAAGTCAGCCTGCGTCCGCTCCTCAACGCAAGGCCCTACCTGGCCCTCATGCAGGAGAAGCTCTGCCTGCTTCCCTCCGCAGAAGCCCGCCTTGTGGTGCTCTTCCCGCCGGTCCTCTGCTTCGAGACTGAAGATAATCAGCGTATAGCCTCGTTCACCCCCTTCACCTGCCCGCAAGCCTGGTTTGGGGACGATACTTCCGAGGGTATACTCTGCTGTTCGCTCCCCTCCCGCTGCATCATCAATGACCCTCAATCCCTTGGTACATATCCGCGTGTGCTGGTCCGTTGTCCCCTGGTGATCCGCAACCGTTCCAAAACGCCGCTTGAACTGGACCGCCTGGCTATTTATACCGAGCCCTTGAGTCTTTACGAACATGAAGGCTATGTATGGTCCGATACCGTGGCTATGGATTCCAGTCTTGGGGGCGGGGATATCGAGATGAATGTGCTCCCCGATACGCCCGAAGCATACCGGAAGATCCGCGGCGCAGCCCGCAACGGCATGGGGGACATACTCATCCGCCAAGGTGCGGATTTTATCAAGAACATAACCAGCCTATAAGGAACCATCATGGATACCACTATTCTTTCCGAAGCGGTAACACAACTCTCCGGGGAAACCAAGCCCCTGGAACTCATCGTGAGGATCATGCAAACCCTGATCATGGTCCTGATCATCATCATGCTCTTCAACCTGATCCAGTTCATCCTGGGAAAATTCCTCAAAGGCAGGATCAGCGAGCAGCGTACCTTCATGGTCAAGAAGGGCATCCGTTACACGGGCCTTGTGATGGCGGTACTTTTTATCTTTAAAACCCTGGGGATTGATACCTCTGCCATCCTGGGAGCAGCAGGAGTGGCGAGTATTGTCTTAGGCTTTGCCGCCCAGACCTCCATGTCCAGTTTCATCTCAGGGCTGTTCATTCTCTCAGAGCGCCCCTTCCAAGTGGGGGACGCCATTACCGTGGATACCATCACCGGGATCGTCATGTCTATGGACCTCCTGTCCGTGAAGATCCGCACCTACGACAACCTCTTTGTCCGTATTCCCAATGAAACCATCATTAAAAGCAACCTCATCACCGTTACCCGTTTTCCCATACGAAGGATGGATCTCAGCCTCACCGTACCCTATACAGAAGACCTGGAACGGGTCAGGGAAACCCTCCTGGATGTGGCGTCTCAGAACAGCTACTGCCTGGACAACCCGGCCCCGCTTTTCGGGGTGGATAGATTCGACCGGACCGGGGTGGTCCTGCTCTTTGGGGTTTGGTTTGAGAAGGCCAACTACTGGAACGTGAGGAATTCTATGCTCATGGGTATTAAACAGCGCTTTGAACAGGAACATATTGAAATCCCCTACCAAAAGATTGATATTTGTATTAAGCAAGATGTTCGGTAATAAGGAGCGGTTTCATGGGTGAGCGAAAAAACAACAAGCATCAGGGGTTCAAATTCCCCTTTGGCGGGCCGTCGCTCCCCAATCCCAAACCCTTTGGGGGCTGGAAATTCTCTATCATCTATGTCTTGATCCTGGTGGTGGGGATGAGCCTCTTTAACTACGTGGTTATGAAACGGGTGAATCCTACCATTGATTTTTCCGAATTTAAGGCCAAGATAGCCTCTGGGGAGATTAAACGGGTGGAACTCACGGATGCCTATTTTACCGGCTATACCTCCCTGAAAGCGACCGTTCCTCCAGGGCCCGCTATCAGAAACCCCTACATGGCGGCCTCCGAACCGGTGTATCGTACCGTGCCCCTCAACGACCCGGATATCATAAAGCTTATGGATGAAAAGCAGGTGGCCTATTACGCGGTTTCCCGTGAGGGAAGTGCCATCCTGAACATCATCTTTAGCTGGGTATTGCCCATTGCCTTTTTCTTTCTTATCTGGCGTTTCCTCATGAAACGCCTGGGAAACATGGGGGGTAATGTTTTGTCTGTGGGCCAGAACCGCGCGGTGATTGTGGCGGAAGGGGATATTCTCACCCGCTTCTCCGATGTTGCCGGGGTTGATGAGGCTAAGGAAGAACTGGTGGAGGTGGTGGATTTCCTGAAAAACCCCAAGAAGTACACCGATATTGGCGGCAAGATCCCCAAAGGGGTCCTGCTCGTGGGGCCTCCGGGAACCGGGAAAACCCTCTTGGCCCGGGCCGTGGCCGGTGAAGCAGGGGTGGCTTTCTTCCGTATGAGCGGTGCGGACTTTGTGGAAATGTTCGCCGGCGTAGGGGCGGCCCGGGTTCGGGACCTTTTCAAGCAGGCCCGGGACAAGGCTCCCTGTATCATCTTCATTGATGAGCTTGACGCCATAGGCAAGAGCCGCATCAACAACATCGCCGGCGGCAACGACGAGCGGGAACAGACCCTCAACCAGCTTCTGGTGGAGATGGACGGCTTTGATGCCACCAGCGGACTCATCATCCTGGCTGCCACCAACCGGCCCGATGTATTAGATCCGGCCCTGCTTCGGCCCGGGCGCTTTGACCGGCAGGTCCTGGTGGACAGGCCTGACCTCAAAGGCCGGGAAGCCATACTCCGCATCCATTCCAAAACCGTGCGCCTCAGTCCCCAGCTGGATATGGACGCCATTGCCCGGCTTACTTCCGGCTTTGTAGGGGCAGACCTGGCGAACATCGTCAACGAAGCGGCCCTGCTTGCGGTTCGAGGGGGCAGGACGCAGGTTATTCAGAAGGACTTTGAAGAGGCCATTGAGAAAACCGTGGCAGGGCTCCAGAAGAAGAACCGCATCATATCCCCGAATGAACGGCGCATCGTGGCCTTCCACGAAACCGGCCATGCCTTGATGGCGGCCTTTACCCCTGGCTCGGATCCGGTGCAGAAAATCTCCATTGTGCCGCGGGGCTTTGGCGCCCTGGGCTATACCCTCCAGATGCCGATAGAGGACCGCTACCTTATGACCGAGGAGGAACTCCTGGGCAAAATCGATGTGCTCCTGGGGGGGCGGGCCGCAGAGGAACTTATCTTCGGTAAGATCTCCACCGGCGCTGCCAATGATCTTACCAAGGCTACGGACATTGCCCGGCGCATGATCACCGACTACGGCATGAGCAGCCGCTTCAAGAACATGGCCCTCACCCAGCGGGGGGCCGGTATGCTGGGCGGGCCCCAGGCCCCGGAGCCCCTGTTGCACCGGGAGTATTCTGAAGCGACCCAGCAGTACGTTGACGAGGAAATCGCCCATATCCTGGAAAAACAGTACACCCGCGTCAAGGAGCGGCTCTCCCAAAATCAGGCCCTCCTCAGCACTGTAGCAGATCTGCTCCTGGAAAAGGAATCGCTGGACGAAAAAGAGTTTAAGGATATTCTTACCGCGGCGCATTTCGTCTAGGGGCTGAGCCCTTCACAGGTTAATCATGGATTATGACGGTATTATCGTAGGAGGGGGCCATGCGGGCATTGAGGCAGCCCTGGCCTTTACCCGCCTGGGCTTCACGGGCCTGCTCATCACCCAAAACCCTGACCGTATCGGTGCGCTTTCCTGTAACCCCGCGGTAGGAGGGCTTTCCAAGGGCAATTTGGTCCGGGAGGTGGATGCCCTGGGCGGTGAAATGGGCAAGCTCATTGACGCAAGCAGCATCCAGTACCGGGTTCTCAACCGTTCCCGAGGGCCTGCGGTCCAAGCCCCCCGTGCCCAGGCGGATAAATGGGCGTACCAGGCCGCGGCCCGAGCCGCAGTAGAAACCCAGAAGGGGCTTACTATCCTGATGGATACGGTGGTGGACCTTTTGCCGGGCTCTTCCCCGGACTGCCTCCAAGGGGTCCTCACCGAGCGGGGGCACCGAATCAGCGCTTCTGTGGTGATCTTGACTACCGGCACCTTCATGGAAGGGAGGATATTCATCGGCGACTACGATGCGCCCCAGGGCCGTTTGGGAGAAGGGGCAGCCCTCGGGCTCGGGCTCAGTCTGCGGCGCCGGGGCTTTCCCTTAGGCAGGCTCAAAACCGGTACCCCTGCCCGTATCGCGGGGAACAGCATTGACTATAGCCGCTTGGAACGGCAAGAGGGCGAGCAGCAAGCGCCCTTTTCCTTTGACGTGGAGCCCGGGGCCTTCCCGGACCGGCCTTCGCTTCCCTGCTGGATCACCTATACCACTGCCCGGACCCATAGGATCATCCAGGAGAATATACATCGTTCCCCCTTGTACGGCGGCAAGATTCACGGCGTAGGCCCCCGCTATTGCCCTTCCATAGAAGACAAGGTCGTCCGCTTCCCTGAACGGGACCGGCACCATATTTTCATTGAGCCGGAGGGACTTAGCACCCAGGAGATGTACCTCAACGGGGCTTCCAGTTCCCTCCCGGAGGATGTGCAGCAGGCATTCATCCACAGCATCCCGGGGCTTGAAGACGCCCGCATAGTCAGGCCCGCCTATGCGGTGGAATACGATTACCTTAACCCCTTGGACCTCTTCCCCACGCTGGAATCCAAGCGCCTGGCCGGCTTATTTGTCGCAGGCCAGACCAACGGCAGCTCAGGCTATGAGGAGGCCGCGGCGCAGGGCATCATCGCCGGGATAAACGCTGCCATGAAACTCAAGGGAGCAGAGCCCCTGGTCTTAGGCCGGGCCGAGGCCTATATAGGGGTCTTGATTGATGACCTTACCACCCTGGGAACCACAGAGCCCTACCGAATGTTCACCAGCAGGGCAGAACACCGGCTGGTATTACGCCAGGACACGGCGGACTCACGGCTTAGTCCCAAGGCACGGGCCCTGGGCTTGGTGCAGGAGCAGCGCTGGGAGCGCTTCCAGCGGAAGACCCAGGCCCTGGAAGTGATCCGCGAGCTCTTGCGGAGCCGGAGCGTACCGGGACTGAAGGAACAGGAGCGTTCCAACGCGGCGCTGAGCCTTAGGCCTCATGGAGGGGATACGCTGGAGCGGGCCTTGACGGACAGCGCGGTAGGCCTGGAAGCGCTCATGCCCTATGCCCCGGAATTGCGGGCCTATCCTGAGGAATGGCTTAACCGGGCCCGGCTGGATATAAAGTATGCAGGGTACCTGGAGAAGGAAAGGCGGGCGGTGGCCCGGAACGCCAAGATGGAAGCCATCAAGCTGGATAGGGACGCCGATTACCGGGCCATCCCCGGTCTTTCTGCGGAATCAAAGGAGAAACTCTCGGAGGTGCATCCCCTTACCCTGGGCCAGGCAGCCCGTATCCCCGGAGTCCGCCAGGGGGACATTGCGCTCCTTATGGTCCTGGCCAAGACAAAGAGCTCCCCTGCTGCGGAAAGCTAAGCTTGCACGGGGGCTTGCGGGGCATCTCAAAAACAATACGGTATGATACCATCCCTCATCGGACATCGTGAGGAGCGCATGGATAAAGCATGTATGCAGGGGGTGGAACAGGCTCCCCGGTTCGGTGGTGTCCGGGAAGCCTTTTTTTTCACCATTCACGCAGGCGGTATTTGCCGGACGGCTCGGTAATGCTGAACGTATCTCCTGACGGCTCGATCACATAAAAACCCTGCTTCAAGGCATACCTCTTTTCCCCTTCGTTGAAAATCACCCCACAGGAAAGTCCCCGTTCTGTCCCCCAGGGCTGCGGGTTAGAACCCCGGCGCTGCGGGAGTGGATTGCTTCGCTTCGCTCGCAATGACGGGGCTAGGGTCTCCCGCATGTGGGGGGGGCGGGGACTTTCGTCATTGCGAGGGTCGCAGTGAACCCGTCATTGCGGGGAGCGCGGTGAACCCGTTCTTGCGGGGGACGCGGCGAACCCGTCATTGCGGGGGCGCGGTGAACCCGTCATTGCGGAGGGGCAAAGCCCCGAAGCAATCCAGACAGGAAAGTCCCCGTTCTGTCCCCCAGGGCTGCGGGTTAGAACCCCGGCGCTG
>JAITEL010000165.1 GCA_031282065.1 Treponema sp.
TGATTATGGTGGAGGTGATATACCCGTTCCCATTCCGAACACGGAAGTCAAGCCCTCTCATGCCGATGATACTGCCCTTCAGAGGGGTGGGAAAGTAGGTCGTTGCCAGGCTTTTTTATAATTTTTTGACTCTCCTATGCTGAATGTAAGCTTTCTGTCATGTTTTCCCTCTTGAAGAAAGGGTCATTCGATAGTACATTGATTACAGGTTTCTTTGGCTTTATGAAAATGGAGTCAGAAAGGGAGAATATATGGCTGATCAACATCAATTAGTCACTTTTCAGCTTGGTGAAGAGTTATATGGAATTAATATAATGGATGTTAAAGAAATAGTTCGGGTTCAAGATATTAGAGCTATTCCGAATGCGCCTATGTATGTAGAAGGCATTTTTAATCTTCGCAGTGAAATAATTCCTATTATTAATTTGCATAAAAGATTTCATTTAAAGAAAATGGCTGCCTCTGAAGATGATGAACTCTTGTCTGGTTTTATCATTCTGGATATTGATGGAATGAAACTTGGGGTAATCATTGATAAGGTTTCCCGAGTGGTAACTATAGAAAAGGAAGAAGTCCAACCTCCGCCTCAAATGGTGAGCGGTATTGGGGCTGAATATATTCAAGGGGTTGTTCGCCAGGAGCATGGGTATCTTATTATCTTAGAAATCCGGGATCTTTTTAACCCCAAGGAACTCCAGAAGATTGCTGGTCTTCGATAAGGCCCTCAAGAAGCTGGATAAGGTTCAAGGGTTTGCATGAAAGTTGAAGTCTATTCTCCAACTATCCGTAGGAAAGAGATGGATGCAGTTCTTACTGCTATGGTGGAGGATAAGATTGGACCCGGAGAACAGTCCCAGTTCTTGATTCAAGTTGCAAAGGAGTCTCTGGGTTTTGACAATTGTTTAGCTCTGAGAAGTCCTGTATTTGCTCTTTTTCTAGCTCTTAAATCGCTGAATTTTGAAGACGGGGCGGGGGTAGTACTGTCTGCGTTATCCCCTCGGTATTATATCCGGGTTCTTGAAGATCTAAGGCTGAGACCAATATATTGTGATGTAAGTGCTTCCTTCCCTTGTATAGACCGTGAAACCCTAGAATATGCGTGTAAGCGGGAGGAGCCTTTACCAAAGTGTATTCTTCTGCACCATACCTTGGGCTTTGTGCCAGATATAGCTTCCATCCTTCAGGTAGGATTACCGGTTATTGAGGATTGTTCCCAGAGCTATGGTACTGCGGGGAAACCCGCATCTTTAGGGACTTTTACGCTTTTGGGCTTGGAAGAACGGGATATGCTCACTTCTGGAGGAGGGGCACTCCTCTATGGGGTAAACCCTAGGGATGTGTCAGTGTTGCAGAATAGAGGGGGGGATTTGCCTCCTGAATACGGTATCCCTGATATGAATGCTGCTATGGCAGTGGTTCAGTTTCGGGAGGGGGCGAAGAATCTTGAAAAACGGAAGGAAATTGCTCGGATTTATACTCAATCAGCGTTGCGAACCCGGCATAAACGGTTTATTCCAAAGGACGAGGAAAGTTATAATAATTATGCTTTTTCCCTGATTCTTGAAACTGGTATGAAGGAGGTAAAGACTTATGCCAAGCGGAAAGATATTGTTGTGGTAAGTGCCTTTGATGGCACTTTGATGGGAAGCGGTATGGTAGAGCCTATATTATGTCCTGAAAGTTACTCTCTGTCCTTGAGAACGGTTCTTTTTCCGCTCTATCCTCGGCTTGGAGCGGCAGACATTGAAAAGGTCGCAAAACTTATTGTAAGCCTTCCTTAAAATAGCAAAGACAACAAAGGCGGAGGTATTATAATGGCCACGGTAAAAAGGGCATTGCTGTTTATTAATCTGCATAAAGTCAATGCCCAGCATGTGGCCGATGAAATACAGGAAGAACTGAGCCATAACCACATTGAAACCTGTGGCTGTGCTTTTACTGGGAAGCCTGATAGTGATGTCCAGGGTAATTATGATCTCGCCTTCAGCCTTGGTGGGGATGGAACGGTACTTTATGCTGCCCGGTCTATGGCGCCTTTAGGGGTGCCTATTTTTCCGATAAATTTGGGCACATTGGGATTTATCGCCTCAGTACATCCGGATGAATGGGCTCAAGTATTTACCTGGTGGATGGAAGGAAAGATTGGAATTTCCCGAAGGTTTATGCTTGAAGTAACTGTAGAACGGGAGGGTAGAATCGTAGCCAAAGGTTCCTGTTTGAACGATACGGTGATCTCTGCTTCGGGGATAGCTAAGATCATACGCCTTAAGGTAGAATCGGAAATCATGGTTCCTCATGAATATATGCGTCTGGGTAAATATCGATCGGATGGGCTCATTGTTGCCACTCCTACTGGTTCTACTGCCTATTCGGTATCTGCAGGAGGGCCGATTCTCGATCCTGAGATGGAAGCGCTCATCATCAATCCGGTTTGTCCTTTTACCCTGTCGAATCGTCCTATTGTGGTTCCTGCCCGGGAAGCGGTTATTGTGGAAGTTGAAGCGGAACAGCGAAGTGGGGTACTTCTCACTTTGGACGGGCAGGTAACCGAGCCGTTGGAACCAGGTGACCGGGTTTATATTAAGCAGGCGCCTTATGAGGCCCAACTTATCGCCTCGGATAGAAGCGGATTTTATAAGGCTCTGCGTACCAAACTTTCCTGGTCCGGAGGGCCTGATGCTTGAAGAGCTTAGTGTTCGTAACTTTGCCCTGATGGATGCCCTTTCGCTGACCTTTGAAGAAGGCTTTAATGTCCTTACCGGAGAAACAGGGGCAGGGAAATCTATCCTGGTGGGATCTTTAAGTTTTTTATTGGGAGCTAAGGTGGATCCTGGAATAATCCGGACTGGCGCTACTGAGGCCCAGGTATCCGCTGTGGTACTTCTGAAAAAGCAACAGCAGGAGGCCTTAGCATGGTTGAATGCGCGGGATATTAGCCCTGAAGATGGTCGCCTCATCATTAGGCGGACTGTCAAAACTTCAGGCCGAGGGGTTATCTATATACAGCAGACACCAGTAACCCGGGGAGAGTTGATGGAATTTATGGCGTTTCTGTTTGACATTCATGGTCAGCATACCCACGAATCGCTGCTTAAAAAAGAAACCCATCGGAAGTACCTGGATCGCTTTGCCGGTCTTGAGGAAGAAGCCGCTGCTTTTAACCGGTTGTTTCTTGAGTGGGAAGCTAAAAAGAAAGCCCTGGATCGCTTAGTCAGTCTTGATCGGGACCGAACGAGACGACTGGAAATGTTACATTATGCAGTGGAAGAGATTACCCAGGGGAACCCCAAACCAGGAGAGATCCAGAACCTGGAACAGGAGGCCCGGCGTCTGGGGGATTTTGAGAAATTAGCAGGCTTGGTGCAGAGTCTTGGGACTTTTCTTTGCGATACAGAAGGGTCTGTTCTTAATCTTAGCCGGAGGATTCGTGCTGCAATAGAAAACGCCACGGTCATTGACAGCGGACTTGTTTCCATGTCAAAACGTATGGAAGATTGGTATTATGAAACCGAGGATTTGGTGGAGGTATTTAGGGGATACCGGGATACCTTAGCCTATGATCCGGGACGGCTTGAAGCTGTGGAGGAGCGGCTTGCCCTGTTATACCGGCTCAAGAAAAAATATGGCGGTAATGAAGGGACCATACAGGAGTATCTGGCTCAAGCAGAGGCGGAGATTGAAGCCCTAACCGGATCCGAAGCATGTCAGGAAAACGTAACTGCCACGATCGCGCTGCTTGAAGCCGAGCTCGCTTCCCGTGCTAAGGGCTTAAGCATTCAACGGATCACCGCGGCTCATAACTTAGAGCCTCGGATAACCGAGAGCCTTACCCGTTTGGGGATGTCCCATGCCCGGTTTTCTGTGTCAGTAGTTTCTGAGGATCGAGGAGGGCGGTATCAGTCTTGGGGGATGGATGATGTGGAATTTTTCATTGCTCCCAACGCAGGGGAGCCGGTAAAAGAACTCTCCCGTATTGCCTCTGGGGGAGAGCTTTCCCGGGTTATGCTGGCCATAAAGACTGTGCTTTCCGATGCAGATCCTTTGGAGACCCTGGTTTTTGACGAAATAGATACGGGTATTGGGGGAGAGGTGGCCTTATCTGTAGGGGAATACTTGGCTAGGGTAGGGTGCCATAAACAGATATTGTGTGTTACCCATCTTGCCAGTATCGCTGCTCGAGCTTATAATCATCTAAAGGTTGAAAAGAAGAACGAAGCAGGGCGAACCGTAACGAGTGTAGTGGTATTGAGTGCAGATCAACGGAGAAGGGAGATAGCCCGGATGCTTGCGGGGGATGCAGGCGCGATAGCCCTTGCTCATGCAGATACCTTATTAGTAAAATATAGCAATGGAGTACAGGATGGCGAAACTTACTGAGCATACTGGTGAAGATCAGTATCTAACAAAAATCAACGAATATAAGCTGGTAATTAATAGAATGCTCGAAGCAGAAGCGAAATTAGTGAGTGAAATAGTCCAAGAAAGTCCTGATATGCCTTTAAAACGCTTTGATCTGGTGGAAACGCGGCTTAATCTTGCCTCATACTATATGATTCTCACCGGTATGGCCCGGTCTGTTTTGAAGAAAGATAATCAGGGGGCTCTGGATGATGCGCGGAAATCTATTAATAAAAGCCTTACCTATCTTGAAGATATGGTAAGTAGCTATGTGGATGCGCTTTTTTCCGACTATGAGGATAAGCTGGTCCTTTTGGAGTCGGTAAGTCCTGAACAGCGGTATTATGTGATTCGAAAACTGGGCTTGGCCATTCGGCTCCTTGAAAATGCCTATGGAGATAATAGCAAATGGAAGTGGTCCTTTGTGGATATGGAGGGCCGCCTCGCCACGGTAACGAAAAATATCTTTGATGTACGAAACATGGTGGTCAATATAGACCCCCGCTCACCCCACTATGAAGCCACCTTCTACCATTTGCATTTGATCAAGCAGCTCCTCTTGCAGGCAGGGGAGCGTTATCGGGAACGGTATGAGCTTTCTACCGCTGGGTTCGACGATTTTCGCATGGGCCTCAACCATTTGAACGCCCTGCGGCGGATTCATATCCTGCTTGGAGAAAGTCCTGAGGCGGAGATGCTCAAGAAGAAAATCGATTCCTGGTCCGCTAAATTGGAAGCGGACCTTAGGCGGAAAGAGGAAGAAGCGGAAGCATCTGAGAAAGCATAAGATGCCCCATAGTTCCTTTACGGCATCACTGGGGGTATTTAAAACCCTGCTCCCCTATCTTTCCCGGTACCGTATATCCTATATTTGGGGTTTTGTGTGCCTCATAATCGTAGATGCCGCACAAGTGATAATTCCCCAGTTTATGCGTCGGGCCGTAGATTTGATTGCTTCAGGAAGTTTTAGGTGGCAGGAAATCGGTATCCTCTGTGCGGGTATGGTTGGCGTGATGGCCCTTATCTCTCTAGGTCGCTTCCTGTGGCGGTATTTTATCCATGGCTCTTCCCGGCGGATAGAAACGGAAATCCGGGAAACCTTGTTTAAGCACCTTCTTACCTTGTCTTATGATTTTTACCAGAAGCATAAAATCGGAGATCTTATGGCGCGGGCTACTAATGACCTCAATGCGGTACGTATGTCCATAGGCTTAGGCCTGGTGGCCCTGGTGGACGGTACGGTTATGGCAGCTTCGATTCTGGTAATCATCTTCATCCAGGATGCCAAGACCGCAGTCTTTGCTGTCCTGCCCCTGCCCTTCATTACCGCAATTATCCTTTTCTTTGGAGGCGCCCTGGGGAATCGGTTCAAGAGGGCACAGGAAACCTATGCTGCCATGAGCGATACGGTACAGGAAACCTTCGCGGGAATCCGGGTGGTCAAGTCGTTTGTCAAGGAAGCATGGTTTATCAAAAAGTTTGCCGATACCAATGATGAATATCGGGAAGCGAATATTGCTTTGGTTAAACTGTACGGGGCCTTTTTCCCGCTGATTGTATTTCTCTCAGGGCTTACCACGGTCATCGTACTTTTGGCGGGGGGGATCCGGGTGGTGGAAGGGTTTATGAGTCCCGGTGCGTTGCTGGCCTTGTTCCGATACCTGCAAATGCTCATTTGGCCCCTTATGGGTGCGGGTTTCACGGTGAACATGATACAACGGGGAGCGGTGAGCCTTAAAAGGGTGAATGAGATTTTGGAGACCCTGCCGAGTATTAGGTCCCCTCGGACTTCCCCAAGAAGGCCGACCGAGCAGGACTATGCCATCGCCATTCGGGATTTGTCCTTTGCCTATCCTGAAGGCAGCGAGGTCTTGCAGGGCCTTAGCCTCAGCATCAAACAAGGAATCTGGGTGGGGATCATGGGTCGTACTGGCTCTGGGAAGTCCACCCTCATCAAAGCCATGACCAGGATGATCGATCCCCCCGCGGGTACAGTGCTCGTTAAGGGTATGGACGTGCGGGATTGGGATCTCAAGGAATTACGGGCCTGCTTCGGGCTTAGCCCCCAGGATAGCTACCTCTTCTCCGATTCTATCAGAAACAACATACTCTATAGGCTTGAACCGGACGAGGCTTTTTGGGACAAGGAACAGGGAGAGGCCTATACATCGTTTATGCAGGCCCTGGCTCTTGCCGCGCTGGATACAGACCTGAAGCGTTTTGCTCAAGGGGCCGATACCCTTATAGGCGAGCGAGGCCTTACCCTTTCAGGGGGGCAGAAACAGCGAACCGCCATTGCTCGCTCCCTCATAGGAGAACCGGAATTCCTCATCCTGGACGATGCCCTGTCAGCAGTGGATGGGGAAACGGAGAATCGCATTTTACAGGGCCTTCTGGCCAAACGAGCGGGGAAGACCACCATTATCATATCTCACCGGGTTTCCACTCTCCGTAATGTCGACTATGTACTGGTTTTGGACCAGGGCCGTATTGCCGAAGCAGGAACGCCTTTGGAACTGAGCAAGAGAGGCGGCTTTTATGCCCGGATGGCCGCCTTACAGCAGCTTGATCAGGGAGAGAGCGGTGTCTGACTACTTTGAAACCGAGGACGTAGTAAAGGGGTATGACCGACATATCATTGCCCGTATCCTTTCGTATGTAAAGCCCTACCGGTTTCTGGTGCTTTGCACCTTTGCTGCCCTGGCGCTTTCTACCTTGGGGGAACTCGCCATTCCGGTGATCCAGCAACGGGTCATTGATGAGGCGATTCTATCCCGCTTCCTCATGATGCGCGGGGATGTTTTCACAAAGGTACGGCCTAGCCTCCCTCAGGATACGGTAACTACCTTGGAGCAGTGGCTCTCAGATCCTCAGTGTATCTGGATAGGGGAGCACTGCCTGGTACCCTTAGGAAAGAATCGGGGCATAAGCGGTCGTACTGAGGCTCAGCTACGGGAAAAGGGTGTTATTGCAGTAGGGGAATGGTATGCTTTTTCTTCACGCGAAGATGCGGTCCATGCGGTGATGGCAGCCCATGAGGACCTATTCTTACGGGGAGCTCAGGGCGGGGCTATACAGACTCAGGATCTTGCCGCTCTGGATGCCGCGGAAAGAGCGCTGTTACGCAGGCGGGACAGGGGGTATATTATCCATGCTGCCCTGGTTTTGCTGGGTATACTTACTGCGGTCTTGGTTTTTACCTTTATACAAACCTGGACCACCACCCTTATCGGTCAGCAGGTGATGAAAGATCTGCGACTTGCCTTGTTTGAGAAAACCGCTGCTCAATCCACGGCTTTCCTTTCCCGGCATCCGGTAGGCAGGATCGTAACCCGGCTCATCGGGGATGTGGAAACCATCAACGAATTTTTTACCTCTGTGCTGGTGGCCTTTCTGAAAGACCTCTGTAGTATGCTGGGGGTGCTGCTTACGCTGTTTTTTCTTTCCCCCACCTTGGCATGGGTGGCGCTTGCTACCTTACCGCCGGTGTTGCTTCTCACTGCCATGAGTCGCATAAGGGCACGGGATGCCTTCAGGCGCCAGCGGACCGCTTCTTCCCGGGTCAATTCCTACCTTTCTGAGCGACTTGCCGGGGTCCAGGTGGTACAGCTTTTCCAAGGGGAAGCCAAGAGTGATCGGGAATTCCGCAGCCGTAACCGCGAACTTTTGCAAGCCAACCTGGGGGAGATGTATGTGTTTGCCACCTTTAGACCATTGGTGGAATGGTTCTCTATCTTCACCGTCGCCGTGGTCATCGCGGTGGGCAGCAATCTGGCCTTGCATCTGTCTCTTTCCCTGGGCGTCCTCATCGCTTTTATCAACCTGGTAGGTATGTTTTATGCGCCGGTGATGGATATTGCGGAGAAATATACCCTCTTGCAATCCGCTATGGCCGGAGGGGAGCGGGTCTTTAAGCTCTTGGATACGCAGGAGCGTATTCCTAATGAGGGGAACATGCTTAAAGAGGGAAGGATCCGGGGGCATATACGCTTTGAAGATGTGCATTTTGCCTACAAAGCAGGGGAGGAGGTGCTCCGGGGTCTTTCCTTCACCGTAGAGCCCGGAGAGATGGCTGCCATTGTCGGCTATACTGGTGCGGGAAAGACCACTATCATCAATGTGCTTACCCGGCTATGGGATATTGATGCAGGGTGCATACGCCTTGACGGGATTCCCCTCAAGGGGATACCCCTAGGAGTGCTCAGGTGTTCGGTGCTGCCGGTCTTACAGGAGGTCTTTTTATTTTCCGGTACTGTGGCGGAGAATATCAGCCTGGGGCTTCCCCTTGCAGAGGAGCTCATCGTGGATGCAGCCAAGGCGGTCCATGCCCATGACTTTATTTCCCGCTTGCCCCAGGGCTACCACACGGTGCTTTCCGAAGGAGCCACGAATATTTCCTCAGGCCAGCGGCAGCTCATCAGCTTTGCCCGGGTCATAGCTCACAACCCGGCAATCGTCATCCTGGATGAGGCCACCAGTTCCGTGGATACCGAGACCGAAGGGCTTATTCAATTGGGGATGCAGGAGGTGCTCTCAGGGCGTACCTCACTGGTGATTGCCCATCGGCTTTCCACCATACGCCATGCCGACCGGATTCTGGTCCTTTCCGGGGGACGGGTGGCTGAAGAGGGAAAGCACGAGGACCTTATCGCCCGGCGCGGCCTGTATGCAGGGCTATACCGCTTGCAATACCAGGGCATGGTGCCGTAAACGCCTTGTGCAGGGTGTCTGCACCGCCCGGTCTACGGTGCGCCAACCGCACAGTGCAAGGTGTTTGATCCGCTTTAATAGCTGGGCGGTACCCTACCCTAATAGCTCTAAACTTGACCGGCAAAAAGAGTAAGCGGTATGTTGAGACCCAGTGCTTCACATCTGCTCATCTTCCAGGTAAGCCTAAAGCAACCGCGCATATCCATCCCTACTATATTCCATGAGATCACTCAAACAAGAGCTTTGGTATGAAATCCATACCCGTATCAATAACCGCGAACCCCTGTTCCGTACTCACAGGGCCGTGAACTTCCGGCTATCATGAAATGGTGGGGGACACACCCTAGTATCGAGTCTCTATTTAAACTGTGGATATAGGCGTTTCAGTTTAATGCGGGCGTCAGCTGTGGTAAACCGCCAGTTGATTTTACGCGCTTCTTGGTTGCGCCTTCTATTCCA
>JAITEL010000135.1 GCA_031282065.1 Treponema sp.
CGAAGCCAACGTGAGCAAGCTCTCCCAGGCGGCGAGCGTGGGGCAGAGCGGCCTGGAGGAAGTGTCCGGGGATATTCAGGAGATAGCCCGTGAGTCGGAAGGCTTGCTGGAGATAAACGGGGTGATGGAGAACATCGCCAGCCAGACCAACCTGCTTTCCATGAACGCGGCCATAGAAGCGGCCCACGCCGGGGAAGCGGGCAAGGGCTTTGCCGTGGTTGCCGACGAGATACGCAAGCTGGCGGAGTCTTCCAGTGAGCAGTCAAAGACCATAAGCACGGTATTGAAGAAGATAAAAGATTCCATAGACAAGATAACGAAGTCAACCAACGAGGTCTTGCAGCACTTTGAAGCCATAAGCCAGGGGGTGCGGACGGTAACGGATCAGGAGCGGAATATCCGCGCCGCTATGGAGGAACAGGGGACCGGGAGCAAGGCTATACTGGAGTCTATCGGGAGCTTGAACGGGATCACCGGTGAAGTGAGGGGGAGCGCCACGGGTATGCTTGGCGGCAGCCGTGAAGTGATACAGGAGAGCCGGGCGCTTGAACGCATAACGGCAGAGATAGGGAACGGCATGGAGGAGATGGCGAGCGGCGCGGAACAGATAGATACGGCGGTGAACCGCGTGAACGACATAAGCGAGGAGAACAAGAAGCAGATAGAGCTGCTCATGCGTGAGGTCTCCCGGTTTAAGCTTGTATGAGCTTAAACCGGGGCGCCTAGTTTTTACGCTGCAAGATTGGTATAATGCCCTTATATGATACAGGGAAATAGTCGGGTTATCGGTGTCCTTCCCAGGATACTCCTTGCAGCAGGGGTAGTAACGGTCCTTTTTGGGTCCTGTACCAATCGCATCATAGGATGGGGACTCCTTTTGTGGGCCCTTGAGGAGCCGGCACTCCCTTCAGGGACTGTGCTGCCGGTCTATGGCGAATCAAAGCTGGACCAGGTGTGGGTGGCGGGCATCCCTGAGGAATACCAGGGGGGCATCCCGGATACCGTTCCTTCCGTGAAGGTGCCCTTTTCCAAACTGGAGCTGCTCAGAAGTAAGGCAGCCGCGCAGCAGCAGGCCCAGGCCTTTGCCCGGTTCGCCCGGATCTATGCGGAGACCCTGCAGGACGGCCTTCCCATACGGGAGGCTCCCGATAACGGCGCGAAACGGGTATACCGGCTCAGGCAGGGGGAGTTTATCAAGGTCCTCTCCCTGGCCGAGGGGACTCAAGCCATAAGCACCGGCGGCGAGCCCCTGCCGGGTGAGTGGTACCAGGTGTTAACCGAAGATGGGAACCGGGGCTACTGTTTCTCCTATAGGCTGCGCCTCTTTGAACACAGCACCGGCCCCTTGCAGCGTGTGGAGGAAAGCCCTGAAGCAGCAGACCCGGATCTTGAAAGGGTGCTCTCCCAAACCTGGTCTCCTGAATCCTACGGCACCATGATCGCCTCACAGAAAATAGACCTGGAAGAGCTGTCCCGGCAGTGGCGCTTTGTTCCCGTGGAGGAGCAGGGCATAGCCCATATCTATCTTCCTGCCATAGATAAAACCTTTTCCTATACCCGTATCCGCGCGGAAGGGGACCGTTCATGGCGCTTTGAAGGGGCCCCCCTCCAGATGCGCCTGAGATCGGATACCACCTTGGAAGTGCAATTTACCGAAAGCGGCAGCGCCCTCCAAACCCTGCTTTTCGTGGCCCTTCCCGCGGCGGTGGAGGATAGCATCCGCAGGGAAACCGCCCGGCAGGAACAGCTTTTTCGCAAGATCTATACCCTGGGACCGGTGTTCCAAAGCGACAATTACGGTATTCTTTCCTTTTCTGCGGACGGCCGCTTCTCCTGGAGCGGCTATGAACGGCTCATCCCCTGGGTGATTCCTCCTGGCGCCCAGGGAAGGGGAACCCTGTCTATGGGGCTTTTTCTCAGTCCCGATCTGCAACGGGCCTATGATGGGGCCTTTACCCTCTATCTGGAGGGGCCTGCGCTTCCCGAGCGGGCGGTACATTTTTTGTATACCATGGAATCCCAGGGCTTTCGTATCGAATATGTCCCCCCGGCCAATCTGGAGGGAGTAACGGTTACCCGCAGGGCCGGCTCTCCGATGATCGTGTATTTCTCCAAGGCTGCGTCTTAGTATATGGCCTTTGTTCAGATTACGAAAGTTTCCCTGGCCTTCGCAGACCGGGATATACTCCAAGAGGTTACGCTCTCCTTGGCCGCAGGTTCCCGGTCGAGCCTGGCCGGGGTTAACGGTTCAGGGAAGTCAACCCTTATGAAGGTCATTGCAGGGCATATCAGCGCAGATTCAGGGGACCGGGCAGTGCAGAAAGGCAGCCGGATTTCCTATCTTCCCCAATCAGGCATAGTCTATAGGGGCAGAACCTTACGGGAAGAGGTGGAAACCGCCTATACCGGGATACGTGCCCTGATCCAGCGGATGGAAGCCATTGGCCGCACCCTGGAAGGGGCAAGAGAGGATGACCGGAATACCGGCCTCTTGCTCCAAGCCTACCACCAGCTCCAGGATCAGGTAGAAGCCTCCGGGTATTACCGGCGGGAACAGACCGTGGCTATGGTCCTCTGCGGCCTGGGCTTCGCTCCTGCTGACGGGGAACGGCCCTGCGGGGAGTTTTCCGAGGGCTGGCAGATGCGTATTGCCCTGGCCAAGGTGCTCCTGGAAAGGCCGGACATCCTGCTCCTGGATGAACCCACCAATTACCTGGACATTGAAGCCCGCTCCTGGCTTGAATCCTGGCTGCGATCCTTTACCGGAGGCTACCTCCTGGTCTCTCACGACCGCTACTTTCTGGACAGCACCGTTACCGAGGTCTATGAACTCTTCCAGGGTAAACTCACCCGGTATGCAGGAAACTACACGGCCTATGAGCAGGTCCGGGAACAGGCCCTGGAAAGCCTCATAAAACGCTATGAGGCGCAGCAGGAGGAAATCGCCAAAGCAGAGGACCTGATTCGCCGCTTTCGGTACAAGGCCAGTAAGGCCGCCATGGCGCAGGAGCGGATAAAGAGACTGGAAAAGATGGAACGCATAGTCATTCCCGAATCCCTCAAGAAGATCCGCATTGCCTTTCCCCTGCCGCCTCATGCCGGGCGGCTTGCCCTGAGCCTTAAGGGGGTGGGGAAACGCTATGGGACCCGGCAGGTATTCTCCGATCTGGATCTGGTCCTGGAATCCGGGGAACGGCTGGTGGTGGTGGGTCGCAATGGGGCGGGAAAAACCACCCTGCTGAGGATACTCTCCGGCAGGGACAGCGCCTTTGCGGGAAGCCTCCGGTACGGCGCGGGTATTCAGGTGGGGTATTTTTCCCAAGATGCCGCGGAAACCCTGAGCGGCCCTGAGAGCGTGCTGGAATACATGGAAGCCCAGGCCCCTACCGCGCTGATCCCCAAGGTACGGGACCTGCTTGGAGCCTTCTTGTTTCGGGGAGAGGATGTGTACAAAGCCCTGTCGGTCCTTTCCGGGGGTGAGAAGAGCCGGCTTGCGCTGCTGGGTATGCTCCTGAAACCGATGAACCTCCTGATTCTGGATGAGCCTACCAATCATCTGGATCTCTATTCCAAAGACATCCTGCTGGACACCCTCAAGGCCTATACCGGAACCATCATCTTTGTGTCCCATGACCGTTCCTTTATGGAGGCTCTCTCAAGCAAGACCCTGGAACTGTCCCCCAGGGGGGTGAGGCTTTTCTATGGGAACTATGGGTATTACCTGGAGCGTCTTGAGCGGGAGGCAGAGCAGGAGCAGGATGAGGCTCCTGCTTTGCCTCAGCGGAGCCCCCGGTACACCCAAGGGCCCCCGGCGGCTCTCCCCAGTGCAGGGGAACGCCGGGAAGCGGAGAAGCAGCGGCAGACCCTCATCCGGCGGCTTGAGCGGCAGGAAGGGGACATACTCAATGCCCTGGAGGAGCTGGAACGGGAAAAGGCCCGGCTGGAAGGGGCCTTGGGAAGCGCGGAGGTGTACCGGGATGGGGCCAAAACCCGGCTGGTGAAGGCCCGGCTTGCAGAAGTGGAGGGGCTTATTGAGGGTAACACCGCTGCCTGGGAAGTAAAGGCAGCGGAACTGGAAAGAGCCCGGAGCTGAGCGCCCTGGACCTTACCCGTCAGATAGCCACCAAGATACCCATGAACTACCACAAGGGAAGGCCGCTTGACTTCATCCGCTAAAAGGCAGTATCTTGAAGACACGATTTTCAGGGTCGGGTGCGTAGGCTGGCATCATGATGCGAGCCTGCTATTCCCAACCGGCGGTATAGCCCGCGACTTTAGGGGGGTTTAAGAAGACCGAGAAGCCCTAAACTGAACCGGTGAGATTCCGGTGCCGACGGTATAGTCCGGATGGAAGAAAATTGCGCTTTCCTGATTCCCTTGAGCATAAGAAGGTTTCGGAAGCCTTGCCCTCTTTCCCCTAAGACCCTGGATTTCATCCGGGGTCTTTTCGTATCCCGGACTCATCTGTTAAGGAAGGTTGTATGAAACCTCAGAATCGCACGCTCAGGGCCCTGCCCCGAATCATGCCGGCTTTTTTCCTCCTGCTCGCGCTCTCCTGTATGCAGGCTTTTGGCCTTGGCAGCAAAGAAGCGCCCGGGCAAGGAGCCCCGGCGCTCACTCCCCAGCGCTCCATCGCGGTATTCATTCCAGGGGCCATGTCGGGAAGCCCTATCTATGAGATGTTGGCCCAAGGGGTCAAACAGGCGGTGGCGGAAAAGAACGGCGCCCAAGCTACGCTTACAGTTACGGTCATTGAGGGCGGCTTTAACCAAGCCGAATGGGAAGGCCGGATCACCGCCCTGGCAGCCTCAGGGACCTACGATCTTATCGTGTCTTCTAATCCCTCGCTTCCGGCTATTGCCGCTTCGGTATCCTCGAAATTTCCGAAACAGCGCTTTCTCTTGTTAGACGGCGCCCTCGAAGGCAACCCGCAAATCTACACCTTGCGGTATAATCAACGGGAACAGGCCTATATGGCAGGGCATATCGCAGCCCTGGTTGCAGGGGAAGGGGCCACTGAAGCAAGGGCTGCCGTCCGTATTGGCCTTGTGGCAGGCCAGGAATACCCTGCCATGAACGAGGTGATCCTGCCTGCTTACCGGGAAGGCGCCCGGCAGGTAGATCCCCAGGCCACCGTGGACTTTCGCGTCCTGGGGAACTGGTTCGACGCGGGCAAAGGTGCAGAACTGGCCGCGGACATGATACGGGGAGGGGCCAAGGTGATCCTCACCATCGCCGGAAGCGCCAACGAAGGGGTGGTCCAGGCTGCGGCTGAAGCCGGGGCCAAGGTGGTCTGGTTTGATATCAATGGTTACGGGATCCGGCCCGGTACCGTGGTAGGAAGCTCGGTGGTATACCAGGATAAGGCTGCCTATGAACAGACCCTCCGGTTCTTGGAAGGGACCCTCCCCTTTGGCAAGGCAGAGCTCTTAGGCGTGGCCGAAGGCTACGTGGATTTCATCGAAGCAGATCCCGATTACCGTGCGTCGGTAAGCGCGCCTATCCGGGAAAAGCAGCGGGTCTTGATAGAGCAGATCCGTTCAGGGGCCTTGCGCCTGGAGGAATAGCAGTTATGGTACGCACCAGGGCCTTAGCCGGGCCCCCTGCAACCGGAGTACGCTTACAGGGCATACAGAAGTATTTTCCTGCTAATGGGGTGCACGCCCTGGATACGACGAGCTTTGATCTGTGCCCGGGAGAAATACACGCCTTACTGGGAGAAAACGGCGCGGGCAAGTCCACCCTTATGCACATCATGGCCGGGTATATGCGCCCCACCAGCGGCAGGATCCTGGTAGACAGGCAGGAGCAGCACTTCCTCAGCCCTGCGGATGCCTTGGCAGCGGGCATAGGCATGGTCCGCCAGCACCCGCAGGTGATACCGGGCTTCCGGGTCTGGGAAGGGTGTATCCTCGGTGCAGAACCGGGCTTCCCCTGCTTGCATTCCCGAAAGGCCCGGACTCAGGTGCGCCGCCTTTCAGACCGCTGGGGCTTTGATCTGCCCCTAGACCGGGATATGGCGGATCTCACCATAAGCCAGCGGCAGAAAACCGCGGTCCTTGCCCTCTTGCTTCGGGATGTCCGGTACCTGATTTTCGATGAGCCTACCGCGGTTCTCAGCCCCAAAGAAACCCAGGGGCTTTTTGCGCTGTTTCGCTTGCTTAAACAAGAGGGTAAAGGCCTGGTCCTCATCTCCCATAAACTGGAAGAAACCCTGGCTATGGCCGACCGGGTAACGGTCTTGCGCAAGGGGAAAACCCAGGCAAGAGGGCCTGCCCGCTCCCTGCATGATGCAAGCCTCCAGGCCCTCATGTTCGGTCTAGCCCCTACCAAGCGCAAGGGCGTACCAGACCGGGCGCTGCGACCGCGTGCCCTTGCCGCAGTTCCTCCCCCTCAAGAGCCCATGCCCTCTGCCTCAGCGCCTTTGCTCCAGGTCCGGGGGCTTTGCGTAGAAGTCCCGGGGCGACCCTTCCTGCGGCAGATCGATATAACCCTCCTCCCCGGGACCATCCTGGGCATTGCAGGGGTTCGAGACAGCGGGCTTGAAACCCTGGAGCTCGCCCTCAGCGGCTTTCTTGTACCCTCCAGGGGAAGTATAAAGCTTAGGGATACGGAACTGGCCGGCAAGGGGATCCTTGCTTTTCGTGAGGCCGGAGGGGCCTACCTGGGTGCGGACCGAACCGGCAGCGCGCTTGCCCCACAGCGGGCCCTGCAAGAGAGCCTTATCATCCATGCCCATAGGCGGTCCCTCAGGGGATTTTGGGGGAAATTGGGCATCCTGGAACAGCCCTTTCTTGACGCCTGGGCCCAGCGCATCATGGAAGCGGCCAAGGTTACCGGGTCCTTTAAGACCAGGGCGGATGCTTTTTCCGGGGGTATGTTGCAGCGGCTCCTCCTGGCCCGGGAATTGGCGGAAAAGACGGATCTCCTCATCTTGGCAGAACCAGGCTGGGGCCTGGACAGCAAAAACCGGGAACGCCTTCAGGGGGAGCTGCGCCGGTATATTAAACCGGGACGAGGGGTTCTCCTCTTTTCCACGGATGTGGACGAGCTCCTCGCCCTGTCGGATAGGATTGTGGTATTGCGAAACGGCGCATGTTCCGCAGACCTCCGGGTGGATCCCCGGCACCAGGGAATCCTGCCCCTTGAGGTATACAAGGAGCGCATTGGTCAAGCTATGGTGGGTAGTACCCAGGAGGGCTCCGTATATGAGGCGGTATAAGGGAAGGGACTACCGCTTGCTCATCCCCGGGCCGGCTTTTGGGACCTTGATCGCCCTGGGCGGGGGGATAGTCCTTATCCTGCTCATCATGGGGCTCCATGCACCGGCCCCTGCAAAAACCATCCGGGCCTTTTTTCTGGGGCCCTGGTCATCCCCCTGGTTTCTGGGAAATACCCTGGACCACATCGGCTTGTTGCTCACCGCGTCCTTAGGTACGTGTATCGCGTTCCGGGGAGGCTGTTTTAACCTAGGCGGGGAAGGCCAGATTTACCTGGGGGGCCTTGCCGCATCAGTGGTCCTCCTCTGGGGGCACGGCGTCCTGGGCTGGGGGGCCTTGGGGCTTGCCGGGCTTGGGGCTTTGGGCGCGGGCGCTGCCCTGGGGGCCCTCTCAGGCCTCCTCAAGAAGGCTTTCGCTGCCCATGAGCTTATCAGCTCCTTCCTGCTCACCCAGGCCCTCAGCCCGGTAGCGGATTACCTTATAGCAGGGCCCTTACGGGATCCCCAGGGCAACCTCTTGGCTATGGCGCCCATTGCTGAACCGGGGCTGCTCCTTCGCCTCTTGCCTCCTTCGAGCCTCTCGATTTCCTTCATCTTCGCGCTGCTCCTCATCATAGCCGGGCACCTCTTCATCAATAGGACCGTCTGGGGATACCGGTTTACCATTGCCGGCGCAGCCCCGGCCTTTGCCCGGTATGGAGGCATTGAGCCACAGGCGTGCTGGGTACCGGCCATGAGTGCGGCAGGAGCCCTGGGGGGGCTTACGGGTTTCTTCGCGGTGGCAGGAACCTATGGACGCTGCCACCTGGGCTTTTCCGGGGGACTGGGCTGGTCCTCCATCGCGGTGGCCCTGATTGCCCGCAACCGTCCCTTGGCCCTGATCCCGGCCTCCTTAGTGTACGGCGCGCTCAAGGCCGGTTCTGATGCAGCCCTCTTGGATGCGGGACTCAACTTTGAGACTGCCGCCTTTATTCAGGCAGTGGTCCTCCTCCTTGCCACGGTGCAGCTTACGGCTCCCCTGGTAACGCGTAAGGCAGCCCCGTGATTTCCAGCCTCTGTATTGCCGCGGCCCCGCTCATGCTGGCAAGCCTGGGTGCCCTGTTTACCGAGTTATCCGGGGCCCTGGGCATATTCATCGAGGGCTTTATGAGCTTGGGGGCCTTTTTTGCCTGGATTATGGCTATCAGGACGGGCTCGGTCTTCTTGGGTGCCGGCATCACCGCGCTGCTGGCAGCCCTCTCCGGCTGGGCATTGGCCCGGTTTGTCAAACGGACCGGAGCCAATCCCTTCATTGTAGGGCTTGCCCTCAACCTGGCTGCCGGGGGTATCACGGATGCGCTTTCTAGTACCTGGTTCGGCACCAAGGGGGTCTTACGGAATCCCGGCATATCCATACCAGGCCCGGTGGCGCTTCCCCTGGTGGGGGACATCCCTGTCTTGGGAAGCCTCCTTTCAGGGCAGCTTCCCTTTGTGTATGTGGCCTGGGTAAGCAGCATCCTGGCCAGCCTCATCATCGGCAGAACCGCTCTGGGCTTGCGCTTACGGGCCTGCGGGGCTTCCCCAGAGGCTGCCCGGGAACGGGGTATTCGCCCGGACCACTACCAAGCAGGCGCCTGGGCTGCGGCGGCTTTTCTTGCGGCCTTAGCCGGTGCAGCCCTGACCTTTAGGGTCGGGGTCTATGCCCCAGGGGCTGTGGCGGGGCGGGGCTGGATAGCCTTGGCCGGGGTCTATCTGGGTTTCCGCTGCGTGGGCGGTACGGTCATGGCCGCCTGGGTCTTTGCCTTAGCCGAGCATATTGGATTGGGTGTTCAAGGCTGGGGAGGGCTTCCTGCTACGGCCCTCTTAGGGGTACCGGCAGCCCTGGCCTTAGTGCTGTATACCCTGTCCTGCGCGGTAGAGCAAAAGGGGAAGCCGCCGTCAAAGCCCTAGACCCTTATGAGGGCTTTCATGTCGTCCCCCCTCCCTGCCGGAAGTGCGTCCGGCTTACCGCAGGCGAGGAGCAAGGGGCGCTTCGCCTTCTTAGCACCCCTGCCCGTCAGGGGCTATAAACCCGCTGGCGGGCGGGGTGGCGGGAGCATCCGTTTTGTACTATAGTAAAAGCCTATGGCTGCACCTTCCTTAATCCGTAACTTTTGTATTATCGCCCACATCGATCATGGCAAATCAACCCTGGCGGACAGGCTCATTCAGAAGGGCCATCTCGTGGAAGATAGGAATTTCCAGGACCAGATACTGGATACTATGGATATAGAACGGGAGCGGGGGATAACTATCAAGAGCCAGGCGGTTACCATTCCCTATACCGCCAAGGATGGCCGGGAATACGAGCTTAATCTGGTGGACACCCCGGGGCATGTGGATTTTACCTATGAGGTCTCCCGGGCCATCAACTCTTGCGAGGGGGCCTTGCTTTTGGTGGACGCCACTCAGGGAGTGCAGGCCCAAACCTTGTCCAACCTGTACCTTGCCCTGGAGCATAACCTGGAGATAGTCCCGGTGATCAACAAGATCGATATGGCTGCTGCGGATATCCCCGGAGTAAAACAGCAGATCGAGAAGGACCTAGGGCTGGATGCTGCCGGGGCGCTCCTGGTTTCCGCCCGCCAGGGGACCGGCGTGGATGAGCTCTTTGAAGCCATAGTCCAGCGTATCCCCGCGCCGCAAGGCAGCACCGAAGCGCCGCTGAGGGCCCTGATTTTTGACTGCCACTATGACCCCTATCGAGGGGTGGTGGTGCATATCCGCATCTTTGACGGACGGATACGGCGGGGCATGAAGATCCGGTTTATGTCCAAGGGGGCCGAATATGAGGTCGAAACCTTGGGGGTCTTCAAACTGGCTCTGGTGGAAGGAGCGGAATTGAGCGCGGGGAGTGTGGGCTACATCATTGCAGGGATCAAGACCGTAGGGGACGTGCGGGTGGGAGACACCCTGACTGCCGTGGAAAACCCCTGCACCGCTCCTCTGCCGGGTTTTCGGGAGGTGAAGCCCGTGGTCTTCTCCTCTATATATCCCCTGGACTCCAATGACTATGAGGAACTGAAGTCCAGCATGGAAAAGCTCAAGCTCAATGATGCATCCCTGGTGTATGAAAAGGATGCCTCTGCTGCCTTGGGCTTTGGCTTTCGCTGCGGTTTTCTGGGGCTCCTGCACCTGGAGGTGATCCAGGAACGGCTGGAGCGGGAATTCGGCCAGTCTGTGATCTTCACGGCCCCCTCGGTGCAGTACCGGGTGTACTTGCGCAGCGGGGAAGCGGTTTGGGTAGATAACCCTCTGGAGTACCCTGAGGAGGGCCTCATCGAAGCGGTGGAGGAGCCCTATATCCGGGCCGCTATCATCACCCCGGGGACCTTCCTGGGGAACATCATGACCTTGTGCATGGAGAAGCGGGGGATCCAGACCAACATGACCTATCTGGATGAAAAGCGGGTAGAACTCGTCTATGACATGCCCCTTTCAGAGGTGCTCTTTGATTTTTACGACCGTCTTAAAAGCATAAGCCGGGGCTATGCTTCCTTTGATTACGACATCACCGATTACCGGGGGACGGCCCTGGTTAAACTGGACATACTCCTCAACGGCAAGGCAGTGGATGCCCTCTCTCAACTGGTGTTTCGGGACCGGGCCTATGAGCGGGCAAGGCTGGTATGCGAGCGTCTGCGGGACGAGATACCCCGGCAGCAGTTCAAGATACCCATTCAAGGGGCCATAGGCAGCCAGATCATCGCCAGGGAGACGGTCAATGCCCTGCGTAAGGATGTCTTGGCCAAGTGTTACGGCGGGGACATCACCCGTAAGCGTAAGCTCCTGGAAAAGCAGAAAGAGGGAAAGAAACGGATGAAGCTGGTGGGGGATGTGGAATTGCCCCAGAGTGCCTTCCTGGCGGTGCTGAAAACCACGGAGTCCTGATCCGGTCCTTAACAAGTGCCAGCGGCTCTATGGTCCTGTGGGGTCAGACCCCGGAAGTCAAGGGACGGGATGATTCTCTGAGGATCAGCGCAGGAACATCCGATGCCTCATCCAAGGGTTCCCTTAGCCTGGAGCGACCCCATGACACCAGCCTAGTGCGGTTCAATGACACTAGCCTAGAGCGATCCGATAACACCAGCCTAGAGCGGTTCAATGACACTAGCCTATAGCGACCCCATGACACCAGCCTAGTGCGTATCAAAGACACAAGGCTAGAGCGTTACAATGACACAAGCCTAGTGCGTATCAATGACACTAGCCTATAGCGATCCGATAACACCAGCCTAGATCGGTTCAATGACACTAGGCTAGAGCGATCCCATGACACCAGCCTAGTGCGACTCAATGACACTAGCCTAAAGCGATCCGATAACACCAGCCTAGAACGGTTCAATGACACTAGGCTAGAGCGACCCCATGACACTAGGCTAGAGCGGTTCCATGACACCAGGCTAGAGCGGTGCAATGAGACCCTATCTCTACCGTGGGTGCTTTCTCTCCTTCCTGTTTGTCTTCCCCCATGCCCAAACAAAGCTCTCCCCATCCTCTGTGGCCACCCGCTCAGAGCTTATTCCCAGCCGTTTGAGCCTCTTCCTCACCTTTTTCGCCGTCTTCAGAGCGAGGTTTGACACGAACCGGCAATATGGAGTAATCTCCTTTATAGATGCCCTGGGTGCAGTTGCCTTCCACAGCATCAACCATTCCCACAGGTATGGAGACTTTCAATTAATGCTGCCGGTACGTTGTAAGCCATGAAAATACTCTGTATATCTGACCATATCGATCCCTTGGTGTATAGCACGAGCATCAAGGAACGGTTTGGGGCAATCACCTTGGTACTCAGCGCCGGGGATCTTCCCCTGGACTATCTGGAATTTATCGTGTCCAGCCTGGATAAGCCCCTGCTCTTTGTCTTTGGAAACCATGACCTTAAGGATTACCGGTATATTAAACATGGTTTGGATGCGGAAAAACTGCGGGCCTTCCCTATGGCCACCAGCACACCCCCAGGAGCAGGGGCTATCCACGTAGGATCGAGGGTGCGCTTTGAGGAGGGCCTCATCATCGCCGGTCTGGGCGGCTCTATGCACTATAACCACGGGGAAAATCAGTACACCGAATGGAGTATGGCCTTGGAAATGGTCAAGCTCATTCCCGGTCTCCTGTTTAACCGGATACTGCGGGGGCGCTTTGTGGATATCCTCCTTACCCATGCGCCTCCCCAGGGTATTCACGATAAACCGGATAAATGTCATTGGGGGTTTAAGAGCTTTTTGTGGTTTATGCGGGTCTTCAAGCCCAAATACCTCATTCACGGGCATATTCATCTGTACGATCTATCCGCAGTACGGACCAGCCGGTATAAGGATACCCTGGTGGTCAACGCCTACAGTCATTTTGTTATTGATACAGAGGAACAAGCATGAGTCCCTTCAATCCCAACCAGACCTACCAAGACACGGTGCTGCATGTACAGGCAGCAGAGGATTTCAGCCGGGCTCGGAATAAGGCCCTGCTCTCCCGCATTCAGCACTTCATGCATCTTGATAAGGATCAGCTTCTCTCGTTCAATGATGTGAAGGAAATACTCAAGCCCCGCAACGAAGTGTACCGGGGCATGCAGGTGGTTCCGGTCAATCTCATCGTCGGCAGTGAAGGCCGGTACCGGGATTTCAATAAGTACTTCCTCCCGCGCTCCGAGCACCTGCGAAAGCGCTGGGAACGGGTGGATCAGGCCCGGCTCAGGGATATCATCTTGCCTCCCATCCAGCTCTATGAGATAGGGGGCGTCTACTTTGTCCGGGATGGGAATCATCGGGTCTCGGTGGCCCGATCCCAGGGGGTTGAATCAATTGATGCGGAGGTAACGAGCCTTTCCAGTGAAATAAGCATCACCCCTTCCCAGACCGTGGATGAACTGCGGGACAGCCTCATTGAGTATGAAAAAAAGATTTTCTATGAAAAAACCCGGTTCGGTGAACTCACCGGTGATTATGGGCTGGATTTCACCGAAGCAGGCCGCTACGACGTGATATACAACCATATCTTGGTGCATAAGTACTATCTCAACCTGCATATCCTTGAGGAAATCCCCTTCTCGGATGCCCTGATTTCTTGGTATAACAATGTGTACGAGCCTATCATTCAAATCATCAAAGACGAATGGATAGAACTGAAATTCCCTGGGTATACCGCAAGCGATCTCTACGTGTGGATCGTGAAACATTGGGATTTTCTCAAGAAAAAGTACGGGGTTCATTATTCCCTTGCCAAGGCAGCCCGGGATTTTACCCTCACCTACGGTAAGCGGCAGGGCTGGTTCTTCCGTATTCTGGTGGCATTGATTGACAGGTTAGGGTATTGCTCAAAAAAACGAAGGAACAATAAGGAAGCAAAAGGGTAGCTATGGCTATTTTATCTATTCAGTCTCATGTGGTATACGGTTATGCGGGTAATACCGCAGCGGTGTTTCCCCTCCAGCGTCTTGGCCGGGAGGTCTGGGCGGTCAATACCGTGGAATTTTCCAACCATACCGGTTACGGGGCATGGCAGGGACAGGTCCTGGGGGCGGCTCTGGCAGAAGCCCTGATCCAGGGACTGGAAGAACGGGGGGTCCTGGGGACCTGTGAAGCGGTGCTCTCCGGGTATATGGGGGATGCCGACGTGGGCCTGGCAGTGATGCAGGCGGTCCGCCGGGTACGCACGCGAAACCCCCAGGCCCTGTACTGCTGTGATCCGGTGATGGGCGATGCGGGGAGGGGGTTTTATGTCAAACCGGGGATCCCCGATCTGTTCAAGAACCAGGTCATCACCCTGGCAGACCTCATCACCCCCAACCAGTTTGAACTGGAAGCCCTCTCGGGCATGGATACGTCCTCCTTAGCAGGTACCCGCAGGGCCATGGAGAGCCTCCATGCCAAAGGCCCCAAGGTGGTCTTGGTTACCAGCTTCCGGGAGGGGGTAAGTCCCTTGGGCAGTGTGAGATCCGGGGATCACATCGACATGCTCGTATCCGACGGAAATGAGCTCTACCGGATCCGCACTCCCGAGTTAGCCTTCACCACGGTCATGGCCGGCTCAGGGGATCTTACGGCCGCGGTCTTCCTCTCCCGGTATCTGGAAACCCGGGATATACGGCAAAGCCTGGAATTATGCGCCGCCTCGGTATACGGCATCATGGAAGCCACTTTTGCGCGCAGGAGCAGGGAACTGCTCATGATACAAGCCCAGGAGGAACTGGTGGCTCCCTCCTCTGTATTTCAAGCGGTTCGGTTGTAAGTTCGGTGCAGCAGGGATTTCGGAATCCACTTCTCAGCCAACGGTTCAAAGAATTCATAGCCCTCAATACGGATCGCTATGGTATGCTTAAGTCCCTGCTGGATGAGTTACACTTCAGGCCCCAGGTGATCACCCTTTCGGGAAACCGGCACTTTTTTCTATCCGCTCCTGAGCAAGGGCCGATACAATGCTGGCCTCCGGAGCGGCACAAGATCATCATCTTAGTGGCCCACTACGATCGAGTGGCGGATAGTCCTGGGGCGAATGACAACAGCGCGGCGGTGTTTGAGCTTATAGAAGCGGCCCTGAAGCTGCGGGAAGACCGGGTATCCTCTTGGCTCATCATTTTTACCGATAAAGAGGAACTGCAACCGGGGGAAGGCATACGGGATCAGGGCTCCTATACCCTGGCCAAGGGCTTACGGGACATTGGGTTTCGCCACAGCCGCTTCTATATTTTTGATGCCTGTGGATCCGGGGATACCCTGATCATTTCCACTATGGCCGATTATTTGATGCGATCCGAACAGGGCTTAGGCATAGTCAAGACCAGGTATCTGGTAGGGCAGCTCCGAAACCAAGCCCTGAAGACCGTGCGCTATCTCAACATGGATCGGGTCAGGCTCATTCCTACGCCTTTTTCGGATGATGCCGGGTTTTTACGGGCAGGCATTGCGGCGCAAACCATTACCATGCTGCCCTCCGGCGAAGCCGCGGCCTTTTGTTCGCTGGTACGCCAAAAGCCTGATTTTGCGGATGTCCTGGTGAAACGGGAAGTCCAGCAGAGCTATAATACGCAGCTCATCCCTGCAACCTGGAAGCATCTGAATGGCCCTGAGGACAAGTATCACCGGCTTACCCCCCAGTATTTTTCGCAGGTGGTACGTTTCATCTGCGCCCTCTGTAAGGGCTAAAGCCGCTCTATCCGTGGAGGGGAATACGTTTTACCGGTTGGGAGGACAGCGTATGTCGAAACTTCAGTTTACGGTTGCAGGGGATCGATCCAGCCTAGAGTGATGGAGTCGATCCAGCCTAGAGTGATAGGATCGATCCAGCCTAGAGTGATGGGATCGATCCAGCCTAGAGTGATGGAGTCGATCCAGCCTAGAGTGATAGGATCGATCTAGCCTAGAGTGAGGGGATCGATCCAGCCTGGAGTGAGGGGATCGATCCAGCCTAGAGTGATGGAGTCGATCTAGCCTGGAGTGATAGGATCGATCTAGCTAGAGTGAGGGGATCGATCCAGCCTAGTGTATCCTGATGCGGGGATCCAGCATTTGTATGCCTATGTCTACCAGGGTATTCGCCAGTATCACCATAGTAGCCATGTACAGCACCAGGGGCTGGATCACCGGGTAATCCCGGGACGTGATAGCCGCGATGAGCAAGCGGCCTATGCCCGGTATGGTAAACACCTGCTCAATCACTATGCTGCCTGAAAAAATCTCGCCGATTATCATGCCTAAGACCGTAAGGGCAGGGATACAGGCGTTCTTCAATACATGGGCGTAAAGCACCCGGATCCGGGAAGCCCCTTTGCTGTAGGCGGTGCGCACATAATCGCTTTTAAGCTGCTGCAAGAGGGAGCCCCGCAAGAACTTGATCACCACCGCCGCATTGGGTATGGCAATGGCTAAGGCCGGGAACAGGAGGTAGCCCACAAAGCCGATGAGATCCTCCTGGTACGGCACATAGCCGCCGGGAACAAAACACTTGAGGATGAGCCCAAAAACCCATATAAACAAGACCCCCAGGAAAAAACCCGGCAGCGCAATGGTTATGGTGCTTAGGGTGTTCACCGCCCTATCCAGGAAGGAGCCCTCCTTATACGCAGCAGCCAAAGCCGTGGGAATGGCGATAAGGCAGATCAACAGCAGGGACAAAGAGGCCAGGGTAAGGGTAACCGGCATCCGTTCTTGGATCATCTCACTGATGGATGCTCCCCGAAACCGCAGGGACTTGCCCAGATTCCCTGAGAGAAAGCGCCCCATCCAGCGGCAGTATTGGACCGGGATGCTTCGGTCTAAACCCAGGTCCCTGCGCATCGCGGCGATTTGCTCGTCCGAGGCCTCTATACCCAGGGTCACGCTCACCGGATCCCCCGGGATGAGGGAAAAGGCCCCAAAGCTGAGGACCGACACTAAAAACAAGGTTACCCCCGTAATGATGAGGCGGGTCCCGAGGAAATACATGGGAAGCTTCCTTGCCTATAATCCGCCTATGGCAGCCTATAGATGGTGGAAACATCAAAGACATACAGAGGGTAACTCACCACACCCCCAAAACGGCCCTTGGGAAAGGTCCGAAAGCCCCAGATATCCTGGATATAGACACTGGCAGCCTCCGCGCTGATAATCTGCTGGGCCTTACGGTACAGGGCAACCCGCTCCTGGGCATCACGCTCCTGTAACACCGCCTCATAGACCTCATCAAAGGCCGGGCTTTGGAAATTCAGGAAGTTACTGCCCGAAGCACTATGGTAGCGCTCAAGGAAACTGCGGGGGGAAACCATAGGGGCATCCAGGGAGATGATGGTCGCCTGGTACTTTCGGCCTCGGTATACCTCGGACAGCCAGGTCGCCCAGTCTACCAGGTTAATGGTGGCCTTAATCCCTATGCTCGCAAGCTGGTTCACCAGGACCTGGGCCGTGTCTACATGCATGGTGTAATTCGAGGGAACGGTGATCTCCAGGGAAAAGCCCTCCCCATAGCCTGCCTGGGCAAGGAGTTCCTTGGCCAGAGGAACATCCACCGGGTAGGGATCCCTCAGGGAAGCCTCGTAATAGGCGCTGAGCCCGGGAATGAGGGGGCTTCCCGAGGGTTCCCCCATGCCGTAAAAGGCGGTCTCAATAAGCGCCGGTATATCCACGGCATAATTGATGGCCTTGCGTACCCGCAGGTCATGCAGGGGCGGCTGGGCATTGTTCAGGGCCAAAAGCTGCACCGCATTGGAAGGACTGGGGAACATATCAAAGCGGCCGGGATCCAGTTGTTGGACTACGCCGCTGGTAATGCTGGCCCCGTCGATATTGCCCCCCTGTAAGGCCAGGAGCAGGGCGTCGGAATCCGCGATAAACACATAGGTAACCTTGTCCAGATGGGGCAGCCCTTTTTGCCAATAGTCGGGGTTTTTCACCAAGACCAGGGACTGCTGGGTGGTGTAGGAGGCAATGGAGTAGGGCCCTGTGCCAATGGGCTTGCCTTCCCGGTCGGCATGATTCTTAGGTACTATGCCTATGCTCAGGTACGGCAGGAAGTCAGGATCCGCAGCCTTTAAGGTAAGGGTGATATCCTCAGGGGAGCTTTGCTCCAGCGAGGCTATCCGGTCAAAACCGGCAAACCCCGTTTGCATAGCCGTATCCAAGGTGAAGATCACATCTTCAGCCCTGACCTCTGAGCCGTCGTGAAACTTAAGCCCGGGACGCAGCCTAAAGGTGTATACCAGGCCATCCTGGGTAATCTCGTAGCCCTCAGCCACCGCGGGCTGGAACGTGCCCAGGGTATCCGGTTTCACCAGCCCTTCAAAGACGTTAAAAAGGATGCTCCTCCCGTCTGCGGTGTTGGAGGGACTCAAGGGGTCCAGCGTGGCAGGCTCGGTGGTAATCCCCAAACGCAGTTCCCCTCCTTCAAGGGGCCGGGCTTCCAGGGGAGGCGCGTCGGCAGGTGAGCTTCCCTGGCCTGGGGAGCCGGCCTGGTTCCGGGAGCAGGCATCCAGGGCGCAGAGCAATCCCAGGAACAGCAGACTCTGTAACAACGGTCTTGCGTACATTATGATGATTTATGAAACTCCTTTTGATTCGTGTAACTTAGTAAACACTTGTAGTTCGTATGGTCATAGCATGTTATGGCGCATTGTACAAGAGGGTGGGGGGCCCTCCAGGGCGAGGGCTTACATACCCTTAGAGCGCAGGTTTTACCAGGGCAAGCATACGCGCAAACGCGGAGTTAGGCTTCCGCAGTTCCCGGGAACCCCGGGTGATTTTACACAGGGAAATACCGAGATCCCGTGCGATTTCCCGTTGGGGGATCTTATCCCCCAGGGCCTTCACCAAGGCCCAACGGGAGGCAATGTCCGCAGCCTCTGCGGGGGTAAGGAGGCTGCGGAGAAAGGCTTCGATGAGTTCACCGTCGCTGGTTTTTGCCAGGGTCCAGGCCAGTTCGGTGAGATTTTCCGCAACCCGGGGATCTGCTCTATTCATAGGCCGAGTATAGCGGATTAAGGAAAAAAGAGAAACGATCCGGGTTCTTTCGGTCAGGCCCCGGCACGATAGGGGGCCCCTGGGACTGCTTACCCTGCATGAAGTACATGTGTCCATTGACAGATACTTCAGGTGTGCTTTATCATAAACCATTATACTTTTGGAGGATAATGATGAAAAAATTAGTTTTGTGTCTCTGTGTTGCGCTGCTTATCGCTGCGATGGGCGGATGTAGCAAAAGCGAAAGCGCGGACCCGAACAAATTGGTGGTGTGGTCATTCACCGATGAAATCGGCACGCTGGTAGACAGCTACTATAAACCGGCTCATCCGAATATGACGATTGAGTATTCCCTTACCCCTACCGAGCAGTTCCCCAATAAGCTCGACCCGGTGCTTGCCTCGGGGCAGGGGGCGCCCGATGTGTTCGGTCTTGAGGACGCCTTTGTCCGCAAGTATGTTGAATCCGGCCTTCTTCTCGATATTACCGATATATACGAGGCAAATAAGAGCAAGATTCTTCAGTATCCGGTTGACGTAGGCAGCTATAACGGCAAAGTCTACGGGATGTCCTGGCAGGCTACGCCCGGCGCGGTGTTCTACCGGAGGAGCCTTGCCCAAAAGTACCTGGGAACCGATGACCCCGCGGTAATCCAGACCTATTTCAAAGACCTGCCTACCTTCCTTACCACTGCGGAAGAACTGAAAGCCAAGTCAAACGGCGCCTGTGTAGCGGTTTCCGCGTTCCAGGACCTGCTTATGCCCTATAAGGCGGCTCGTGAAAAGCCCTGGGTGGTGGACGGCAAGTTCTATATGGACCCCGCTATGGAAAGTTATCTTGATACGGTCAAGCTGCTCCATGATAAAGGCTATGAGGCCCGGGCCCAGCAATGGTCCGAAGGCTGGTTTGCCGGTATGCAGGGGAAACTTACGGACGAGCGCAATGTCCCGGTGGAGGTCTTTTCCTACTTCCTGCCCACCTGGGGCTTGCACTATGTGTTGAAGACCAATGCCCCGGATACCTCAGGCGACTGGGCTATGATCCCCGGTCCCATGCCCTACCGCTGGGGCGGAACCTGGCTTGCCGCGTGGAAAAACACCAAGAACCCCGAAGGCGCTAAGGAATTGATCCGGTATTTGACCACCGACGACACCTTCCTTGAGGCTTATGCCAAGTCTTCAGGCGATCTGGTTGGTAATACGGTTGTCGTTGACAAGATCAAGGGCGATTTCTCCGAGCCTTTCCTGGGCGGACAGAACCACTATGCGGTGTTTGCCGAGCTTGCAAAGGATGTGAACGGTAAACTTACCCAGGGTACGGATCAGGCCATCGAAGCCCTCTTTCTTGAGGCTACCAATGCCTATGTGAATGGTGAGAAAACAAAAGATCAGGTGATAGCGGATTTCAAAGCTCAGGTTAATGCCCAGCTTGGTCTGTAAGCGCTCGTATCAACTCTCCGCATAAAGCGGAGAGCAATTTTTATAGGAGGTACCATGAAAGCCAAAGTCGGCGGCAACGAATCAAAACTCCAAAAATGGGGCTATATCTTTGTTCTGCCTTTTGTTCTTGTCTTTGCGGGGTTCAACCTGTATCCAACGGTTTACACCCTGTTCCTTTCTTTTACCGATCTCAAGGGATTAAACCCCAGCTTTAACGTTACCGGGCTGGCCAATTTCTCCCGGCTCGTGCAGGACCCCTATTTCTGGGGCGCGGTGGGGAATACCTTTATCATGTGGGGCTGGAACTTTGCGCCCCAGATAGGTATCGCCTTCCTGCTTTCGGTCTGGTTTTCCGATGTTACCCTGCGCTTAAAGGGCTGCGGCGCGGTACGGGCGATTATCTACATGCCGAACCTCTTGACCGCGGCGTCGGTGGCCATGCTGTTCCGCAGCCTCTTTGCCTATCCGGTAGGTCCGGTGAATCAGTTTTTGCAAAGCCTGGGTATTTACGCCGAAGTTGTCCGCGACGGCCAAACCATTCAGGAAGCCTTTAACTTCTTCCGCTCGGTGCCGGTCTCACGGGGCATTGTTTCGTTTATCCAGTGGTGGATGTGGTACGGTCAAACCGTCATCCTCCTCATGGCGGGTATTACGAGTATTCCCGTATCCCTTAACGAGGCGGCGGTTATCGACGGCGCAAGTTCACGGCAGATTACCTTTAAGATTACCCTGCCCCTCCTGCGGCCCATCATGCTCTACACCCTGGTAACGTCTATGATAGGCGGTATGCAGATGCTGGAAGTGCCGTTCCTGCTCACCGATATGCGCGGCTCCCCTGATTTCAAGATACGGACGACCACGGTGTACCTGTACAACTTAGCCTTCCAGGGGGTAAACGACTATTCCTATGCCGCGGCGATCTCTATCGGCGTGTTTATCATCACCCTGGTTCTGGCGATGCTGATCTTCTTCTTCATGCAGGACCGGTCGGATATTAGCAAGAAAAGGAGCGGTTCATGAAACAGACATCCTATAGATTCTCTTTATCCTTTCAGCGGATGATTATTTCCATTCTCATGGTCTTTTTCGTCCTGCTCTCGATTGTTCCCATCTATCTCCTTTTGATAAACGCCACCCGGAGTACGGAACAGATAAACCAGGGCATCTCCCTGCTTCCGGGAAGCAATATGGTGTACAACTGGAAGGTGCTTACCGGAAGGGGTTTCCAGATTTCCCAGGGCTTTTTCAACAGCGCCCTTATTGCGGTCTGTTCTACAGTCCTGTGCGTGTACTTTTCGTCAATGACCGCCTACGGGGTGCATGTGTACCGCTTCAAGGGCCGCTCGGTACTGTGGGCGGTTATTCTGGTCATCATGATGCTGCCGGCGTCCCTCTCGTTTATCGGTTTCTATCAGTTCATGTCCCGTCTGCACCTGCTGGATAACTACATCCCGCTCATCATACCCAGTGTTGCGGCGGCGGGAACGGTCATGTTCATGCGGCAATACATGCAGTCCGTGCTTTCCAAGGAGTTGATTGAGGCGGCCCGCATTGACGGCGCGGGGGAATTCAGTATTTACAACAAGGTGGTCCTCCCGATTTTGAGTCCGGCTATTGCGGCTCAGGCTATTTTCGCCTTTGTCGCAAGCTGGAACAACTTCTTCACCCCCTTTGTCCTCATCTCCACCCAGAGAAAGTACACCCTGCCTATGCTGGTGCAGGCGCTGCGGGGCGATATTTACCGCACCGAATACGGCGGCATTTATCTGGGTATCGCGGTGTCTATTGTTCCGGTGGTTGTCTTCTATATCTTCATGTCACGGTTTATCATTTCCGGCGTAGCTATGGGCGGCGTTAAAGAATAGCCCACAAACCCCGG
>JAITEL010000168.1 GCA_031282065.1 Treponema sp.
TCGGTCAGTTCCCCAATTTCGTCAAACCGGCTCAACTGCGCCGCTAATATTTCCCGTCCCATCCCTCTTTTTTATCATAAATCTTCTCAAAGTAAAATTGCTGGTTCCCCTAGGCCGTACCGGTTAGGTATCCGGTGTCGGCACCGGCTGCCGGTATGGTACGACAAAACGGTACTCTGCTACCGCCTGGTACCTGGCCGGCCCTTACCCCATGTATGTTGCCGGAGTCCCGCTCAGACGGGAAAAAAGTGACGGCGTTGTCTTGAGGGGAAAATTGCCAATAGCGCCTATAGCCGGGGTAAAACCCGCAAGGATAAAACCCGGTGAGTTTTTATCAAAATATCAGTGAGATTTTACCGGAAACTCAGTGAGTTTTTATGAAAAGGCAGTGAGTTTTTCCTGAAAACCACCGTTTTTCGCCTGAAAACCTTTGTCCGTTGATATTTTTCATGCTATAATCGGGTTATTGTACAGCTAAGGAGGAAGCTACGGCGGTTTGCTTGCGGAACGTCCGGCGGGAGAACCCCCAGGACCGGAGCCGCTCGGATGGAGGGTCGCCATCACCGGCCCGCAGGTTCAAAGCTCGTAAAGGGCAGCGGGGCTAAGGAATGGAAGGGGTGAACCATAAAGACCTAAAAATAATGGCTGAGGCTTCAGGGGAAGTGCCGGTTTATGGCTCAGGGCCTCAGCACGCCCGGTCCAGAGCAGCCCTCAGGAAGGCTAACGCGCCCCTTCCTGGGGGAGCGTGTTGCAGACCCATGGGTGATGTGCTATGGTTACAAGAAGAACGGAAGAAGGCGAGTACCCTGGGGAGTATGGGTTCTTTTCGTAAACCCATACAGGAAAAGATACATCCCCCATTCCGCGGTAAAAACTTCTTCAGGATCGGGAGGGATTTTATGTTTAAAGGCTTAGGTTTCACCAGACGGGTACAGCGTATACTCTCTACCAACGCACAAGAAGAGGGACGCCGTTTCAATTCAGACCAACTCACGCCTGAACATATCATCATTGCACTGCTTAAAGACGGATCAGGAACCGCTTCCAAGGCCCTGATATTTCTCAGGATAGATCTGCTGGAATTCCGGCGTACCCTGGAAAAGGGACTACCCCGTATGGTGGGAACCACGATATATGGGGATGTGCCCCTATCAGAGCGCTCGCAAACCATGCTGGATAGGGCCGGTGATGAGGCGCGGTCCATGGGAAGACCCTATGTCGGCACGGAACATCTCTTATTGGCAGCCATGCGAGAGCAGCATTCCCTCATTCAGGTCTACTTGGATGAGCGGGCGGTGGATCCAGATATGTTCCGGGTGGTGGTGGAGACCACTTTTAACCACGCCTCCCTTGGGGAAGCCGGGGACTATGAAGAGGCAGGGGCCTTTCTATCCCGCCGCTCTTTCACCGATGAGTCCAGGGAAGGGATATATCCCTCCTTTCCCCGGATAAAACCCGCGGTGTATCCTTCCCTTACGCCTATCCTGGACAGCTATTCCCGGGACCTCACCGCGCTTGCACGAGCGGGTAAGCTGGATCCCGTGGTGGGGAGAGAGAAAGAGATAGCCCGGGCCGTCCGCATTCTGGTCCGGCGAACCAAGAATAACCCTATCCTGGTGGGTGAGCCCGGGGTGGGCAAGACCGCGATTGTGGAAGGTCTGGCCCAGCTTTTAGCCCAGGAGGATGCCCCGGAAACCCTCTCGGGCCGGCGTATTCTTTCCCTGGATATGGGTGCGGTGGTGGCAGGCACGAAATACCGGGGGGAGTTTGAAGAGCGGTTCAAGAAAATCATGAAGGAAATATCCCAGACCGGGAATGTGATTCTCTTTATTGATGAGATCCACACCATCATTGGGGCAGGAAGCGCGGAAGGGACCATTGATGCTTCCAATATGGTGAAACCCTGTCTTTCTCGGGGAGAACTCCATTGTATCGGGGCCACTACCTTGACCGAATACCGCAAGCATTTTGAAAAAGACCCTGCCTTGGAACGGCGTTTTCAACTCATCTCCGTAGCTGAACCGAGTTTTGAGGAAACCCTGGAAATCCTCAAAGGCATACAAAAGTACTATGAGGAGTACCATAAGGTCCAGTACTCCCAGCAGGCCCTCTATGCTGCGGCAAAACTCGCCCAGCGCTACCTTCCGGATCGGTATATGCCGGATAAGGCCATTGATATCCTTGATGAAGCTGGGGCTATGAAACGGCTGGAACTCAAAGCCCAGCCCCCTGAAATTGCCGGTATTGAGGCTGAAATCCTTCAGTTGATCACTGAGAAAGGCGCTCGGGTTTCTGCCCAGGATTATGAGCGGGCAGCCCAAGTACGGGATAAGGTCCGCAATCTCCGGACTCAGCTTGAGACCGTACGCCGTGCCTGGGAACGGGTGGCGGATGCCCCCCTGGTGGAAGAAGGGGATATTCGCCGGGTGGTCTCTGAAAGTACCGGGATACCCCTGATGCATTTGGAGGAACAGGAATCAAAGCAGCTGCTCAGGATTGAGGCCAGCTTGCACCGGCAGGTCATAGGCCAGGACGATGCGGTGCACCGTATTGCCCAGGCCATCAGGCGATCCCGATCAGGGATCGCTTCGCCTTCCCGTCCCCTGGGGTCCTTCATGTTTTTGGGCCCTACCGGGGTCGGCAAGACCTTCTTGGCCAAGCGCCTTACCTCGTATCTGTTCGGTACCGAGGAGTCCCTGGTCCGCATTGATATGTCCGATTATATGGAAAGACACAACACCTCCCGCCTGGTGGGTGCGCCGCCGGGCTATGTGGGTTATGAGGAAGGGGGATTTCTAACGGAACGAATCCGCCGGAACCCCTACCGGGTGATCCTCTTTGATGAGATTGAAAAGGCCCATAGGGATGTGTGTAACCTCCTGCTACAGGTCCTTGAGGAAGGGGAACTCAAGGATACCTTGGGTCATACGGTTAGTTTCCGCAATACCGTGATCATCATGACCAGTAACATGGGTATCCGGGAGATTTCCCGGGATGCCCAACTGGGCTTTGGCAGGGGGAAGGGGATCATGGATCATCAAGAGATAAGCTCCCTGGCCTTGGCAGAACTGCGCCGCATCTTTAACCCGGAATTCATCAACCGCCTGGATGATGTGGTGGTATTCCAGCCCTTGAACATGAAGCAGGTAGAAGCCATATTGGATATACAGCTTGAAGAACTGGCCCAGCGCCTGGGAGAACAGGGCTATGGCCTTAAAATCATGCCTGCTGCCCGGCGGATACTCCTGGAAAAGGGCTGGGATCCGAAATACGGGGTTCGGCCCTTGCGCCGGACCCTTCAGAAAGAACTGGAGGATCCCCTTTCCTCCTTTATATTGGAAGCAGGGATGCCCGGCATGCTTCTTATTGCCGATGGCCGCAAGGGGACCATATCCTTGAGGCATGAGGGAGCGCCGGTACGGAAGGGCCCGCTTGCCCCGAGGCTGACCCGTCAAGCGCTTTCTTAACCCAGATACGGAAAAAAAGTGCACGAAAGAACCAGAAAACCGGCCCTAGCCATTGCAGGAACATTTTCGCCGATCCTGGCGGCGGGTCGTAATGACCGGGAGCAGCTGCAAGAAGCTCGTTCTCCGAACCAGAAGCCTTGTGCAATCCCTATGGCAGCCAATCCGGTGGTGCAAGGGTGAGGGGGAAAGGATGAGCCTGTTTTGTTTCCTTTGGACGCCCCTGTTTTATCTGTTTTGGTCTGCCCTTTCCCCTGGAAAAGATAGGGGGCTTGAGGGTATCTGTGCCCTGCTTTTCGGGAGCCTCCTGGGGCTGGGGCTGTTTTTTCTGGGGCCGCTCATGGAGACCGGGGGTTTTGACCGAATCCGATGGATAAGCGGCTTTGTTGATATAGTCGCCGTACCTGTGTTGTTGCCCCTGCTGTTGTATGGCTTGTTATGCTGTGTACGGCCTGCTCGCTCCTGGGTTGATGCGGTGCATTTTGCCCTCCTCTGGCTCATTCCGGATCTGGCCATACATACGGTAAGCTGGAGCGTTCAGAACCAGCCCCGGCTCCTGGTCTTAGTGCCCCTGCTCAGAACCGCTCTTGCAGTGGGGCTGCCATTTTTGGGGGGCCTGTTCATAAGCAAAAAACCCCTGCTCATCCTGGCCGCCCTTCTGGGCATCATGGGCCTGCCCCTTGCGGGAACCACGAGCTTTTGGGCCTTCTTTTGCCAAAATCCGTTTCTGGGCTCTGTGTTTTTGGGTATTACCCTGATACCCCTGGGAGCCGCTCTAGGGCGTGTTCACACGACGTAAAGTGATAACTGTGAGCGCCACATAAATAACCGCAGTGAACATGATGTCAAGTTTGTCATAACGGGTACAAACCCGGCGGTATCCCTTTATA
>JAITEL010000094.1 GCA_031282065.1 Treponema sp.
GAATAGAAGGCGCAACCAAGAAGCCTGTAAAATCAACTGGCGATTTACCACTGCCGATGCCCGTATCAAACTTAAACGCCTATATCCACAGTTTAAATAGAGACTCGATACTAGTGCGATTGGAGCGATTTAGGCTGGATCGAGTGAGTCGATCTACGCTGGATCGAGTGAGTCGATCTACGCTGGATCGAGTGAGTCGATCTACGCTGGATCGAGTGGGTCGATCTAGGCTGGGGCGATTGAGCCGATCCAGGCTGGGGCTTAGCGTATGGTGAAGCGTATGGGATAGCGGTACTGGACCCCCACGGCTGCTCCATTGGCTTGTGCAGGGCTGAGCGCCCGGATCCCTTTGAAGGCGCTCACCGCGGCTTCCCCAAAGCCCCGGCCCGGCGGCGTCTCTTTGAGCACCGTGATCCGCCGAATCTCCCCACGGGCATCCACAAACAGCGTCAGGATCACGGTTCCCTCAAGATTAGACCTCAGCGCAATAGGAGGATAGAGCAGGTTTTTGCGTATGGCCCCCTCATCAAAAACCGGAAGCCGGGAAACCTGATGCTGGGGAAGGTATTCCGGTTCCCGGACCGCGGAGGAGACCGCCTGGGGAGGAGCCTCGTAGGGCACTGAGGCGACCACCACCTGGTCTTCAGGAACCTCATCGGTTTCAACCATAGTCTCTGCAATGGCCTCCACTATGGTTTGCTCCTGCGGCGAAGGCGGCTCTGGCGGCGGCGGCGGAGGGGGTTCCGGCGGCGGGGGCAGGGGCAGTTGGGGAAGGTCTTCCTGTATGTCCGCCAGTTTGAATACCTTGGCCTCTGGTTCCGGGCTTTCTGCCGGACTATGCATGGGAAAGGCCAGGGAAAAGAGCAAAAGCCCATGTAAGGCGCTCACCAGCAGAAAAAGGGCCATCCTTATCCGCTTCAGTGTAAAGAGGGAGAGACCTGCTTCCATCACGGATCCTTAACAACCAGGCTCACCACCCGGTATTGCAGGATCTGGAGCATCTGCAATACCCGGTTCACATACTCAAAGGGGGTCTCCCGATCTGCGATGATATGAATGCGGGTATCCGGCGCCTGGGTATAGGTGTCTATGATGCTCTCTTCAATGGTCTTCCCATCGCTGGGAAGCCCGTCCAGGTAGAGGGCCCCGCTGCGGTCAACCCAAATTTCCAGGTTCTTTTCCTCGCTGGTCTTTTTCGCGGTGGACGCCTCGGGGTATTCGATCTTCACTTCCCTGCGGTAATTGATGAGGGAAACGAGCATGATGAAGATAAGCAGGAGAAAGGCCACATCAGACATGGAATTCAGGGGAATGAGGAAGTGCTTGCGCTGCCTTACCAGCCTCATAAGGCCTCCTTTGGCGGGTCTTCCGCTTTCATGGAAAAGGAGAAGGCCTCTACCTCCAGGGTCTGGGCCAATTCCACAAAGGAAACCACCTGCTGCCAGGGGGAACGGGCGGCGATGCTTAATACCACCGCGAGGTTCGGATTCACGGCCACCGCTGAGCGTATCTCCTGTTCCGCAGCCGCAAAGCCTATTGCCCTGCCCTGATACAAAAGGGCCCCCTGCTCATCAAGCTCAAAACGCAGCAGATCCTCTTTCAGGATCAAACGGGTCGAATCCTTGGCAGGCAACTGCATGATGAATCCCTTGTTGACGTTAAATCCCGCAATCACGATGAAATAAATGATAAGCAAGAAGGCAATATCACTGGAGGCGCTCCCCTCTTCAATGCGGCTTCTTTTCCTTTTCCTTCCAAACCTCAGATACATACGGTGCTCCCCCTCTTCCTCCTGCTATACCCCGATTGGTACTCACCTGATCGTGATCAAGAGATACTCCCGGGAAATACCCTGGACCATCCTATCCCAGTGATAGTCCAGATAGATCCAGGAGAGGGCCTCTTCCCAATCCCTCAGCAGGGCGCCGGAATTCCGCAACACCCACAGGCTTTCAGGGAAGCCCTGTTCGGTGTACAAGCGGTTCCAGGCGACCTCTTCCCCGCGAACCCAGGAAGCCCCCTCTGTGGTCCAGGCCGCAGGGCGCTTCCCGGCGGGCACCAGCTCCGGCATGAGATAGGGTTTCCAGTAGGATGCAAAGTGCTCCTGGCCGGTAAAATCCGGCAGGCCCTCCTGGGTATGCATCCATTCGGTTAAGGCGGCAATACGGTCATAGCGGTTACGCAGGGCCGTGAGGGCCTCTTCCCCGGAAAGCCGCCTCTCTTTGCGCCGTATCTTGCCCCGGACTATCTGTACCCGCTCAACAGGCCCCTGCCCCCGCCATAAAGCGCCGGTTCTTTGCAGGATAAGCCGAGCCTCCCCGGTCAGTTCCAGGGTAAAGGCGTTCCATCCGGTATAAGAGCCCCCGATAAAATGAAGCTCCTCCAGGAATACCCGGCCCTGGGCATCCGGGGCGGAGGTCTGAATCTGCACCCCCGGATAGGCAGGCCAAGAGACCAGCAGCTTTTCCCTCTGGTCCCCATCCTTTTTTACCCGGAGATGCCGGATCTCCATACCCTCTGTTCCCCGGTACCGCCCCAGGGTCTTTTCACTAAAACCGGCTTCAAGGAACTGTCCGGTCTTTTCCACCAAGCCGGTACAGCCCGACAAGAGGCATAAACCAATGAGCAGTATCCAGCCGCGCATCTTCATACCTTCCATCAATAGGTCCATTTGAAGCCCGCCGAGATCATAGGAATGGGTAACTCATAACTGGCCGTGCTGCTGCCTTCCTCTTCCTGCCCGGTATAGCTGTTGAAACTGGTATTACGCACCCTGGTTTTGATGAAGGCCAGGGTGTTTTCCACCGCCACATAGATTTCCGACCGGACCTTACCCTGGGCATTAAACCGGAAGAAGGAGCACTTAATATCCAGGGGTATGGCAAACCCATCCCTCTCCGTGTCGGAATAGGAGGAGGCGCGTTTCCATTTTTCAATAACCTGCCCGGAATCCTGCACCGTTACCGGATAGCTGCTGATAGCCCCTACCACGCTCTTAGGCGCGCCGCTGGCCAGGCCGAAACGGATCGCTATATGAAAGGAGGGCAGGGGCTTAAGGTTCAAGACCACGTTCAGGTTATGAAAGCGGTGAAACGACGGGTAATACCAGTCCGGCTCATCCGAATCTGCATCGCTGCGAGCGGGGTTCTTGTACCGGGCATGGGTAAAGGAATAGCTCACCCAGCCGTCCCAATACCGGGCGTCCAGTTTTTGCAGCATCAGATCAAAGCCCCAGATACGGCCCTCCCCGTCAAAGCGATACTCCGGCACCAGCTCATTTCCCCGGCTTACTAAAGACATATAGGATCGATCAAAGACCCACTTGCCATAGGCCTCGATATTCACGCTGTAGCCCTGAGCAAAATCCAGCTTGGTTCCCGCAATGCTGGTCCAGGAACGGCTCTGTTTCATCGCAAAATCCTCAATGCCGCTGTCCTGCTCAATATAGATCAAGTTGGTATTCATAGAAGAAAACAAACCCGTCCCCAGGGTAAGGCTTAAGGAATCTAAGGGCCCCAGGTTTTTCAGTATACCGAAATCCAGATTCAGCCGGGGATTAAAGGCCGGTGCGGTTTGAATCGTGAAATCCTTGCCCACAAAGGAGAGATGATCCAGGCGCAAGCCCAGTTCGGCGCCAAAACGCTGCTGAGGGCTGGTGTATTCCATAAGGGTATAGGCAGAGGAAAAGAAGCCCTGGTTCCGTACATCGTTGCTGAAGCTAAGCGGGTAATGGATATACCAGGTAGTGCCCTGCTCAAGGCTCTTGTCCGTATCCACGGTCTCCTGCCAGATATGGGCCTGCTCTTCTTCTATCCATTGGCTGTACAATTCCTGTACCCCTGCGGCAAGGAGAAAGCCTTTGCTTAAATCCCAGTCCATATCAAAGCGCCCCTGATAATTGACGGTGAGCTCGGTCATCCTATCCCCCATAGCGGTATCCAGCTCATAGGAGGTTTTCCCCTGGAGCTCATCGCCGAAGCGATCCATGAAGTCCTTTGAATAGGGGACCTCCACATGGTTTTCCATCTGGGCCTCCAGGTCTGCGCGGTGAAAGCCCGCGCCGGCAGTGGCTTTCAGCACCATAAGCGGCAGGGGGTTAAAGGTCATGCCCATGATGAGGAAGCCCAGTTTATTATCCCAGGTAAAACGCATGTCGCTGGTACTCGTAAGGCCCGCTGACCGGCTTTCATTCTGATAATAGGCCGCCATGCCATCGCCCCCTATAAAGCCGTTAAGGGTCCATTCCATATCCTGGGTAAGGCGGTAGTGGGCCGCGAAAGCGCCGCTTCGGATATAGGGCGCGGTGGTAATATAGCGCACCTCTTCCACAAACTGCTTGGCCGCCCACACAAAGGGGTCCCAATAGGTGAGCTTCCCCATAAGCAGTACCCCGCCTTTTCCCCACAAGGGGACGGAGAGGTTCAGGTTAGTGGCGCTGGAAGAAAGCCCCAGCTCAAGCTCGGTTTCAGTGCTGGAAGGCTTTTTCGAGCTTACCTCCAAGAGCCCGGAAATGGTGTGTCCATACCGGGCGGAGAATACCCCGTGGGAAAGCTGGGCGCTTTGGACCATGCGGGGATCAAAGATGGAAACCCCGCCTCCCCAGTGGTAGGGCTGCTCAATATAGAAGCCGTCCATAACCGCAACCAGGTCTCCCGGGCTTCCCCCCCGGATAGAGGGCATGGCGTTAAACATACCCGCATAGCCCACCCCGGGCAGGAGCTTAATGGAGCTCATCACATCTTCGACAATGCCGATTTCCGCAGTCCGGGAGAGTTCCTCATTGGATATGGCCACACTGCGGCCGCTTCTGGTTTCGCTCACCCCCGGCCTTGAGGCTTCGATCACCAGTTCCTGGTTTTCCAGGATGCCGCTTAAATGCAGCAGGAGGGTAAAGGAGCTGCCCTGTACCGGGATGAGGAGCCTGCCGTTTTCGTAGCCCGGATAGGTGGCTTGAATCACCACCTGCCTGTCATCAGGAACCCAGAGCCGAACCTTCCCTTCCTCATCGCAGGTATACTCCTGTCCATCCCAGGAACGGAGCCGGGCCCCTTCCAAGGGAAGGGCCAGATCGCTGTCTTCCACGGTTACCTCTATATCCCGGGCGTACAGGGGGATACTACCGATGAGCAGCAGTATCAGCATTGGAAAGTATGGGATGATGGGTCTGCCTATGTTTTCCACCTTTTTACTATAAATAAAAGGCCCGCTTCTGAACAAGCAGGGCCTATAAGGGGAGGGCCCCCGAAGAGAGGGTTTATCTCCGTTCAAGCAAATCAAGGATGTCGAGGATCACCGCCTTGCCTGCCGCATCCTGGGTGCTTATGAGGTCCTCCTGAAAGAGGACGGTCCCATAGGGATGGACCGGGATCTCCGACCGGGCTTGGAGGCTCAAGGTGGTATCAAAGCGGGCCAGGTAGCACTTCCCCTCAGAAACCAGGATCCCATAAATATCCTGGCCATGCACCCACAGAAGGCTCTCCTGGTGGATCGCCTCTTCCCCCTGATACACCACATCCAGGCTGCCCGGATCAATGGCCACCAGGTTCCGGGTAGCCCCGTCCCCTGCCAGGGCGATGATGAGGGTATCCATTAAGACCACGGTTCTGATGTTAATCGTGTTAAGGGCTGTCCGCTTCAGTTCCGCGCCGGAGGCGGGGTTTACCTTCACGATCATGCCCTGGGGCGAGGCAGCGCCGGCTAAGGTCATACCCACCACGCCGGCAACCTGCGCGTCTTCAACGGCTTCAAAGACGAGTTCCTCCTCACGAGCCAGAGCTTCTCCGCCGGTGCTCCCTTCCGCTTCCCCGGCATCCTCGCGGTCCGCTTCGGCTGCTTCCTCTGGGCCTGCATCTGTGGCCTCTTCCCCTTCAGCGGGGACATTCACGCTCAGGGGCTTCTCTTGGCCGGCCTGCTCCGGTGAGCCTTCCGCCTCGATCTGTTCAAGGCTCCCCTGCTCTTCCCGGACATCCGCTTCAGCTTCATCTTCAGTGCTTTCCTCCAGCGGCAGGTCCCTGCCGCTATCCAGGATGCCCTGTTGATCTCCGGCAATCCCCTGCCTATCCTGTTGGGCCTCCTCCCGTTTCTGCTCGGCAAAGGCTTCAAGTCGTTCAGCCGCTTCCCGCCGGGCTGCTAAGGCGGCTTCTTCCTCCCGCAGGGCTTGTTCCTGGGCTGCTAAGGCTTGGGACGCGCGGGAGGCTTCCCCGGCATCGAGTTCCCCCTGGGCTTGGGAGCGCTCCTGGGCAAGCCGGGCTTGGGCTGCTTCCAAGGCTGCCCGCTCTGCGGCAAGCCGCGCCTCCTCCCGGGCAATGGCTTGTTGCTGCCTGAGGGCCTCTTCTTCTGCTTCGTCTGCTTCCCGTTCTTTAAATTCCACCATGTCTTTGCGCTGGGTTATACTCAAATCTTCTTCTTTACGCAGTTCTTCCAGGACCTGGGCATCGCTGATGGAGCTGGTATCTATGGCGCTTAAGGAGCCTTGGCTACCTATACCTAAGGGAATGAGCATGAGGGTCTGTCCCGGCCATGCAGCGAAGTGCAAGGCCAGGCCCGCTCTGTCTTGACTGAGATGGCGGAGCACCGGTTCCTTATAGGTGGCGCTGAAATAAGCCCGGTTCCCGCGGTATACCGCATTATAGATGGTGATGTATTGGGCAAGGAGATTGGCATCTTGGGCTGAGTACGCATAGGCCCCTTCCAAATACCCCTGGATGATGAGCCTGAGGTTGCGGATATGATCCACCCCCACTGCGGGGCCAAGGCCGAAAATATCCGCATCCAAGCGCTGCCCTTCGGCGCCGGAAGCCCCGTGAATCACGAAATACCGGCTTTCAGAGCCGCTTCGCAGCGCGCCGGATGCTATGGCCTGTCCCAGGGTAAACCCAATACCGCGGATCTGGGCCCTTGAATCAATACGGGCAACCGGGCCTTCATAGTTGAAAAATTCAACCGCCCCTTGCCCTTTCCGTAGTTCCTCCGTATTAACCTGTCCCAGGGCTGTCCCGCTGAGCGCTAAAAGCATACCGCTTACCAGCAGCCCCCCGATGAAACCCTGAGAAGCTCTGCATCTTTTCATATTTCCACTCCTTATACCCTATTTTGAAACCGGCCATCTCGGTACTAATATCGGTAGGCTAAGGGCAGCACCTAAATCTTGCACCCATGGGGGAACGTGCCTTACAAGAGATTGACCGAACCGATCTTGGTGTATACACTAGTTCAAGCCCTTTGTTAAGGAGGGAACCTCACTCATATTCAAGGAGTATCTTTATGGACATACGGTATTGTATACTCCTCCCCAATTTTGCAGGAATAGTCTATGAAAATCGGCGTTAAACTGGTGCTTATCATCAGTGTTTTCAACATCATCGGTATCGGCTTGCTGGCCGGCATCACCCTAACCCTGTCCCGGCGGGAAATCAGCCGCCTCGCCGAGGAGCAGGCGCAAAGCGCTGCCCGTGAGAACAGTGAAAAAATCAGGAACTGGCTTGAGGACTATATCGTCGCGGCAAGAACCCTTGCCCGGGTCATGGAGGGCTATAAAGAGATTCCGGCGGCAGAGCGCAGGGATCATTTCAATATGATGATGCGGCAGGTCCTTGCCGCCAGTCCTGAACTGCGGGGCATCTATGCTAACTGGGCGCCCAATGCCTTGGACGGCCTGGACGCGGACTATGCCAATACCCCCGAAACGGACGAGACCGGGCGCTATAAATCCACCTGGCACATTCAGCACGGCAGCTTCAATGTAGAGGCGATAGCAGGGTTTGAGTGGGATATGGTTGCGCAAACACCGGTCTTCCACGAAGAGTTTATGCTGGACCCTACGGTGTACCAAGACTCACGGGGAACCGCGCTCATTGCCATTATGGGCAGCCCCATAAAGGATAAAGATACCGGCGCTTTGGTAGGCTTGGCAGGGTCGAGTCTTATATTATCAGCAATCCAGGATATGGTGGGGGAGATAAAACCCTTCGGCGACGGGTACGCGATGCTCTTCAGTTCAGGCGGCCTTGTCGCCGCTCACCCAGACGCGGAAAGGCTCGGAAAGAATATACGGGACTCTGAAAAAGACACCTTCGGACCCTTCATGGATACTGTGGCGGACGCCGTTACCAAGGGAAGCACGACCTCCTTCTCCTACCAGAGCGCACAATCGGATACGGTCATGCAGTATTATGCCGTGCCTCTCACCATTGGGAACGTTCCAAATCCATGGACCTTGGTCATTGGGGTTTCCAACAATACCGTCATGGCGCCG
>JAITEL010000095.1 GCA_031282065.1 Treponema sp.
CGTGATTGCTTGTCATTCAGAAATCCTCCGGTCTGTCATCGAAACCTAAAAGACTATGGAAACGCCCCGGCGTTCGGTGTACCAAAATATCCTGGCTTATGGCTTCAGGCGGGGAACACCCCCGCTTCGGGCTGCCGGCCTTCCCAGCTTACGCCAGTGGCCTTCATGGGCAGCACAGCTTCGTCTTTCGACGAGGCTCCAATCACAGTTACGGACTAGCGAGGGACTTGCACCCTCTTCCTTCGTACACGCTGAATTGACTGTACTATGGTTTTATCTACAGTCAAGCATTTTTTTATCATTGTGATAAAAAAACACCGCAGGGGTCTTTGCTCAAGGATTCGGCGGATACGAGATAAGGTTATTGAGGGTAGCCGTCGGCGTTGCCGGATGACCACAGGAAGAGCCTGGTTATAGAGGGAGGGAGCACAGGCTGAGGAGCCCCTCCCGGATGACACACTGCCTTACGGGTAGCTACAGACAGACCGCGGGTAACTACTTCCGCTTCATTGGTAGCTGCTTTTAAGCCATCGGCAGCTCCCCGCCCGGCCACAAGGACAGGGCCGGACCCTTAGGGGGGCCGTTTCCTAGCGCTTCACCGGGCGCAGTGTACCGGTGATGGTCAGCACCGACTGCTCGGTGAGGGAGGCTTCCAGGGTTCCATCCCAATTAAACATGGCCATCATGTCGCCGTAATCGGTTTGAATGGGGCCGGTCTGGGCCGGGTTAGCGGCATCCACGGCCCTTCCCCAAGGAGTAGCCGGATCCCAGACCTTTTTCCAATCCACCCGGGCAGCGGTTCCATCCGCGGAAAAATCCCGGGAAATAACCTGGGGATCATGGCCCGTGATATACCCAATGGTCCGCTTCATAAAGGAGCCCCGGGGGAAACTGATACGGCGGTTCTTATCGGTCTGTATCCTGTAGGCTATGCCCCGGTGTACAAACTCCATGGTGATCACCTGCCCTTCCTGATACACCTGGAGATTGTCCTCTTCCCGGGTTTCATCGGATGAGACGGCAAAGAGCAGCAGCCCCCGGAAGCCTTTGGAGATAGTCGCCCGTCCCATGATGTCGGTCTCCAGAGGCGCAAACAGGGACGTCGAGTTCTGCCGGGAAGCCCCGGAAACCGCATCAAAGGTATCCTTATTCGCTTCGATATACCGGATGGCCGAGGTATAGCTCAGGTAATTTCCCGGATCCGAACGCGCGCAGTTGTACCGGAAGTCAATGTTCAGGTCTTGGGCGCCGATACCCTGGGCCAGGTACAGCCCGAGCATCCATACAAAAAAGCTTTTTTCCCTAGTTTTCATAGCTATTCCTTATACTTGGAAGGAACCGATGGTTTCTTCCATAATGTGAATGTTCCGATGGGTGTCCCGTGCCAGGTTGAGCACGGTTTCTGCGGCAAGGTTCACCTCCTTGGCGCTGTCCCCCATGCCGATGATTCCCTGCTGAATCGCCTGGACTATGCCGGTGAGGGTATCCAGTTCCTGTTTCACCCTATCCATGTGGCCTATCATGTCCCGGGACGTGTCATTCACCCGGGAGCCTGCATGGTTGATAGCCTCCAATGCCTGCTCTATCTGGGCCAAAGCGCCTCCCTGGGCCTCCATAGCGGTATCGATCTTCTTAATAAACCGGTCCGTGGTTTTGATCTCCTCTGCAAGCAGGAGGAAGGCTTCCTGGGATTTGGCAGAACTCTGGGAGGTGTCCTCCACCAGCTGGACAATCCCAGAGAGTTCCTCCTTAATCATCTGGGACTGGGTTCGGGCATTCCCTGCCAGGGAGCGGATCTCATCAGCCACCACGGTAAAGCCCTTGCCGGCAGCCCCTGCATGGGCCGCTTCAATGGTGGCGTTCATGGCCAGGAGGGTGGTTCGGGCGGACATCTTGGCGATGAGCTGATTTGCCCCCATCAGGGCCTCTGACTGGGCACGGATGCGCTGAATCTGCTGATCCGCGGCATCTTGCCGCTCTTTCCCGGTATCTGCCACCTGGACGAGGGCATGAAACTGGTCCTTCATCCCCTGGACCGCGCTCTGGACCGCGTGTATGCTCTCCTCCATTTTCCCCAGGGAGCTGGAAGACGCTTTCATCGCCTGGTTCTGATCCTCTATCACCGCATTGAGCCCCTGGAGCGCGGAAGCGGCGTTTACCAAAACCTGGTTGGTGCGCTCCAGGGATTGGCTTTGTCCCTCGGTCTGGGTCTTGATATCCAGGGCGCGATCCATGATCCGGGCATTGGCCTTGACCGATTCCTCTGCCTGGGTTCCCAGTTGCGCCCCTATATCGGTGAGGGAACCCTGGGCATCCTTGAGGCGGATCACCTGGTCCCGTAAAGAGGCAATGAAGCCATTGATGCTCCCGGTAATGATCCCGATTTCATCCCTGCGCTTGATCGGTATCTGATAGGTGAAGTCCGCTTCTTTGGAACTGAGATTCTCTGAGACCTGCGCGGTAGCCGCGGCAGTAGCCTTGAGGGGATGGATGACGATGAGCCGCAGCAGGAGGAGAAAGACCCCTAAGAGGAGGAGGATACCTCCCAGCAGGAGGGGGAGCACCACTCGGTTGACCAGGGCCACGGTGGCATCTACCGAACTCATGGGCAGGCTCATGGAGAGTATCCCCACACGGGAATCAGAACCGTCTTTCAAAGGAAAATGAACCCCATAATAGGTAATGCCCGCTACCTGGTACTCCCCCCGGTAGGTTTCTCCCAGGCCCAGAACCGTGTCTATCATCCTGTCGTGATCCGAGGAGATGCTCCCGGTGAAGGGGCCTATCCAGGTTTTCCGCTGGGCGGAGAACTCCGCGAGCCCTTCGGAACTGTTGCGGTGGTTAAAGCCCTGATAGAGGTCTATGTCGCATTGGGTGAGGGCCTGCAGCTGGCTGAGGAATTGGTCGGACTGGAGGCTGTATTCGATGAAGCCGTAGCCTAAGAGCCGGTCTTCTTGAAAGATGGGAATTGCGGAGATGAGTTCAAGGCTGTTGTCCAGGGAATAGAGCCGGGTGATACCCTGCCGGTCTTCGGTATAGGAAACAATGGTCCGCACATACCGGGCGCCGTCCGAGCGGGAGGTGGCGCTGTAGATAAGGAGATAGTCATCGCTATCCACCACCGCGATGCCGTCCACATCCAGGGCTCCCAGCATAGCCTCCAAATGAGCTTCTGAAGTAGCCTGCTCGCCCCCGGTCAAGACCGCGATGATCCCCGGCTCTTGGGCTATCCACTGGGCTTTCTTCTCCAGCAAGGCGGTCTGCTGGTCGATGAGGCGGTACACCAGGCCGTCCTTTCCGTCAATACCCGCTTTGAATGAAGCTGCCGCAGTAGATCGGGTAAGTACGGTAATGGTGCTCAGCAGCATGAGCGCGAAAAAGACAAAACAGATACAGATAGGCAGCAGCAACTTACTGCCAATAGAATGGAAACCCCGCGATACATCCGTTTTTATGGCCATGAGCACCTCGTATACACATCAGCAATAGGGAAGTCACTTTTACGGCCGCGTTACCTGCAAAGCTAAGGTCTACTGAAGGCGCTCCAGGTATCTTTAAGCCCAGGCCCCTGCCAACCGGTGATACGATAAACCCGCGGTGTTATTGGTATTATCTCCGGTTTTTACCAAAAAAACAATAGCCCCTTTCCCGGTGCTGCGCCTTTCTGCAAGCGGAAAGGCCGCTCAGCAATCGTCCATGCGAAGAAGCTGCTCCGCAGGCCGGTATAAAAACGCTTGATCTCCTTGGGAAAAACGCTTGATCTCCTGGAAAAAACACTTGATCTCCTTGGGAAAAACGCTTGATCTCCTGACAAAAACGCTTGATCTCCTGGGAAAAACATTTGATCTCCTGACAAAAACGCTTGATGCGCCCAGCGCTTTTCCCTATAATAGGGGTATCTGAGATACGTTGGAGGCTACTATGGCGATAACATTAAAGAAAATACAACGCAAAAATCCCCAAAATACGGCTGTATCAAAATGGTATTTGACGCAAGTGTCTGCAGGGAGCGTGGGCTTGTCGGAAATTTCCAAGGAGATTGAGAAGCGATCGGCCCTTTCCTTGGGGGATGTACAAAGCACCTTGAGCAATTTGGTTGAGGTCTTACCGCTGTTCCTTAAACTGGGGCAGTCTATCCGGCTGGAAGGCTTTGGGACCTTCCGTATTTCGGTTTCAAGCGCGGGTACGGAAACAGCGGAGGAACTGTCGGCCCGCCAGGTAAACGGGGTAAAAATCTTATTTCTGCCCAGTGCGGAACTGAAAAGGAATATGGGGGATATTTCTTTTGAGCTTGAATAGCTACCCTCTATAGGTATGTTTGGGTCAAGACCATCCCAGACTACCGGCAAGGGGCGTCCCGCTTTCTTGCCGCTACTGCCGGTCAGGGACTCTAAGCCCCCTTCGGGGGCTGGCGGGGAGGTATATCCGTGGTGTTTGTAGATGATATTATGATACCCGGCAGTTTATATGCTCTCAGTATACGTGCTCCTATTGCCAGGGGCACCCTCAAGGGCCTTACCTGCCCCCAACTCCCTTCAGCGTATACCCTTATCCAAGGCAAGGACATTCCCGGCGTCAACCATCTGGAGGAGTTTCCCCTTCCCATCCTTGCGAAGGAGGCTCTTTCGTACATCGGTGAACCGGTGGCCCTCTTGGTGGGGCCTGATATGGGGAGACTCCAGGAATACGCTGCCCAGTGCCGGGTCATCGCGGATGAGGAGAAGCCGTTTTTTTTTGAGGATCTCCCTGCTGCCGGGCGTATCCTGGCGCAACGAGACCTGGGCAGCCCGGCGGCGGCTGCGCCGGGGGACAAAAGCGCGGAGGATATTCCCCAGCGGATCCTTTCGGGAACCTATCAAACCGGGATACAAGAACCTTGGTATGCCGATCCCCAGGCCGCGGTGGCGGTATACACCGGAGAACCGGGCGCGGCACGGCACCTGGTGATACATACCGCTACGCAATGGCCCTTTCATGTGAAACGTTCGGTAGCGGGGGTCCTTAAACTCCCTTTGGATGCGGTAAGGGTAGAACTCACTGCCCTGGGGATGCACCTCGACGGGAAAGTGTGGTACCCCTCCCTCATAGCCTGCCAGGCGGCCCTGGGCGCCTACCTCACCGGCAAGCCGGTGAAACTGGTATTAACCAGGGAAGAGGACTTCCGGTATGCCCCCAAACGCCAGCGCACGGTGATCGCCGTGCACAGTACCTTGGGAAAGACAGGAGAAATCCGGGAAACCGCCATCACCCTCCAAACCGACCTGGGCGCCCAGGGGGTCTTTACCGATGAAATCCTGGATAGGACCTGTCTTGGCAGCTTAGGGGCCTATAAGCTGCCGGTGATGAGCCTCCGGGGAACGGCCCTTTCCACGAACATCCCTCCACAAGGGCCCTTTCCTGGGTTTGGCATATCCCAGGGCTTCTTTGCCATAGAACGGCAGGTCTCCCGCATCGCCGATGCCCTGCACCAGGATCCGGCAGCATGGCGGAAACAGCATCTCTTCCCCAAGCATAGCTGTCTTGCCATAGGGGTCCCGGTCAAGGCAGGGGAGGCGGAAGCCCTTATCGATATGACCGCGGCAAAAAGCGATTATTACCGGAAATGGGCTGCCTATGAACTGCTGCGCAGCCACCGCCGCGGCACTTCCTGGGCGGTAAAAGACGAGAGCCTTCGAGGCATCGGTATTGCCCTGGCCTACCAGCCGAGCGGTTTCTTGTCCCCCCCCCAGGGCGGGGCTTCCTATGGGCTTGAACTCAGCTTGGAAAAAGACGGTTCCCTGGATATATACATCGCCTCCTGTACCGAAGGCTTTGCCCGGCTTTGGCGGCAGATCGCCGGGAATATCCTGTCCCTTGAAGCCGCGCATATCCGCATTCATGCAGGCGGCACCGAGGGGCTTCCTGACAGCGGGCCTGCCAGCAATTCCCGGTATGCGGTGGAGCTGAGCTCTTTGCTGGAAAGCGCGTGCCGGGCCCTGGAGAAACAGCGGCTCCAGGAGCCCCTGCCGGTGTTTCCCCTTAGGGTGCGTCAATCCTATAAGCCCGCTCTCAAAGTCCCCTGGGAAGGGAAGGCCGTGGCGCAGCCAAGCCGGCATTACGACGAAACGGCCCTTACCCGGCTTGGCTGGGGGGTTGCCGTGGTGGAAGTGGCCATAGACCCGGTAGCCTATACCCCCAAGATACGGGGGATATGGCTGGGCATAGCAGGAGGCAGGATCCTTTGCGAAAAGCAGGCTCGCCTCAGCGTGAGCCGTGCGGCTATCCAGGCCCTGGGATGGGCTGCTCAAGAACAGCTCTCCTATACCCAAGGGAATATCCCGGAAAACCTGTTTTATACCTATGGGATTCCAGACCCGGAAGATATACCCCTTATACAGATTGACTTTATGGAACAAGACAGCAGTGAGCCTAAGGGTATCGGGGAATTACCCTTTAGCTCTCTTCCCGCAGCCTATGTCCAGGCGGTTTCCCAGGCTATGGATCATCCCTTTGAAGCCATTCCCCTGGGAGCGAAAGCCATCTGGGAAGTAGAAAACCAACGAAGAAAAGAGGCGGCCCTATGACCCTAGGATTCACCTTGAATCATGAAAACGTTACCATACAAACCGCAGCGGACACGAGGCTTATTGACCTGTTACGGGAACGCTTCTCCCTGACCGGAGCGAAATCCGGTTGTTTAACCGGAGACTGCGGGGTCTGCTCGGTTATTTTTAACCGCATGGTGGTTAAATCCTGCCTTATCCCGGCTTTTCGGATACAGAACAGTACCATTATCACCCTGGAAGGTTTTGCCAAGACCGATGACTATACGGACATCATCCAAGGCCTGAGCGCTGCGGGGGTGCTCAACTGCGGATACTGCGACAGCGGAAAAATCTTAACCATGGAGACCATCCTTGCCAAGAAGCCCCGGCCCAGTTCCCGCAAGGACATCCTTGCGGAACTGCGGGGGATCCGATGCCGCTGTACTGAACCGGAAAGCCTGGTTGCCGCGGTTTTGGCCATAGCGGATATTCGACAGCGGAGATTATATGGACGCCGAGCGTAATCAGATATGGTTTCCCGCGAGTTTTCAGGAGCTTTTCAACACCTGGAAGCAGTTTCCTGACGCCGTTCCCTTTGCAGGAGGAACCCAGTTCCTGCGGGGCCAGGCCCGGCGGGTACCGATTTTCCCCCGGAACCTCCTGTCCCTAGACCGGCTGGAAGAGCTACACCGCATTACCCGGACCGAGCGGTACCTGGAAATCGGGGCTATGGTCAAGTTGAATGATCTTATCAACCTCGGAAAGGTCGTTCCTGAGGTACTGACCCAGTGTTTACTGGGTATTAGCGGCCCTCATATCCGAAGCCTGGCCACCATAGGAGGGAATATCTGTACCCCAAGCTGCCGTTTGGATGCTACGGCGCCGATGCTGGCCTTGGACGCCCATTATGAAGTACGCAATGCCACGGCAGCCCGCTGGATTGCGACATCCCGCTTTTATACGGCAACAGGGGACCTTTCTTTGGGGCCGCAGGAACTCCTAAGCCGGATCCGCATCCCCCTGGAACAGTGGACCTACTCGGCGTATACCAAATATAAGCCCCAGGAAACCGGAGCAGCCAGCGAGGTTATGGCGCTTATACTGAGAAATCAAAAGAACGTACTCACCGCTGTACGGATTGTCTCTGTCGGGGATAGGGTAATCCATGACAAGAGCAGTGAATCCCTGCTTATGGGAAAGCGGCTGCCCCTTGAGCGAAAGCATGTACTCATGGTGGTAGACCATTGGAAAAGCCACCTCTCCATGAGCTATCAGGGAGAACATCTCCTCCAGGATCGCTTGGTGAACTTCATTGCATCCAGTTTGCTGGCCCTCACGAATTAGAGAACTTGATTTCAGGGTACCTCCAGGGTATAGTAATAGGCTATGTCGTTTAGTGTGGGGAGTATTATTGGACTTGGCGGATTGCTCCTCTGTTCTGCGTTCTTCTCTGCTTGTGAAACCGCTTTTTCCTCAGTAAACCGGATTAAACTCAAAAACCTGGCTGCCCAGGGGCATAAACGGGCTGCCCTGGCGCTTAGCTTAACCGAACAGTACGATAAACTCCTGTCAACGGTGCTCATAGGGAACAATGTGGTGAACATCGCCTCTTCCGCCTTGGCGACCCTCTTGTTTGTCGGCTTGTTCGGCAATATGGGGGTAAGTCTGGCCACAGTAGTAACCACAGTGGCGGTGCTCATGGTGGGAGAAATAACGCCCAAGACCCTTGCCAAGGAAGCCCCTGAAGGCTTCGCTATGTTTTCCGCTCCTTTTTTGAAGGCCTTCATCTTCGTTCTTTCCCCGGTCAACAGGCTGACCAGCGCTTGGAAAGGCTGTATCCTCAAACTCTTTAAGATACAAGGGAACCGGGCGGTTACCGAGGCAGAGCTTTTAACCTTTGTGGAGGAGGTGCGCCAGGAAGGGGGCATCAATGCAGGGGAAGAGGATATGATCCGCCAGGCCATTGAGTTTGACGATATTACGGCCCATGATATTTTCACCCCCCGGGTTGATGTGATTGCCGTATCCCTGGCTGAAACCGTGGAGGAGATTGACCAGAGATTCTGTGATACCGGCTATTCCCGGCTGCCGGTATATGAGGATTCGATTGATAATATCATCGGGGTTATGCTCTTAAAGGATTTTCATCACCAGGTCATGGGTCAGAGGCAGCTCCTGAAAAGTATTGTAAAGCCCGTGGTTTTTATCACCCAGTCCATGAAGATTTCAAAGCTCTTGAAGACCTTACAAGCGAAGAAATCCCACATGGCAGTGGTGGTGGACGAGTTCGGGGGAACTATGGGGATCATTACGATAGAGGATATTATCGAGGAGTTGGTCGGTGAGATTTGGGACGAACATGATGAGGTGGTCAAACCCATAATCCCGGTGAATGCCCGAACCTACACGGTATTGGGCAATACCAGCCTGGAAACCCTCGGCGAATTTTTCGGTCTTATGGCCCCTCCCTGGCTCCAGAGCCAGGAAGGGGATGATCCCTATCGCCGGCATACGACTATAGGCAACTGGGTCATTGAACAGCTTGGGGGAGTTCCCCGGGAAGGGGAGGTTTGCCGGGTACAGGATATACTGATCACGGTTTCCAAGGTGGTTCACCATAGGATCCTGGAGTTGACCCTTACCCTGCCGGCGGAACCGCCCCCGCCCCCGAAGGGGGTTTAAGGCCCATGACTGGCAGTGGTGATAAGGAGTCGAAGCGCCCTTTGCCGGAAGCTGAGCGGTGATCAGGACGCACTTTCGGGGGGGATGGGGGGCCTGGGCCCCCCATATAAAAGCACCTGGCCGAAGGCCCTTGTTTTGTCCGGCTCGTTCCGAAGGAACGGCCTGCTCCGCCCCCCCCGAAGGGGGTTTAACGCCCATGGCTGGCAGTGGTGATTAAGAAGCGAAGCGCCCTTTGCCTGAAGCTGCGGCCCAAAAAGTTTTTCATCCGGCCCAAAAAGTTTTTCATCAGGCCCAGAAGTTTTTTCATCAGGCCCAGAAGTTTTTTCATCAGGCCCAGAAGTTTTTTCATCAGGCCCAGAAGTTTTTTCATCCGGCCCAGAAAGTTTTTCATCAGGCCCAGAAAGTTTTTTACTTGACTAAGAATGATTTAGAGCCGGCTATAGCCGCTTATACCGGCTGAAGAAGATGAAAAGGGACAAGAAACGGGTGAGCGGCACAGGCCGCATGCCGCCCTGGATTGGGATTACCTGTATGAGGCTTTGTTTTCAGAGTAAACGCCGGTGCCCTGGGCGCGGGACGGCTGGAATGTTCATATCCCTTGAGATACAATCCTCCTATGGACCATTCAAGAACACGCATTTCCCGGGAACAAGCCTGGGACCTATTGAAGACCTACAATAAAGACCCCTTTCATCTGCAACATGCCCTCACCGTGGAAGGGGTCATGCAGTGGTATGCCCGGGAATTGGGCTATCCTGATGAAACAGACTTCTGGGGTATAGTCGGCCTTTTGCATGATATTGATTTTGAAGCCTATCCTGAGGAACATTGCCTCAAGGCCCCGGAATTGCTTCGGAAAGCGGGTGTGGGAGAGGAGGTGATTCATGGGGTATGCAGCCACGGCTATAAGCTCACTGTGGAGGTGCAACCGGAACACCTCATGGAAAAAGTCCTCTATGCGGTGGATGAACTTACCGGCCTTATCTGGGCAGTGGCCATCATTCGGCCTTCCAAACAGCTGGCCGATCTGGAAGTCAGATCGGTGAAGAAGAAATACAAGTCCCTCAATTTTGCCGCAGGCTGTTCCCGGGAGGTCATTGAACGGGGCTGCGCCATGCTCGGCTGGGACCTGGATAGGCTCATCGAAAAGACCATCCTGGCCATGCGCTCCTGCGAGGCAGCTCTTCCGGCCCTCATGGACCTATGAAAAAGCACCGGCTTATCGCCATGAGCGGCGGCGTGGATAGCTCGGTGGCGGCCTTGCTCTCCCGCAAGGCCGGCTTCCCCTGTGTGGGCGTTACCTTGAAGCTCTTCTCCAGCCCTAAGGAGCAGCCGGGAAGCCCAAGAAAGGGGGCCTGTTGTTCCCTGGCAGATGTAGAAGACGCCAAGCAGGTGGCCCATCAACTGGATATGCCCTTCTATGTGCTCAATTTCTCCGATGCCTTCGCTGCTGGGGTGATCCGCAAATTCGTTGAGACCTATGAGCAGGGGGAGACCCCAAACCCCTGCATAGACTGTAACCGGTATATCAAGTTTGAGGGCCTCTTGCAGCGGGCACAGCAGCTTACCATGGAGTACCTGGTAACCGGCCATTACGCGCGCATCGAAAAGCAGGGCAGCCGCTGGCTCCTTAAAAAGGCCCGGGATCTGAAAAAAGACCAGAGCTATGTGCTCTACACCATGACCCAGGAGCAGTTGGCCCATACGGTGTTCCCCCTGGGAGAGCTCACCAAGGAGGAGGTTCGGGGCATTGCCGGGGAGGCGGGCCTGGTGAATGCCCGCAAACAGGAAAGCCAGGACATCTGTTTCGTCCCCGACGGTGATTATGCCCGTTTCATTGAGGAGTACCGGGGAAAGCCCGCGGCTCCTGGAAACATCCTGGATGAAAGCGGGGTCTTCTTGGGACGGCATCAGGGGCTCATCCGCTATACCATCGGTCAGCGCCGGGGTTTGGGCCTCTCTTTTCCCGAAGCCCGCTATGTGGTGGCTAAATCCAAGGAGGACAACACCCTTACCTTGGGCAGGGAAGGGGCTTTATATACCAAGACCCTCTATGCAGATACCCTCAACTTCATTGCCTGGGATGAACCGGAGAAGCCCCGGCGCCTGAAGGTGAAGACCCGGTATCTCCAGGCAGAGCAAAGCGCCACTGCGGTGCTCCTTGAAGCGGACCTTTTGCGGGTTGACTTTGAGAGCCCCCAGCGGGCCCTCACCCCCGGGCAAGCGGTGGTGCTCTACGAGGGGGATCTGGTCCTAGGAGGCGGAACCATCACCAGACATAACGAGAAGAGAGAGAGGTAAGGAACAAAATGGAACATATAGAGAAAACTATCGCCTTATTACAGGAATCCGGGGCCATGCTGGAGGGGCATTTCCTCCTTTCGTCAGGGCGTCATTCGGACCGGTATTTCCAGTGCGCTAAACTTTTGCAATACCCTGAACGCGCCGCAGCTGCGTTGGCCGGCGTGGTAGAAGCGATTAAGGAAGCGGGAGCCGCCCCGGACGCGGTGGTTGGGCCTGCCCTGGGGGGCATCATCGTTGCCTATGAACTGGGGCGCCAATTAGGGATACCCGGGTTTTTCACGGAACGGGATGATGCAGGACTCATGGGCCTACGCCGGGGTTTCACGGTGCCCCAGGGATCACGCATACTCCTTGCGGAAGACGTGATTACCACCACCAGCTCTGCGCTGGAGACTGCCCGTGTCTTGCAGGCCCTGGGCGCTCAGATGGTGGGCTTGGCCTGCCTGGTGGATCGTCGCGGCCCAGGAGTGAGCCTTCCCTGGCCCCTCTATGCCGCCTCCCGGATACCCGCGGTAAGCTGGGAGGCGGAAACCTGTGCCCTGTGCAAACAAGGGCTCCCCTTGGTAAAGCCGGGATCCCGGAAGGGTATCTAAGGGGAGTGCTGATAAGCCCTGAGGCCTTTTCAAAACTTCACCGTTATAGGTACGCTTGGGCTTGCCCTGTGGATGACGGCGGTCTGCGGGGGGAATCGAAGCATAGCTACAGGGATCGGGTAAGAGGCCCCCGTGATGCGGCCCGCTTCAGTTGGCTGTTCAAAATTACCGGATCCCTGCCGCTTTTCCGCCCCATCAGTTCCGCCTTACTTCCCTCATCCACCAAGGGAGTGCTCCACGCTCCCATGGAAGCAGTATGGTTTTGACTATGTTTTTAGTTTTGAGGCAACACGGGATAGCCTTGCCAGATATTTTAGATTTACTAGAATATAAGATATGCTTCATAAGCTGCACATTAATTTCATTGCAAACTTGTTGAAACAGCCCCTTCAACAGGAGGATGAATTATGTCTGTATCTGATTTCCTATGCTTCTTTGCTCTTTTATATCGTGGTACATACCTTTTTTCTGATTTGCTACCTGGTTCAGGGTATCATATTCTTTGTTTTCCTTAACTGCGGGAGTTTGTTGGTTTATACTGTGGCGTCTTTCTTCCTCAAAGAAAAGAACTACCAACCTGTGGGCTTCCTTATTTCCCTGGAATCGATCCTGTACGCCTCTATCGGGACCTATATGTGCGGCATCTCTTCGTATAGTATGGGGTACTTTTTGTTGACCATCGTGATGTTGACCCTGTTCCCTTTTGGAACCGCGACCATACGCAACACCACGGTCCTGGCTATTTTTGGGCTTATCGCCTTTTTGGGGCTGCGCTCTAGGCATACCCCGCCGCCTATGGTTTTCCCCCCCTCCTTTAGCCATTTTATGGCCATGGCAAACATATACATCATGCTTATGGGTGTCATCATGGAGATCCGTATCAATGCCTTTGTCCAAGTCATCATCTCAGGGCTTAAGGAGGGGCGGCTGGTGAAATTGGCGTCGCAAATCTATATGGATCCCCTCACGGGCCTGTACAATCGCCGGTATACGGAAATCTATTTCAACACCCTCAAGACCCAAGACCAGCATATATGCGTGGCCATCCTGGATATTGATGATTTTAAGCGGATAAACGATACCTATGGACACCTGTGCGGGGACGAAGTCCTGGTATTTCTTTCCAATTTCCTCCAAAGCAATCTCCGCAAGACCGATAAGATCTTTCGCTGGGGAGGGGAAGAATTCCTCATCATCATGGAGAATATTACCGTCCAGGATGCCCAGACGGTGATGGACAAACTGCGCAGTAAACTGGCTGAGACCGAAATTCCCACGAAGCAAAAAGGCCCCCTGGGCCTTACCATTACCGTGGGCGTTGCGCCTTTTGATAGCGCTAACCCCGACGCCGGTATTGAAGCCAGCGATAAAAACCTCTATATTGGCAAGCGCAGCGGCAAAAATATCGTGGTCCTCTAGAAAGACTCCCACTCCAGCAATCACTTCGCAGAAAACGCAAAATGGGAAAATTCCATGGTAAAGGTGCCGCGGCCCTGGCTCACTGAACGCAGGGCCGTCATAAATCCGAACATCTTTGCCATAGGCGCCAGGGCCTTCACCTGGTCACTGTATGCTTTAGAGTCCATGCTCAAGATCTGCCCCCCGCGCTGGGTTATGAGGCTTATGGCATCGCCCACGAATTCCTTGGGAACGATGAGATCCACTGCCATGATGGGTTCAAGGAGTATGGGTGAGGCGGCCCGGCAGGCTTCGTCAAAGCCCAGACTGGCGCAGGCTTCAAAGGCAAATTCCGTGCCGGTAAGTTCTGAATAGCCTATGTTGATGAGGCTTACCCCCACATCAATACATGGGTAGCCCAGGACTATACCTCCGGCCAAAGCCCCCCGGATGCCCCGTTCTATGGCGTCAAAGATAGCTTGGGGAATATCCCGGTTTTTGACTTCGCAGGTATACCGGTTCCCCGTACCCCGCTCAAGGGGGCTCACCCTAAGGCTCAGGGATGCGCTGTTCTCCTTACCCGCGATGATGCGGGAGTAGTGTTCGCTCCGTTCCACTATCTGGCTCACCGATTCCCTATAGGTAACTTGCGGGTTCCCCACTTTGGCGCCTACGCGGTATTCCTTGAGAATCCGGGTAACCAGGACATCCAGATGCAGCTCCCCCATGCCGGAGATGATGAGCTGGCCGGTTTCCTCGTTTTCTTTGGTGGTAAAGGTGGGGTCTTCTTTGGACAGGAGGGCCAGAATGTCCTTGAGTTTTTCCTGCTCCGATAAGGTTTTGGGTTCTATGGATACGGAGATGACCGGTTCAGGAAAGGCCATTTTTTCCAGCATCACCGGCCAGCCTTCACTCCCGATAGTATCCCCGGTCTGGGCGAGCTTCATCCCGATGATGACCCCTATGTCGCCGGCAGCCAGGCTTTCCAAGGGCTCGGATTTATTGGAATGCATCCGCAGGATCCGGTTGGCCCGTTCCCGCTTCCGTTTTCCCACGTTAAACACCCCGGTCCCCGGCTTGAGGGTTCCCGAATACATGCGCACATAACAGAGGCTCCCTGCTTCCCGGTCATGCTGAATCTTGAAGACCAGCCCCAGGGGAGCCCCGGCAGGATCGCAGGGGATCTGGATTTCCCCTTCAGCGCCTTTCTTGATATAGTGGCCAGTTGCCGGCGAGCGCTCGTCCGGTGCAGGCAGGTAGGCCAGCACCGCATCAATCAAGGGCTGAACCCCCATATTCCGCCGGGAGGCCCCAGCCAGGATGGGGAGCAAGGCCCGTCCGAGAACCGCCTTGCGTAATTCCTGGGTGATGAGATCCGGGGGGATTTCCTCACCAGAGAGGTACTGATCGGTTATGAGGTCTGAGAAGCCGGACAGGGTATCAATGAGTTTTTCCCGCCATTTCCGGGCCGGCTCTTCCCTCACTGGGGCAAGGGGGCTATAGATGAGCTTCTCTCCTTCACATGCAGGATCCCAGCGGATCTCCTGCATGCTTATGAGGTCTATGACCCCTTCAAAGCCCCCTTCCTTTCCAATGGGAAGCTGAAGGGCCACTGGGGAGGTCCCCAGTTTTGCCTTAATGTCTTGAAGGACCTGAAAAAAGTCGGCTCCCACCCGGTCCATCTTGTTTACATAGCCGATACAGGGCACCTGGTAACGTTCTGCCTGATGCCAAACGGTTTCGGTCTGGGGCTCCACCCCGCGGACCGCGTCAAAAATAGCCACGGCTCCATCTAAAACGCGAAGGGACCGCTCAACTTCCGCAGTAAAATCCACATGCCCAGGAGTATCAATGAGGTTTATCTGAAATTGTTTCCAGTAAATCGTGGTGGCCGCGCTTTGAATGGTAATACCCCGTTCCTGTTCCTGTTCCATCCAATCCATGACGGCTTCACCATTATCAACTTCGCCTATCTTATGGCTTTTCCCGGTATAATAGAGGATCCGTTCAGTGGTAGTGGTTTTTCCGGCATCAATATGGGCCATGATGCCGATATTACGCATTGCTTTTAGCATAAAAAACTCCTGGTACTTTACTATAGAGTAAGGATCATAAAAAAACAATTGAGCGATCCTCAAACAGGAAGCTTTCCGGTTCCCCCTCTTTGCACCTCTACCGCTTCCCTCAGCTATGCGTAGGGGATCCTTCACCCGTGGTGATGACGACCCTTCAATCGTAGTGATGGCGACCCTGGACATTAGGTAGGCAGGGACGGACTTACCCCCTTTTCCCGGACACGGACGACCTGGAGAGGAGGAACCGGCCCGCTTGCGGAAGGAAGTTACGGAGCTAAGGACGGTGCATGAAATCCCCCAGGAAGCGGCGGCCCTTGACCGGGAGCTTCACGGTTTTTGGCCGGTATGGTAAGGTACATCCATGAAATATGCAGAAACCATAGCTCCCCATACGCAGGAACTCGTCCGTTGTCCCTGGTGCGGGGAAGATCCTGTCTATGTGGCTTACCATGACCAGGAATGGGGGCAGCCCCTTACCGACAACCAGCGTTTGTTTGAGGCCCTGATCTTGGATGGAGCCCAGGCAGGGCTTTCCTGGATTACCATCTTGAAACGCCGCCCTGCCTATAGAGCGGCTTTTGACAACATGAACCCGGAGAAGATAGCCCACTATGGGGAAAAGGATATTACCCGGCTCATGGAAAACCCGCGGATCATCAGAAACAAACGGAAGATCCTCTCGGCTATTGAAAACGCCCGCTGCTTTCTTGCCATGATGGAAGGGCCCCTCTCGTTTTCTCAATGGCTTTGGAACTGGGTGGAGGGGGAACCCCTTATCCATCACTTCAGAACCCCAGGGGAAGTTCCCGCCAGTACGGACCTTTCTTGCACCATTTCCAAAGAACTCAAAAAGCGCGGCTTTTCCTTTGTGGGGCCTACCATCATCTATGCCTACATGCAGGCAGTCGGTATGGTGAACGACCACTTGCTGAGCTGCTTTAAGCACCCCTTGCACGGTAAAGCCCGCGCCGCTAGCAAGAGAAAAGCTCCACGGATATAGTGTCTCTATGTGTACCCAAAAGAAAGCCGCCTTTGTGGCGGTGGTGGGCAGGCCCTCGGTGGGGAAGTCTACCCTGGTGAACCTCCTGTGCGGCGCAAAGGTCTCTATCGTGAGCACGGTACCCCAAACCACCCGCAATGCCATCCGGGGTGTACTCCATAGAGATGAAGGACAGCTCGTGTTTGTAGATACCCCGGGACGGCATGAGTCGGAACGGAAACTCAATAAAAAGCTCATGGAAGTCTCGGACAGGACCATAGAGGATGCGGATATCATCCTCTATGTGCTGGATGCTTCCCGACCTGCAGGGCCTGAAGAGGCGGCCATTGCTGCCCGGCTGGTACCCCTGGCAGAGAGAACCCTGGCCGCGGTGAATAAGATGGATAGCCCTCATGCGGATTACGCACAGGCCCTGGCCTTTCTCAAAAACCAGCTTCCCCAATTGGATACTGCCCGCTGTTTCAAGGTATCCGCTCTCAGCGGAGAAGGAACCGAAGCCCTGCTGCACTGCCTCTTTGCCATGGCCGGTGAAGGCGCTCCTTTTTATCCAGAAGAATACTATACCGACCAGGAACTGAACTTCCGTATAGCTGAGATTATCCGGGAAAAGGCCATCAATCGTCTTCGGGAGGAGCTGCCCCACGCGCTCTACGTGGAAGTAGCCGATGCGGAGCTACGGGATGAAGGAACGCGGCTGTGGGTACGGGCCTTTATCATCACCGAAAGGGAATCCCAGAAAGGCATGGTGGTAGGCAAAGGGGGCGAGCTTATCAAGGCCATCCGTCAAGCTGCCCAGAAGGAACTGAACCGTATCTTGGATTGGAAGGTGGAGTTGGATCTTCGGGTTAAGAGCGCCCATGACTGGCGCCATAACGATGCGGTCCTGCGCAGGCTCTTTGAACGCTGAACCCAGTCTCACAGGCCTATAAAGGCTTCAATCCGGGCAAGGAGTGCATCGTAATGGTCTACCCAAGGGATATCCGGGCAGGATTCCCGAATGGCCTGGGGTGCCCTGAAAAGGCAGCCTGCGTCAGCCTCGCGGATCATGGCTAAATCATTAAAGGAATCCCCGGCAGCAAAGATCTCCATATTGAGGGATTGGAGGGCCTTCACCGCCTGTCTTTTGCCGTCCTTCTGGCGAAGCCGGTAATTGCTGATGGAACCATCCGGGGCGAGGACCAGGCTGTTACAGAACAGGGTAGGGTAGCCCAATGCTGCCATGAGGGGCCGGGCGAATTCCTCGTAGGTATCCGAAAGGATGATAAGCTCGGTCTTTTCCCTTAAGCTTTTGATAAACTGCACCGCTCCTTCCAGGGGTTCCAGGGTACGGATGACCTGGGTAATATCCTTGAGTTTGAAACCCTCTTCTTTTAAGACAGCGATACGGAAGCGCATCAAGGCATCGTAATCCGGCTCGTCCCGGGTGGTTCGCCGTAAGGCACTGAGCCCCGTGGCTTGGGCAAAGGCGATCCAGATTTCAGGAATGAGGACCCCTTCAAGATCAAGACATACCAAACGCATAGGTGGATACTAGCGTATTATCATGGCTTTGCAAAGTAGCTTACCCCCTTGCCCCGGGGTTTATTCGGGAAAGGGTATCCACATCCAGGCCCCCTGGGTACAGCGGAGCATGCCCTCCGATGAAAGGTAGGTATCCACCGTTCCTGAAACCTGGACCTGGAGCCCCTTCCCGGCTTCCTCGTAGAGCGGTTCCCCAAAGGGGGAACTGCCTATCCAGGGCCCGCGGCAGCCTACGGGTACCTGCAATGCCTCCTTGGACTGGGGTACAATACGGCGTCGATCAAAGCCTCCTTGGGCTATCTTCAGGCTTATGCCCTTCCAATCGGCAGACCAGAGATCCTGCCGCACTTCTTCACGGAGATCCGGCCCTTCCAGCAGGGCTCTAAACCGGGGCCAGTTAAAGTACTGGGGCAGCCGCGGGGTTCCCTTGGGAGGGCTTTCCGCATGGGCGGCCAGTTCCAGATACACCAGGGCTTCAACCCCGCCCCGCCAGGAGAGTTGGATCCGGTCGCCTTCACGGTCAAAGGGAAAGAGCCCTCCGCCGGGGCGCAGGGTATCAGGAAGTACGCCTTTCTGCGGCCAATAGGGATAGGCGATCACTGGTGTAGTCCATTCGGATAAGAGCCGTATAGGGAGCAGGCTCTGCTCGGTCTCTGCAGTTTCCCAGTTTCCCTCAGGACCTATCCAGGTAACCCGCCAATGGGGATGTCCCAGGATAGCCTGCCAGGCCGGGGGCAGTGCGGGGAAGCTTACATGATATACAGGAACAAACACGTCGCTTGCACAGGTACTCAGCAAAAAAGCCAGCATGACCAGGCTAAATCTATGGATGTTCATATACGCTAGTACGGCATGGAAGGGGCGTTTTGCTTTAACATCTTCCTAACATGGATGCCAATAGGGCCATTCTCACATACATACCGTATTTAGCCTGTTTGAAGTAACTCGCCCGTGGGTCATTATCCAGTTCCGGGGCTATCTCATTCACCCGCGGCAGGGGATGGAGTATGGTGAGGTCATCTTTCGCCTGCTTCATTTTTTCCCTGTTCAGGATATAGCTATCCTTGAGGCGTATATACTCTTCCTCATTAAAAAAACGCTCCCGTTGTACCCTGGTCATATACAGTACATCCAGCGTTCCAATCACCTGTTCAAGGCTGTGGGTTTCCTTATAGGAGACCCCTGCTTTTTTGAGTATCCCTTCGGTGATATAGGTAGGCACCTGCAATTCCTGGGGAGAGATGAAGAGCATGCTAATACCGGGATAGCGGGCAAGGGCCTTTGCCAGGGAATGTACGGTTCGGCCAAACTTGAGGTCCCCACAGAATCCCACGGTAAGCTGCCCAATGGACCCCTTAAGCTGTCTTATGGTGAGGAGATCCGTCAGGGTCTGGGTGGGATGGTGGTGGCCGCCGTCTCCGGCATTGATCACCGGCACCGTCGCGTAGCGGGATGCCAGCAGGGAAGCGCCTTCTTTGGGGTTGCGCATGACGATGATGTCCGCATAGCAGGAAACGGTCCTGATGGTATCTGCCAGGCTCTCCCCTTTGGCCACTGAACTGGAATTAGGCTCGGAAAAGCCAAGGCAGGCACCCCCCAGGCGCAGCATGGCCGACTCAAAACTCAGGCGGGTTCGGGTGCTGGGTTCAAAAAAAAGGGTGGCCAAGATATGCCCCCGGCAGGATTCCCTCAGGTAGCCCTGGTCTTGCTCAATCTGCTGGGCCAGATCAAAGAGCCGGTCCATCTCTTCAAGCGTAAAATCTCCAGGCTCAACCAGATGCCGTTTTGTAAACATAAAAACCTCCTCGCAAAAAAAAACCGCCCTCAGGCGGTTATATATCTACACATCATACGAACAAAAAGTAAAAGGCTCCCCCCTTTCTTTGTAAAGAATACACGGGAAGATCCTGTCCCATACCTACCACAATAGACTTTCCAATTCCTCTGTTTCATGGTGATCTCAGCGTGCTAAGCCTAGCATATCTGGGGCAAAAAAACCAGTCCGCCCGCCACGAGCCCATGGGCGGACTTCTTGGTAACGAGCATGATACGCTCTGGCCGGTAATGGAAGGCTCCTGAGCCGGAACCGGCGAACCTCGTCTTTCGCCCACTGCCAAGATGGGCGAGGAATGCCAGGCGTACCTGATGCGGCGAAAACGCTCCGGTGCTCCGCCCCTTTTCCGGGGGATTCATGGTGAGGCATCAGCAATTCCAAATTCAAAAAAAGATGCCTAAAATAAGGCATGGGACGGAGAATACTTAAACCCTTTATCGGGTATCTTGATAAGGCGGCGGAGAAACTGCCTGAGTGTCGGGAGGC
>JAITEL010000108.1 GCA_031282065.1 Treponema sp.
GGAATAGAAGGCGCAACCAAGAAGCGCGTAAAATCAACTGGCGGTTTACCACAGCTGACGCCCGCATTAAACTGAAACGCCTATATCCACAGTTTAAATAGAGACTCGATACTAGTGGAATAATGGAATTGGATTAACAAAATGCCAATCATACTATGACAATACCATAATCATTATGCTATGTCAATACCATAACTTGAAGGATTGAGGGAGTACCCTATATGGTTAAGCGTGAGCGAATCTCTGGACTTACGGGCCATCCTTGCCCAAAATATCAAAAATGCACGGGGAGTCTTGGGGCTTACCCAGGCCAAATTAGCGCAATACGCGGATATATCCCTGTCTTCGGTGATTGATATTGAACGGTGCAGAACTTGGGTAAGCGATAAGACCCTCCTCAACCTTGCCAGGGCCCTGAATAGGGAAGCCTACGAGCTGCTCATCCCCCCGGACAAGCCGGATACGGAAACCCGGGAAACAGTGCAGATCGCGGCATTGATTAAGGCAAAGCAGGCTGCTTTGAAGCAAAGCATTGATGCAGGCATGAATGAGCTGCTGCAGGATATACTTAGGGGGGGGGTATAGGAAAATAATCCTATGCCCGGATCCCGTAGAATTCCCGGTACCAGGCGACCAGGGCCTTAACCCCGGTCCGTATATCGGTCTGCGGCCTGTAACCGGTATCCCGCTCCAGGGCCCGGCAATCCGCCCAGGTACTGGGCACATCCCCGTTCTGCATGGGGAGCATGTTTTTTACCGCTGTTATGCCCAGCTCGGCTTCCAGGGCCGCAATAAAATCCAGGAGTTCCACCGGTGAGCCGTGTCCTATGTTATACAGCCTGGCAGGAACAGCTCTCAGGTCCCCTCCGGCCTGGGGTATATGGCCCATGACCCGGATAATCCCTTCCACAATATCCCCGATATAGGTGAAATCCCGGCTCATCTTGCCATAATTGAACACCTCAATAGGACGGCCCTGGAGTATGGCCCGGGTGAACAGGAAAGGCGCCATATCAGGCCGTCCCCAGGGGCCGTACACGGTAAAAAAACGCAGCCCCGTGCTGGGTATGCCGTAGAGATGGGCATAGCTGTGGGCCATAAGCTCGTTGGCACGCTTACTTGCGGCATAGAGACTGGCCGGCTGATCGGCCTTGTCGGTTTCCGCAAAAGGGATGTGCCGGTTGAGGCCGTACACGGAACTGGAGGAGGCATAGACCAGGTGCCGTACCGGATAGGCCCGGACCGCTTCAAGGATGTTAAGGAAGCCTTGGATGTTGCCGGCTATATAGGCTTGGGGATGGGTGATGGAATAGCGCACCCCTGCTTGGGCGGCCAGATGGACCACCTGCTCAATGGGACGCGGGCTTGCCTGTTCCCCCTGAAAGAGCTTCTGTATGCCTTCACCGTCGCAGATATCCAGGGCTGCGAAGCAGAGATTGGGATAGCGGGAAGAGGGGATCTTCTGCCTTCCCTGGGGCCGGGGTATCCCTAAATCCTCAAGGCGGCCGTATTTGAGATTGACCTCATAGTAATCGTTGAGGTTATCCAGGCCGATAAGCTCGTATCCCCTCTGGGCAAGCTGTTTCGCCAGGTGATAGCCGATGAATCCCGCCATGCCGGTAATCAGTATCTTCCCCCCCGCCTCCGCCCCCGGGCTTGCAGGGCAGTGCTGAGCAGCCATCTAAGCGTCCCCTGACAGCTCCAGGGACCGCTTCCATGCCGCATCCACTGCGTTCATCACGGTTCCCCGGAAAGCCCTGTTTTCCAGAGCCGCAAGCCCGGCAATGGTGGTCCCTCCTGGAGAGGTAACCATGTCCTTGAGTTCCCCAGGGTGCTTCCCCGTCTCTTTGAGCATGGCCGCTGAACCCAGCACGGTCTGGATGGCATAGCGAAGGGCCTTATCCCGTGGAAGCCCTGAGCGGACCGCCCCATCCGCGAGGGCTTCGATGAACAGGTACACAAAGGCAGGGCCGGATCCGGAAAGGGCGGTTACCGCATCCAGATAGGGCTCTTCAATAGGTTCCACGGTCCCGGAACCCGCGAGGATCTGGGTGAGTTCATGGAGCTGGTAATCCGGTACCCGCGGTGCAGCCGCCAAGGCTATGAGGGCCTGGCCTATGAGGGCCGGGGTATTCGGCATGATGCGGACTATCCGCTCATACCCACCCAGGGCTTCTTGTATCCTTTGGATAGACCAGCTGGGGGCCATAGAAACCAGCAGGGGATCTTCCCTTGAGCTGAGCCGGTCGCGTACCGTGGGGCCTATCTCCGCCAGCACCCCGGCAAGACTCTGGGGCTTTACCGCCAAAAAGACAAAATGCCCCTCTTGCACTGCCGCTTCATTCGAGGCATATACCGAAGCATGGAGCGCCTCTGCCGCAGCCGCTGCTTTTGCCGGGTCCCTATCGGTAAAGCCCATACGGCAGGCAAAGCCCGTGCTCCGGACTGCCCCTTTCATCAGCGCAAACCCCATGTTGCCGCTGCCTATACACGCGATGGTCTTGGTCATGAGCCTCTCCCCAGTGTTGAATTGCATACGTTTAGGGCATTATTCGGTTCCTTCGCCGCTTTGTCAAGCCGGATTCCCTGGCATGTCAGCAATTCCAAATTCAAAACTTTTTTGACCCTAAAAAGGCAGAGAATTATCATGTCTGTATCATTTTGCCCATAGAATGTATAGTTTATTAGACGCTTTCTAGTGTATTAGGACAAATTTTTTTGAATTTGGAATTACTGCCCCCTCCTTCTCCAGGTCCAAAGTCAGGGCTTAGAGGAGGGGATCACTTACCCGTTTTTGCGGGGTATTTCCCCTATAACTCTATATGGCATATAGACTTTTTTGTGGGGAGCACGTTACCCATAACCAGAGGGAAAGGCGGGTTACTTGCGCCGGGGAAAAGGGGATGATAGGAGTCCCAGGGAGTTCCGGGTCCGAGTTGGCCAGGGTGAAGGACCTGGTAGCCCAGTTTGCGTTT
>JAITEL010000154.1 GCA_031282065.1 Treponema sp.
CATCCCCCTCGGAATCCAGGGAGGGGATGTAGCCCTGTTCCCGCAGATAATCCATATACATCTGCTGCAGCTCGCCCCTTGTCTGGGCAGCCATAAAACCGGCGGTACAAAGAAACACCCCCAGCGATAACAACACCTTCTTCATAGTATCCTCCAGAAATGCGTAGTACCTAAGGGTACTCCAAAAACGGCGATGGTGGAACCTCTCCGGGGGACCGTCCCCTGGACGCCGCCTTACGTCGCGCCTGGACGCCGCCTTACGTCGCGCCTGGACGCCGCCTTACGTCGCGCCTGGACGCCGCCTTACGTCGCGCCTGGACGCCGCCTTACGTCGTGCCTCGACGCTGCCTTACGTCGCGCCTGGACGCCGCCTTACGTCGCGCCTGGACGCAGCCTTACGTCGGGCCTGGACGCCGCCTTACGTCGTGCCTGGACGCCGCCTTACGTCGCGCCTGGACGCCGCCTGACGTCGTGCCTGGACGCCGCCTTACGTCGTGCCTGGACGCTGCCTTACGTCGCGCCTGGACGCTGCCTTACGTCGCGCCTGGACGCCGCCCTGCGCCGGGCCTTGTAAGCCCAGCGCGCGGATCACCTCCCAGAAGCGGCGCGGCAGGCAGGCCCTGAAGGTCCGCGCTTCCTGCTCCCCGGGCAGGACCAGGCGCAGACTCCGGGCATGGAGCATGAGGCTGAGCCCGGGGAAACGGGGATCCCCGGTGCCGTAGAGGGGATCCCCCAGGATAGGATGCCCGATATGGCGCAGGTGCACCCTCAGCTGGTGGGTACGGCCGGTTCGGGGGGAAAGGAGCAGCAGGGAATGGCTTCCCCAGGACCGGATTACCCGGTAGCCGGTCAGGGCTATCTTGCCCTGGTCCCGGGAAACGGTGAAGCGCTTCCGGTCCCGGGGGTCCCGCCTGATACGGGTCTCAATGAACCCGCAAGGGGCTGCCGGGGAACCCCTCACCAGGGCCCCATAGCGCTTTCGCACCGTGCGGGTTTTGAATTGCCCTTTGAGAAAGTCCAGGGCCTGGTCGGTATAGGCGGCAATGAGCACCCCGGAGGTATCTTTGTCCAAACGATGGACTATCCCCGGTCGAAAGGCTTCCCCGGCCTCCAAACCGCCCTGCTGGAGGCGCCTGAACAGGAGGGCATTGGCCAAGGTCCCCCGGCGGTTCCCCGCGCCGGGGTGCACCACCATACCCTGGGCCTTATTAACCAGCACCACCTGGTCATCTTCATAGATAAGTTCCAGGGGGATATCTTCGGGGAGCAGGTCCACCGGTTCCGGGTCTTCCCAGCTAAGCTCCAGCAGGTCCCCCGGTCTCACCAGGCGGGAAGGCTTTACCTCCCTGCCGTTGAGCCGTGCCGCCAGAGCCCGGGCTTTACACTGGGAGCGGCAGAGCACCTGGAGGTACTCCGCCACATACCGGTCAAGCCGCAGGGGGCCGGGGAGGGCGCTTACGGTCCCGCTATAGGAGGGCATTTACGGCTCCTCCTGGGGAGGGGCGGCTTCCCGGTTTTCCGGGACCCGGGGCTTTCTTATGATGATAGGAAGGCCTTCAGGGAGCTGCTCGGCTTTCCGGGCTTCCATGCTTCGCTTATGACGCACGATAAAGAAATCAATCAGGGCTAAGAGGACCGAACCGGCCGCAGCCGCGGCTATGGTGAGCAGTTGTTCGTCTTTGGTCATATCCACCGCACCGGCGGACTTTACGGGCCAGGGGGCATAGCGGGTATCCCAGTTATGGGTGGCGCTCCTGTGGAGATCCACGAAGGTGTTGGACAAGAGCATGGTAAAGGGAAAGGCGCCAAACGCGATGATTTCCCCCCGCCGCAGATCCTTCACCCATTGGGGAAAGCCGGCGGTATCCAGCGCGCCGGTCCCCTGCTCCACCGCGGTGGTGCTTGTTTGGGCATGGACCGGCAGAAGCAGGCGGCATATCAAGGCCAGGAACAGGAAGCCTTTCATGGATCCCCTTCCCCAAACAAGGCGGTTCCTATGCGGATCAGGGTAGACCCTTCTTCAATGGCGATCTCAAAGTCCTGGGACATGCCCATAGACAGGCAGGACCAGTCACCGGAGGGAAACCGGGAGGCCAGCGTATCCCGGGCGGAAACCAGGGACCGAAAGGAGGCACGAATCCGGGCCCTGTCATCGGTATAGGGGGCCATAGTCATAAGCCCCCGCAGGAGCAGCCTGGGATAGGAGAGGATCTGTTCCGTTGCCCGGCACAGATGCTCCGCATCGGGAAAGCCGCTTTTGCTCTCTTCCCCGGTATGGAGCTCCAGGAGTATGCCCAGGGGCCTGTCCTGCTTATTGGTCCAGGCCCCCAGTTCACCGATAAGGGCCTCTCTATCCACGGACTGAATCACCTCAAAAAGGGAGAGCGCGCTCTTTACCTTATTGCGCTGGAGGGACCCTATGAGATGCAGTTCTGTTTCAGGATGCCGCTGCTTAAAGGGGGTAAACTTTTCCAGCGCTTCCTGTACCCGGCTTTCCCCAAAAAGCCTCACCCCTGCCTGCCAGGCCGCTTCGATTTCCTGCGGGCCGTGAAACTTCGACACCCCCATGAGCTGAATCTCAGCGGGGCTCCTGCCGCAGCGGATACAGGCTTCCTGGATCCGTTCCCGTATACGCGCCAGTGCATCAATGATGGCCATACGAACTGTTCCTCCTCATTACCTTGCCGATGGGTCTGTTTCAAAACGCACTCAGGGCGTTCTGAAAGCCCGGCTCAAGACCCCCCTTGCTTTGCAAGGGCCTGCGGGGCTTTACTCCATTCTAATACACCGGCCAGGGCAAGAAAATCCTCCGGCCCCAAGACCTCAGCCCGCGTATTCCCCGGTATCCTGCAGCGCTCCAGGGCATCCTCGGTGATCTGCACCGCTTCCCTGCACCCGGCCCGTTCTGGTTTTCCCAGTATATACGAAAGCACAAACCCGTACAGGTTATGCCTCAAGGTCTTCCGGCGGGAAGCAAAGAGCTGCCTCACCAGGGGGCTGAAGCAGGGGGGATAGGCCCGGAGATCCCCATCGGTCCTGAGATCCAGGCGTATCCCCTGGGAATCCACATGGGGGACCGGATAAAAGGAAGAACCTTTCAAAACCTTAAGGGGCTTCAGCGTATAGGCAGCCGTACAAAGCACGGAAAAGGAGGAGTAGTCCTTGGAGCCGGGCCGGGCCCCCATGCGCCGGACCAGTTCCCGCTGGAGCACTATCACCATACGCGTAAAAAACCGCTTCCTTTCGATGAAGGTCCCTAAGAGATGGGAGCCAATGGTATAGGGCAGGTTCCCCAGCAGGTACCCTTCCTCCCCGGCCTGGGGCCAGGTTTTAAGCACATCCCCTTTGACCAGGCAAAACCCGGGATGCCCGCCAAAGAAATCGCTTAATACCCGGATAAAGCCCGGATCCCGCTCAAAGGCCTTGACCGAAAGCCCCCGCTCCAAAAGGCCCCAGGTCATGGCCCCCAGGCCGGAGCCAATCTCCCATACCCCCTGTCCCCGCTTGAGGTCCAGCGCATCCAGCAGGGCTCTGCGGGCATCCCGGTTAATCAGAAAGTTCTGGCCGAACTGCTTGCGCATACCTAAACCCCGGGCATCCAGGAAGGCTTTCAGGGCCAAAGGAGAGTCGTAGTTGAGCGGACAGGAGGTCCTCAGCGCATCAGGTAAAGGGATCAAGATGGCTCCTCAGTATGGTTTGTCTGTGGCTCAAAGCCATGAGCGCTGCCGATACCCCAAGGGATAGCAACGCCGCCTGCAGGGGATAGGCACCGGGTATGCCCGGAACCCGGGCAGCCAAGGAGACGAGCCCCTGCAGGAGAGTATACAGGATACTGAGGATAAGCCCAAGAGCGGGGGCCGGCAGGAGAAGCGCGAAGAGTGCGAAGAGCATGAACCAGGTGCTCAGGGGCACGATAATAAGCCCCGCCAGTATTCCCACGGGCCGCAGGGAGTCAAAGAACCAGGCCACTGCCGCGGCAGTAGCGATAAAGGCCCCCAGGGACGCGGCCAAGGGCTCGGCGAGGAGTTCGGGGATGCTGCCGCGGATAAGCTCATGGATGGCCCTCCCTATGAAGAGCATGCCCCCCAGGGCCAGATAGGACAGGATGAAGGATATGCTCTGCCCCGCCTCTGGAGTTCTCAGTATCTGGATGAGGAACGCCATACCCAGAAAGGATATACTGAACCCTGCGCCCTGCACTTTCGGGACCGAGCCCAGGACTGCCGGGATTCCCAACAGGTACATGATCGCGGCTCTTTCCAAGGAGGGGAAGTTCCCCACCAGAGAGACATAGCCCAGGATACAGAGGCCTCCCCCAAGGGAGGCGGCCTTGCTTCCCAGGAGCTTTCTGAGGAACCGGCTCAAAAGGCCGGTGAGTATGGCCAGATGCATGCCTGAGAGGGCTAATACGTGGGAACAGCCTGCGTCCCGGTAGGCTTTGGAGAGCTCTGTATCCAAGTTGTCCTGCACTCCCAGGAGCAGGGCTTCGGCCAGTCCTGCCCAGGGAGCCCGGGCGAATCGTTCCATAAGTCCCATACGCCACCGGGTTCTCATCTGCTCCAAAGCCGAAGCAGGCCTCAGGAGGTGTACTGCGTACGCCCGGAAGCAGGACTCACCCGTCAGGGGAGGAGGGATGGGAGAATCCTGGGTCAGAAAGGCCCCTTCCAGGTATACGCCGCTGCCCCTGCCAAAGGAGCGCACCCGGGGGATGGTCCCCTCAGGAAAAAACACCCGCACCCTTCCCCGTGCAGAGGCCCGTATGCCACCGGAGGCGGAGACCTGCTTCAAGGTCAGGTATCCCATACCCCGGTTATCATGAAAGGACCGGGGATCCTCGCTGAGGGTCCCGTAGATGCCCTGAACCTGGTTTTGAGGGAGGCCCAAGGAGGCCGGCTGTATCCGGCTTCCCGCAGCAAGGCCAAGGCTCAGCCCAAGGGCCAGGGCAAGGCTATACACCCGGCAGCATCGCAGCCCTTGGGTCGGCTCCCACAGCTCAGGGCTTTGGGAGAGGACCTGTATGAAGCTCAAGAGCATGGCCATGAACAGGAAGGCTCCCCATATCCCAGGCACCCTCTGAGGGGAAGCCAGTAAGGGGAGCCCGTAATAGCTTATTCCCGCTCCCAAAGCCCCATACAGAAACGGCGATGCCGGTAAGATAGTGTGCATAGGCACCTCCCCAGAGTATAGGGCATTGGCCTGGGCGGTGCTTTGATGAAGAAGGCTCCTCGCAGCGCAGATCGGGTTCGCCGCTGCATCTCCCGTTCAGTGCAGTTTTCTAAAGGTATACTCAAATCCACCTTGGCTTACCTGAACGTGTAGATACGTTTTTTTACTTCGGTAATCTTCGAGGGTGATATACTCAACGCCTCCCAGGGTTTTAATAATCCGCTTATGGACATGACCGGTAAACAGGGCATCAACGCGGCCTTGCAGCAAAGCCATGATTCTTGCCCGCTCTCGTACATCGGTCATTTGCTGCAAGTCCCCCATGCCTTCAACAAACAAATTGGTATGGGTAAAAACAAACACATGGGATCGAGCGGTTTGTAATTCCGCTTCAAGCCAGTCAAGCTGTTCCTTTCCCATAGACGCATTAGCGGTATCCAAGATAAGAAGGGTCGTACTGCTGTCTGGAGTATCAATACGATAGGTAGATGAGCCGATGAGTTCTTTCCATACCGTCCAATTACCAAAATAAACATCATGATTGCCAAGCATCGGGTAACAAGGCACTCCCAGGGTGCGGGCAATCTCGATGAACCGTTGTACTTCTTCCCGCTTTCCGCTCTGAGTAAGGTCCCCGGTGATAACCACAAATTTAATCGTATCATCCACGACCGATGCTAAGTTCTCAAGGCCGAAAGCATCGGTGCCTTCAATATGGGTATCGGAAAGCACCAGAAATGCGTACTCTTCGCCCAGTGACAGGGCCCTGCTCTCTGGAGTAAGAAAATTGAAGGTATTCCGTTCAAAAAAACGGACGTTCATATCATCCGACCCAAAGAGCCCCGGGAGATCGACGGTACAGGACCCGAAGACCAGGAGGACCATAAGTCCGGTAAGAGCCGCAGGGATGCTTCTTTTTCTGCTTACCACTGTAATAGTACACCTCCTCGGTAGGCAAACCCATAGCTATTAGCCGCAAGGCCGACGCTGCCGGTCTGCATCACTTCCACTTCGTTTATAATGGCCAGTCTTTCGCTTATGTTTCCCCGGCTCGTAAGTCCAAGCGAATAGGAACCCATATTACCGGATACAAAATCACGGTAATTACCACTTACTAAAGCGATTCGCAGTTGCTCTGTATAAAACACATGAACAAAACCGGACAACGCTATGATTGGTTCAAAGATCGCAGGGTCCCGGTCAAAAAGGGTAAAACGCATTGAGGGGCCAAAGGCAATACCGGCCCACTTCCCCCTCAGTTCAACGGTAGGAAGCAGGGTATGGAGAGCAGTTTTATACTCAGGAATTACATTGTATATATACGCTGCCTTTACATACAAGGGAACCACCGGAATCGGCAGGGCAAAGGCACTGCTGACAAAGGTATCCAGAGCAAACACCGATCCTACCTGTCCCAGGGCAAGACCGCTTTTTACGGTAAACCTATCATTGAGTTCCAGGGAACCAACGCAGGAAATGTCCCAAGAATAGGCAAAAACTCGGGTATATTCCGGTCTATAGGAAAGACCGAGCTCTGCACCGGTGATGCGAAGGTCAAACCCATAGAGGTTAGACAGCGAAAGGAAGGGTAATACAACGAGAAAACCGGTGAACAGGTATTGCCGGTAGGGTTTCCCTGTTCTGCACTGCAACAGATGCTGCATAGGCTAATCCTTGCGGGTAATCAACCCGATCTTGTAGGCTGCACCCACACTGAGGGTAATCCGGTCTACTCCTTTACTGGCGTCTTTGAAATAGAGCCCGCTATGGACATAACCGGCAATGCTACCCCGTAACGCGTGGATATACCCGCCTATCTGGACCCCTCCCAGGACTCCCCAGGCCTTACTGGCGATACCATCGTTCATCACATCGTCCATGTTTTTGAATGGACCTACATAGAACTCAAATACTTTGTTATTAGGACGATACGAAAGGGTTGGGAATACCGATACAACAACAAAACGATTGGTATACGCTTCGTCCCCTCCCAAATGAATACCATCACTGGTAAACCCTTCGTAATCCACTCCTAATCCCAGGGATAGTCCCAAGGTTGAGTTGGCAATAACCTGTCCATTGAATTTACCCCCCAGGGCATACCCGGTGCCATATCCAAAATGAAGCTGTACATAGAGGATCTTGTGTTTCCAGGTTTCATCCATGAACGTAGGCCCCAGCAAGCCTGCTAAGGTTGCATCGACTCCTATATCCGTAGTATAAGGTGCTATAAGCCACTCGCCGTCTATATAGCCCTTTGCTTCTATGGTATAGGTATACTGAGTGGAGCCCTTTTTGATCAAAGAGCCGGAAATAACGTAATCAATTTCATTATCTTCAATGATCTCTCCTATCTCCTCCTCCAGGTCGGTATTCCCTTTGGCCAATGCTTCAAACTGCTTCCAGTCTGCCGGATCGAGTTCAGTAATAGCGACTCCTTTATTGGAAAGCCTGATTTCTCTCAAACCGTATTGCAGCCTATCAATCACATGCTTCGACAGGGCCTCAGTTTCAGCCGTAAAGAACGTAACCGCGACGCCGCACTCCATAGGCTCTCTCGTAAGAACCGTGGTGAGCCGCTGTAGGGTAGCCGCAATCGCCGCATCAAGGGTGCTTACCGCTTCTTGGGAAAACCCTAAAACCGTACCGATACAAAGCAGGAAACTTGCCAATACCGGTTTCATCTTTTGTAGTATCATTGCTTACACTCCTTTTATTATCTCATGCTTACTTTATGCTCTGAAAGAGCCGTATTAAATTTAGTACCCAGATCATACCTAATCAGTTCGCAAAGTACCGTAAAGGCCCTGCTTTCCGTAGGCTGGGCGCTGCCTTTATAAGGCTCATACAATTCGAACAGTACACTATGGTCATTCGTATGAACCACCCTAATATCTATCTTTCCAGAAACATAAAACCCCCTTTTCGGCTTTTGCAGCTTAAAATCAGTAAACTGGAGGGTTACCGCATAATCGGCACTGCTGGTACTCCCGTTCACCTCGGCATATCCGTTTCTGCTGATCGATTCATTGATAGTTCTCCTTATATCCCGCTCAAGGGTTGAGAAGCCGGAAAACATATCGCCATAGAAGTGATTTTCTATGACTATGATGAAGCTGCGTTTTACTTCTTGCAAGCCCAGGTTCGCTAAAGCGGAATTCAAACTAACCGTTCGTTCCCAGGTTGCATGCAGTCCCTTGGTGGTAAGGTTTGTAGCCTTTATCACCATCCAGGCTAAATCGCCGCTCCTAGGCGTGAGGGAACTGTCAATAAGAAACTGGGCGCCAAGTTCCTGTCCCACCTCAATTCCAGTCCCTTCTTGGACGAATCCCATATCAGACCGGGATAGTGCCATCTCAGCGGCTGCTTCGATCCTTTGGTCCCGGTCCACTACTTTTACTCTGTCACTGGCACTAACCATAGAGGTTACTTTGACGGCAATATAATCGGCTATCTCCTCTTTATGAGCTTTGGACTCAATCTGTACGTTTGAATCAGAAGGCAATTTACCGATGAGGTAATTCACCGAGTCTCTAATTGCATCATCCAAGGGTATCGCTTCCTGACTAAACACCAGAACTCCAGGTACCCACAAGAAAATAAACGCTATTACCTTTTTCATTGTACTGTTCCTCAGCAGTAAGTGATACAGACGGCCTTACCCCCCTCTGCCAGGGATGAGCAAGGCCATCTATAATCCGCTTATTCCTTACAACCCGAGCATTTTATTGATTTGGTCGTCTGTCTCTTGGAAGGTTTCCTTTATCACATCCCTGATGGTTTCCTGGAGCGGTTCTTTCATGATGTACCGGGCAACCCAGGTTTCGTTATTCATCTTATAGGGGCCTAAGGATTGCGCTCCTTCTATGGTTTGCTGAACCTTGATCCCTATCCCCTCGTTGAATTCGGCGACCCGCTCCTTTTGACCTCTTGCTTCCTGATCAGACACAAAGTCCTTGGTTATGCTCACTACCTCACTTTGGACGTTCGCCGCTAGGTCCTGTAGGGCAAGGGTTCGGGCCTGACGCAGCGCATCTGAGGTTCTCTCCAGGTCCGATGTGCCTACGCCTATAATGGCCTTATCGCCGTTTTGGGCGATCCAATCGGTGATCTCACGGGGATATACATTTCCCGGCTGAGCTGCGCTCGATGAACCTGCGCTCGATGAACCTGCACTTCCGCTTTCCGGGGCGGTTGCACAGCTTCCCAATAAAAGTACTGCCAGTACCAGTGATACCAAAAGGACAGTCTTTTTCTTCATGTAAGCCTCCTAAACTCAAACCTATAAGGCTTAAGTTACATCTATAATAATTAACCGTCTATACAGGCGGCTAGTTCCCCAATAGTCTTCCGCTCGACATATGCTTCGAGGTATCGAAATCCTTCACGATACGCCCCGTCAAAGTCAACGCGGGATCCTTTGCGTTCCACCGGGATGGTAAAGGAATGAAGCACCGTTTCTTCCTGGTTTAACAGCCTCAATTTGGCGCCTATCCGTACAAAAAAACCTGCCGGCAGAGTTTGCTCAGCTCCGGTGATTTCACCGGTAATATGGTAGAGAGGGTCCTGTATAACCACTGTATAGCCGTACTTTTCAAGCAGTTCACCGAGTTTAATTTGTACTCTTTGCTCCCTATCTCCTTGAATATGGATATCAAAGGTCAGACGAACACGAAAGTTGTGATATTCGGCGATTGTTTCTTGGACAAACGTAAGGGTTTCAGTGTATCGATCTATCGAATTGACTATCTCGGCGCACGCGCGGATATCCGCTTCAATTACCTGGGACAGTAAAAAAGCCTGTTTCTTATACCTATATCTGAAGAGCAATTCTTTCTCTTTATCTCCCTGGGCAAGTAAACTATCAATAAAGGTCAGGTTCATCTCAATGCGCCGTTGCCATAGTTCCAGAGATTCTTCCTTGTCAATATACCCGGCAATATACCATTCCGCATCCTCGGTATTGTGCCAAGGCTCTGTAAAGCGAATCCCCCGGAATTCCGCCATAGAGGTAATCTGGGTACGGTTCTTCTCTTCGATTTCCCGCGATTCCTTAAGATAGTTTCCTTCTATTACCTGGTTATATTGAAGGATGAGCGCGTTATCCACCTGGATACTACTTTTAAAATAGAGGGCAATATCACTCATGGCAGATGCTTTAGCCTCTTTTTCAGTGCTTCCTATACCAAGGGCGCTTATATATCGGCTCTTCGGGTATACCCGAGTCGGGTCAGGATACCAGGAAGGTACTGCTGCGGCATACACGTTGAGTAAACTTATGACGGTGTAACTAAGTATCAAAACATATTTCTTTCTCAAGGTATCAACACCTCTTACTTAAGTATTTTGTTGTATAAGCGGCTATACTTACTGCCTTTTATTTCGGTGGTTATGGAACTTAAAATGATACCGGTCTTTATATCTACGATTCGAATATTGATAATGATGGAGGTATTAGTGCGTTTTGTTAAGGTTCCGACTACTATTGCATCGGCTCCCACCATTTCACCAAGACCTACCGCAGTTTTCTCGTTTATATACCCGGAAGCATGTAAATCAAGTTCATTCATAATCTGGTTTATATACTGCCGTTCAACCACTTTAACAGCAGGATTCATGTTACTCAAATGGGTGATGGATTCATCCATGAATTGTTTCCCCAACTCACTTACCCTTCCGTCGCTATTCAAGAAATCAAGAACCGCAAGGCTCAGATACCCTTTTTCTCGAATAACCTTCGCTAACTGTATCGAGACAGTATCCGATTGATTGGAATCAGTTGATCTATCTTGGGTAAAACTCAAAAATACAAGAACCAATAAAAATATTCCCACTGGAATTATTTTCTTCATATATCCATCCTATCCTTTTCTTTCTATAATTATCTTCAAAAAAACTGCTTAATAGAGTTATACGAGATAAAACAAACAAGTACAATACAACCTCAACTACTACCGCGTTGTGAAAACATAAAATGTACCACGCTCTTTAGTATCTTATAGAGGAATTGTTAAGGAAAAGACAGGTAAGGAAAACCGCCCAATTTTTGAGCAGGGTAATAAATAGTTTTATTAACAGGGGGGGGGGGGGGGGGGGGGTAAAGCAAAAATTCGTCTTCATCAATCTCTCCTTGCTTTCATATTAAGATACTGCAACTATAAAACAGTTTACTGCATTTTTATTTTTTCGTCAAGGCAAAAAATGAAAAAAAACAAAAAAAGGTGAAAAAAAATACTTTTCGATGTATGACCACATTTCGGAACGAGCCGAACAAGAAAGGGCCTTATATCTATGGAGGGCCGAAGGGCCCCCCAACCCCCCGGATGTGTGTCCCGTTTATCGCTCAGCCGGAGGCAAGGGGCGCTTCGATTCCTTACCACCAGTGCCCGTTATGGGTGTTAAACCCGCTGGCGGGGGCTTTTGGGAGAGCTCCCACTCAAGGGCGTTCATCGCCGCTAGGTAGGCCTTTATCGAGGATTCCACCACATCCGTGGAAACCCCACGACCGTTCCAGTGCCGGTCCTTCCAGAGGATCTTCACCAAGGTTTCTCCCTGGGCATCTTCACCCCCGGTAATGGCGCCCAGCTCATAGGATTCCAAGATGGGCTCCTTCCCGATGATCCGGTTAATGGCCTTGCATGCTGCATCTATAGGTCCGTTACCCACCGCGGCCTGTTCCTGTACGCTTCCGTCTTGAGCCTTGAGCCGAATCGTGCTGGTGGAGCTCAAGGTGGAACCGCAGTTTATGACCCAGCGGTCAAGTTTCCAGGTTTCAGGAACCGAAGCAGAAAGTTCTATCACCAGGGCTTCTATGTCCCGGTCACTTACCACCTTCTTCTTATCCGCTAAGGCCTTGAACTGGGCGAAAAGCGGTTCTACCAGAGCCTCAGACAGGGAAAGCCCCAGGTCCCTAAGACGCTCTTCAAAGGCATGGCGGCCTGAGTGTTTGCCTAAGACCATGCGGTTCTGGGGAATACCCACGGACTCGGGGGTCATGATCTCGTAGGTGGCCCGATTAGCCAAGACCCCATGCTGATGAACCCCTGCTTCATGGGCAAAGGCATTATCCCCGACTATAGCCTTGTGAGGCTGAACCTTCACCCCGGTTACTTGGCTTACCATGCGGCTTACCGTATAAAGCTGGGTACTGTCGATGCGGGTCTCTACCTGGAAGTGATCTTTTCTCACCTGAAGGGCCATGACTATCTCTTCAAGAGATGCGTTCCCTGCCCGTTCACCAATACCGTTTATGGTGCACTCAACCTGATCTGCTCCGGCGCTAATGGCGGCAAGGCTGTTGGCACAGGCAAGTCCCAGGTCGTTATGACAATGTACCGAGAGCCGGGCCTTTTCCATATTCGGGGTGTGGGCTTTGATATACCGGATAAATGCGGCAAATTCATCGGGTATGGCATAGCCAACAGTATCCGGGGCATTTACCACGGTAGCGCCTGCGCCAATCACCGCAGCGAAGACCTCACATACAAAGTCAGGATCGCTCCTGAAGGCGTCTTCTGCGGAGAATTCCACCTGGCTACAGAACTTCTTGGCGTATTGTACGGCCATAATCGCTCGCTCAAGGACCTGCTCACGGCTCATTTTGAGCTTATACTCCATATGAATGGGAGAGGTAGCTAAGAAGATATGTACCCGGGGCGCTGCGGCCTTGGCAAGGGCTTCACGGGCTGCGTCAATGTCCTTTTCCAAGGCCCGGCAAAGCCCTGCCACACTACAGTCTTTGATGAGAGCGGCAATAGCCTTCACCGATTCCAGATCTCCAGGGCTAGACGCGGGGAAGCCTGCTTCCAGCACATCCACCCTAAGCCGTTCAAGCCGCCGGGCCACTTCTATCTTTTCCGTTAAATTCATACTGCATCCTGGAGATTGCTCTCCATCCCGCAGGGTTGTATCAAATACGTGTATGAGCCGTACTGCTTCATTGTTTACCATAGTATGTACTCCTTATATAAAGCTTCTGGAGGGACGTTAGCCCTCCAGACTGCGTTAAAAGTAATAGAATGCATAAGCGAAAAAAACCGCAACCCAGCCAAAGCGCTCCTTTGCCCCTTTCATCCTAGCGTTAGAACCAAGGGGCGCTTCGCTCCACTACCACCTCTGCATTTACGGATTTTAAAACATCTTCGGGGATTAGAGGGAGGATTTGGGAATCCAGCTCATCATGGAACGCAGTTCTTTCCCCACCTGTTCAATGGGATGGGCCGCTTCAAGGGCCCGCATCCTATTGAAGAACGGGCGGTTCGCCTGGTTTTCACTGATCCACTCTTTGGCAAATTTACCGGTTTGGATGTCCTTCAAAACCTGACGCATGGTGTTCTTAGTCTCTTCGGTGATGATCTTAGGGCCGGTTATATAGTCCCCATATTCGGCAGTATCTGAAATGGAGTAGCGCATGAAGGAAAGACCACCACGGTTCACCAGGTCAATGATGAGCTTCATCTCGTGCATCACCTCAAAGTAGGCGCTTTCCGGCTGGTAGCCTGCTTCGGTGAGCACTTCATAGCCGGCTTTCATCAGGGCACAGACGCCGCCGCAGAGCACGGCCTGTTCGCCGAAAAGGTCGGTTTCGGTCTCTTCCTTAAAGGTGGTCTCCAAAACCCCTGCACGAGCGCCGCCTATGGCCGCAGCATAGGCAAGGCCGATGCGCTTGGCATCGCCAGTGGCATCCTGGTGAACCGCGATGAGACAGGGCACTCCGGCGCCGGCCTGGTACTGCTCTCTAACCGTATGGCCAGGCCCTTTGGGAGCGATCATCACCACGTTGATATCCTTGGGGGGTATGATTTGGCCGAAGTGGATATTAAAGCCGTGGGCAAAGGCAAGGGTCTTACCGGGCTTAAGGACCGGTTTGATGGACTCTTGGTAGAGCTTAGCTTGTTTTTCATCATTGATAAGGATCATAATGAAGTCCGCTACGGCTGCTGCATCTTTGGCGGTTTTAACCTCAAGCCCGGCAGCTTCTGCGCGTTTCCAGGAGGGAGAACCCTCATAGAGTCCGACGATCACCTTGAGCCCCGATTCCTTGGCATTAAGCGCATGGGCGTGCCCTTGCGAACCGTAGCCGATCACCCCGATGGTTTTACCCTTGAGTGCGGCGAGATCGCAATCTTTGTCATAAAACATGATAGCCATAAAAACCTCCATACACGTTTCACTTGAAACGCTTATAATCCCCTTTACACAAGGGGCTGAGAAAGACCGGTAATTGGCTTACGGCAGACATAGGCCTAGCCGCGCAATAACCGGCTACATGCTAAGGCTTAGGGAAGGCAGCGCCAGTACCCGGGAACCCCGCTCAAGGGCAACCATACCGGTGCGCGCGAGTTCCAGGATACCGTAAGGCCGTAGGAGCAGGAGGAGGCCCTCCAGTTTTTGAGCATCACCGGTGGCTTCAATGGTAATGGTAACAGAGGATACATCAATAACGCGAGAGCGGAAGATCCCCGCGATTTCTAGAACCGCAGGCCGAGTGTTTTCATCCGCCTGAATTTTTACCAACATGATTTCCCGGCGGATACAAGAGGAAGGATCCAGTTCCTGTACTGCAATGACGTCCACCAGTTTACCAAGCTGTTTAATAATCTGTTCGAGCACTGCATCATCTCCGGTTACCGCAATAGTCATACGGGAAATGGAAGTATCCTCGGTTTCCCCGACCGTGAGACTGTCAATATTAAAGCCGCGGCGGCTAAAGAGACCGGAAACCCGGCTGAGCGTACCTGCCCGGTTTTCCACTAAGGCCGACACCACATGCTGCTTCATGCCTATCTCCCCTTCAACTAGGTATTGAGGTAGACTGTAACATATAGTTTGGGGATATACAAGCCGTATTGCCGCATTAATCAGGGCCAGCGCATACAAAAAGGGGTAAAGAAGTAAGGGAAGGAATGTCGAAGAAGGGCAAACGGGAGGGGAATAGACAAGATTTTGGAAATCGTAAAGGCGGCGACCTATGGCAAGACACTTGAAGATACCGCAAGCAAGCCCATCAACTTCAGCCCGGTGAGCCACATCCCAATAGAAACGAACAATCGGCCTTCCTTCAGCCGGGCAAACTCGGCTATCTCGTGCCACTCATTTGCCCGTGTCCTAAGCGCCAAGCGGCTTATCATCACGATAGCCGGCAACCGCTGTTCCACGTATGGCTCAAGCCGCTTGTCTTCGATGCCATGGAATCCCGCACGGGGTCTCTTTCCACCTGTTCAATGATGACGGGGCGCTATGACCGGGCAGCGACCGAGGATAGGAACCGCCTCTGCTTCTAACTAGGAACCGACCCGGGTTCTACCTAGAAAATTATTGGAAGGCGATTGCTATAGCGTTCTTTTACATCAACTATGGCTTTGTTTGAGATAAATCATACTTTGCGGATCACCTCTTCATGTTTCATGATCTCGACCTGCTTGCTCCGGCCCTTGTCCTCGTTATAGAATTGGACGCCTTGATTCGGGCTTGTCTATAAGGAGCAGGGGAAGGGATACTCTGTATACCCGTGGGATAGAGCAAACACGCTGCAAGGAAGCTCGCGCTGCCCTGTCTGGGCCTGGTACACTTGTTAGCTGCTCCCTCATATAGTATGGTGAGGATATGGATTGCTTTATCATAGGTTATGATCCGGTAGGGGCCTGGATGAAAACCTCCGATACGGTAGCGGATGTACTCGCCTACCGGAATACCGGCGGCCTTAGCTGGATACATATCAACGGCCTCACCGGCCCCTCAGCCCTCCAGCCCTTGACGGAAACCTTCAATATCCACCCCTTGACCGTAGAAGATATCCTTGACACTGAACAGCGGCCCAAGGCTGAAGAATTCGCCGGCTATCTTTTTATCATCCTCAAGGCCATACTCCCGCACGAAGCGGAAATCACCTTTGATCAGATAAGCCTTATCCTCACGCAAGATACGGTGATCACCTTCCAGGAAAGACCCGGGGATCTCTTCAAAGGGATACGCCGGCGTATCCTGGATAACATAGGTAGGATACGCAGAATGGGCGCGGATTATCTGGCCTATGGTATCCTGGATTCCGTGGTGGACGAGTATTTCCTCGCCCTGGATAGCCTGGGTAAGCGCGTTGAGGACTTTGAAGAACGGGCCCTGGATGAAAACGACGTCTCCCTGATTGCGGATCTCCAAAAGATCAAGCAAACCCTTATCCGAATCCGGCGGATCATCTGGCCCCTTCGGGAAAGCCTCACCAGCCTGGTGCACCTGGATTCCACCCTGATTAACCTTGAGCTAGAACCCTTCCTCAAAGACCTCCAGGATAACGTGATTCAAGTGGTGGAAACCCTTGAGACTTACCGGGACCTCTTGACCGGGGTGATGGAGGTGAACCTGTCGGCCCTCTCCAACCGGATGAACAAGGTGATGAAGGTCTTAACCATCATCTCTACCATCTTCATCCCTCTCACCTTTATCGTGGGGGTCTACGGCATGAACTTCGCCTATATGCCTGAATTGAACTTCCCCTACGCGTACCCTATCACCTGGGGCGTGATGGTCCTCATTGCCGCGGGGATGCTCTGGTTCTTCAAACGCCGGCACTGGTTATAAGGGCTCATGCTATGCCTATCCTTGCTCCCTCTGAGGAAGCCCTACGGAGCGCTGCGGCGGCCCTCGTTTCAGGGGAACTCGTGGCGTTTCCTACGGAAACCGTGTACGGACTTGGAGGGGACGCCTTTAACCCCCAGGCCCTGGCCAGGATATTTGCGGTAAAAGGCCGGCCCCGCTTTGATCCCCTGATACTCCATATCGCCACCCTGGACAGCCTTGAAGCGGTCGCGGCCCTCTCTTCCCTGGACCCGGGCCTACGGCATAAGCTGGATGCCCTGTGTACTCGCCTATGGCCCGGCCCCTTGACCTTGATCCTCCCCAAGCAGCCTAGGGTACCGGACCTGGCCACCAGCGGCCTTCCTACCGTAGGGGTCCGATTCCCATCGCATCCTGTGGCACAAGCACTTATCCGCCTTTCTACCGGCGTCGTGGCTGCTCCCAGCGCCAATCCCTTCGGGTACCTGTCTCCCACCAGGGCATCGCATGTTCAAGAACAACTGGGAGACCAGGTGCCCTGTATTCTTGATGGAGGGCCCTGTACTATAGGGCTTGAGTCTACGGTCTTGGACATCACCGCTTCTCCCCGCCTCCTTCGTTCCGGGGGCACTCCCCGGGAACTGATTGAAGGTATCCTCGGCCCAGTGGAAGGCCCCCCAAAGGATCCTGGGGAGGTCCTTCGTTCTCCGGGACAACTCCAGAGCCATTACGCTCCCCACACCAGAGTTACCCTGTATTCCCAGGAAGACATGATCCGCTTGCCTTACGAGGCTTCCGCTGCCTATCTGTTTTTTGACGGTTCTTCCTGTGATGCCTGGGTTCAGGGGCTGAGCTTAGCAGGGATGCCGGCACTTGAACCGGGAGAAAGCCGGACTGAGCGGATTGCGGTTCTTTCACAGGAGGGGAACCTGGGGGAAGCTGCGGCCCGGCTCTTTGATCTGCTTCACCGCTTGGACAAGCTTGGCGCTTCGGTGATACGAGCCCAACGGGTTCCTGGGTACGGCCTTGGTGCGGCTATCAATGATCGGCTTTCCAGAGCCGCCGCCGGGTCTTAGGTGTTCGGGCCTAATGTGGGTCTTTAGGATGGCGGGGCGCCATATCGGTAATGCCCCTTTCCTCAGCATAAGGCTTCCTTCATCCGCCGTACATACTCGTAGATATGCCTGCCGGCATCAGCGCCATGCGCTTCAATGATCTTCACTATGGCACTGCCTACTATCACCCCGTCGGCCAGCTTCCCTATGGCTGCAGCCTGCTCAGGGGTGTTGATGCCGAATCCCACCGCTACAGGAAGGGAGCTCGCCTGCCGGATGGCCCCTATGA
>JAITEL010000006.1 GCA_031282065.1 Treponema sp.
CAGCCCTGTCATGTTTTGCTTCGTTCTTTGCAGTTGCGAAGTCGTCTGCACCCGACTTTTGTCCCGCCGCCTGTCATTGCGGCGGTGAGTCCGTCATCGCGAGCGTAGCGAAGCAATCCAGTGCGTGGACAGCCCCTGTCTGGATTGCTTCGGACCGGGCGCGAGGGCTGACGGGGCCCCCGGGATCTTGCCCGGCGCCGGTCCAAAGGGGGGGGGCTTTCATCATGGGGGGGGCGCAGCACGAAGCAATCCAGACAGGGCACTCCACGCACTGGATTGCTTCGCTTCGCTCGCAATGACGGAGACTCCGCCGCAATGACAGGCGGCGGGACAAAAGGCGACGGCTTTCGTCATCGCAAGGGCGCAGCCCGAAGCAATCCAGATAGGGCAGTCCACGCAGTGGATTGCTTCGCTCCGCTCGCATTGACGGAGACTCCGCCGCAATGACAGGCGGCGGGACAAAAGGCGGGGACCGCCGTCATTGCGAGGGCGCAGCCCGAAGCAATCCATGTCAGGGGCTGTCCACGCACTGGATTGCTTCGCTCCGCTGGCAATGACAGGCGGCGGGACAAAAGGCGGGGGGCTTTCGTCATTGCGAGGGCGCAGCCCGAAGCAATCCATGTCAGGGGCTCTCCTCGCGCTGGATTGCTTCGCTTCGCTCGCAATGACGGAGACGCCGCCGCAATGACAGGCGGCGGGACCAAAGGCGGGGGCTTTCGTCAAAGCGAGGGCGCCGCCCGCAGCAATCCCTGTCAGGGGCTCTCCTCGCTCTGGATTGCTTCGCTACGCTCGCAATGACGGAGAGCGCTCGCAATGACGGAGACTCCGCCGCAATGACAGGCGGGGGCTTTCGTCATCGCGGGGGCGCAGCCCGAAGCAATCCATGTCAGGGGCTGTCCCCGCAGTGGATTGCTTCGCTCCGCTCGCAATGACGGAGAGCGCTCGCTTTGACGGAGACTCCGCCGCAATGACGGAGGGCGCTGGCAATGACAGGCGGCGGGGCGGGGACAGGCATCAAACACGGTTAACCGCAGATACTTTAAGGATTTACCACGAAGTCGAAGAAGTTAAAGAAGGAGAGAGGGACTGTCGCTTACGACCTTATTCGACTTTGCGGTTAACAGGGGAAAGATACCTGTGGTTAAATGGGATACATGCCCGTTTCAATATATACGCGCCGTTAAAACCGGCGCAAAGGAGTGTTATTATGGCAATAGATTTTACCGTAAAAGACGTTATCCACAAGGTTGTGGCCAAGTTCACGCGCGCTTTTTTGCCCGACGCGAAGAAGCCCTACAACCTCCGGGCCGTGTTCCAGCCGGAGCTGGACATCCACGGCGTCGCAAGCAAAGCCGAGGTCTACAACATCGAGGCCGACCCGCGGGTCATAGAGGAGGGCTTCAACGCGGCCTGCGAACTCATCTGCTACCTCGCGGCCGACGGCTACAAGATCAAGACCCCCCTCTTCAACCTGAGCATCCGGCTTCCCGGCGAGTACGAGGGCGCGGAGACGGGCCTCCCCGATGGCATCCACCCCGAAGCCCGGCTCCAGGCCAGCGCCGCCCTGCGGAAATACATCCGGGAGCGGGTGCGGGTGGAGTTTGACGGCATAGACCAGCGCGACGGGCTTATCGCCGAGGCGGTTGACGAGCACACCGGCCAGCTTGACGAAGTGATGACCATCGGCAACCTCCTCACGATCCGGGGCTACGGCCTCAAGATAGAGGCGGAGGCCAAGTACGCGGCGGAGGCGGGGCTTTTCTTTGACGATGGGGAGAACCCGCCGGTGAAGGCTGAAATCCTCGCGGTGAACGAACCGCGCACCCTCAAGGCGATAGTCCCCGCGACCCTGTCCACCGGCAAGGACTACGCCCTCAAGGTGATTACGCAAAGCTCGGCGAAGGGCGGCGGCGCACTTCTCAAGAACCTGCGGGAAGTGCGCTCCGAGTTCACGCTGACCGCACAAAACTGACTTGGATCGGTCGACTGATCAGCCTTGGATCGGTCGACTGATCAGGCTTGGATCGGTCGACCGATCAGGCTTGGATCGGGACGCCGATCAGCGTTGGATCGGGCGTGTGAAGCAGAGACGCCGGTTAGCTGAGGCTACCCGGCGTTTTTTATCTGTTCCAAGCGCCCGCGTCCGGTGAGTAATCCCCCCGCCCAGCGGCAAGCCACTGCCGCGCAAGCATCCTTGCGTTGGGGGCGGTCCTGCGCCTTGGGAGGCGGCGGCTTGGGGGGGCCTTTCGGACCCCCATAATCTATGCTAGGATACCCCATGATGGCTTCAGCATTTAAACCCCTGGACTTTGCGGCCATAGGTCTAGCCCTGGGTATCAGCCTTTTGACCACCGTCTACCTTTATGCCCGACCGGAAGGGGAAACCCGGGTCCTCATTGCCGGGGAAGCGGAGCAGTGGATATTTCCCAAGGACGCCACAGAACTCCTTACCGTGAAAGGCCCCCTGGGAGATACCCTGGTGCAAGTGCAGGGCGGTAAAGCCCGGGTCCTGGCATCCCCCTGTACGAACCAGACCTGTGTGGCTGCCGGGGCCATCCAAAGCCACGGGCAATGGCTTGCCTGCCTGCCGAACAAGGTGCTGGTCTCCATAGAAAAAAGCGGCCCCCCGGGCAGCGCAGAAGAACCGGGCGGCGAGGGACTTGATGGGGCAGCCTGGTAAGCGGGAGGAAGCCACCGCAGCGCTTTTGGGAGGGTTCTGTCTCTTCTTATCCACCCTGGAGTACCTGATTCCCAAACCCCTGCCCTTCATGCGGCTGGGCCTTGCCAATGTGCCCCTTATGCTTGCCCTGGATATCCTGGACTTACCCTACCTGGCCCTGCTGGTACTCATCAAGGTTTTAGGCCAGGCAATCATCAGCGGAACCTTAGTCTCGTATATCGGCTTGTTCTCCCTGGCCGGTACCTGTTGCGCGGCAAGCGCCATGTACCTTTTGCGCCGGCTGCTTAGCCCTAAACACCTGAGCTTCATAGGCATCAGCGTCATAGGAGCCTTGTGCTCCAATGGGGCCCAGTTGATCCTGGCGGAGGTTTTCATCTTCGGCTCCACCGTCAAATTCCTGGTTCCCCCCTTTCTGATCTCCGGGATACTTACGGGTACGAGCCTGGGGCTCTTCTGTGAAACCTTCATCTCCCGTTCACGCTGGTATCACCAGCAACTGAGGCCCCCCTTATGAAACGCGCCGGGGAAAAGGAGCTGCCCAGCGGGGATCGCTTCCTGGCAGGGCTCCTTATGATGGCCGCTTTTCTGGTGAACCCTTCGGCCCTCCTCAGGGGCGCCCAGGGGATGCTCTTTTGGTTTTACGCATATAAGAGCGGCAAGAAGAACAAGCTCTGGATCACCCTTTCGGTCATGGGGGCTATAGTCCTCTTTAACCTCTTAGTGCCCTATGGCAAGGTCCTGGCCCGTTTGGGGGCCTTCCCCATTACCCTGGGGGCCCTCCTGGGAGGGCTGCACAAGGCCCTTACCCTGGAGGGCCTCATCCTGCTCTCCAAGGCTTCCATCCGGGCGGATCTCTGCCTGCCCGGCTTCTTTGGTTCCCTCTTGAGCGAGTCCTTCCGTATCTTTGAAAGGATCAGCCGGAGAAAGGCCCTTATTACCCGCAGGCATTTTATTGAGGGGATAGACCAGCTGCTCCTGGAATTAAGCGAAGAACAGGACCTGCGCAAGGCACAGCGGGAAGAAGGGGCCGGTGCAGGACCCCCCAGAACCCTGACCGGGATGCTCCGTTTAGCAGGGGCTATAGGGCTCATCTGGGGACTAAGCCTCCTGGGTTTGCGGTTCCGGGGGCTCCTCTAGGAGCGGCGGGCTGCTGTCTCCCCCTGCTAGCGCAGATCCGTGAGGGGCAGATCGCTGAGGAGCAGTATCTCAGGCCGGTATTCAAAATGCATGGTATCGTAAAAGAACCATTTCCCTCCCCAGATAAACCCATAGGCTTCAAAGGCCGCGATCACCGCCTCAGGGGGGTGCAGGCGCTTCTCGTAGGGCACCAACCACCATTCACTGGTGGTCCGGGCGGTCCACAGCCAATAGGTCGCCAAATTGCCCGATGGGGGTAAGAGGTCCAAAGCCGCGCCATAGGCATGAAAACTCCTGCTTTCGGATGCCGCGATATTCCGCCAGTTCCACCCGGAAATGGAAGCAATGCGGTTAACCCATTGCTGTACCTGGGGATTAGTCCGGGCTTCACGATAGATCCGCTCTTCCACCAGGGCCAGCTCTTCTAAGATGGCGTAATGGACCAGCACATTACGGCCCAGAAACCGTATGGTCTTTACCCGTTCATAGGCGCTCTCTTTGCTCCATGCCCTCCAGAGGGCGTCATAAAAATGCAGGGACCGTTTCGGCGGGTGCAGCCGCCTGCGGTCTGCCTGGCTTTTCAAGCGGGCGCTTTCTTCAGGCCCCGGAGCTGTCCAGGGGGCTAAGACCGCGGGGTACGGGTAAAAAGCTTGAGGGTCATATTCCGCAAAGCGCTCCCGCAGTTCTTCCGGCAGGAGCCGGGCCTGGGCATAATAGTACAAAACCCCGCGGATGGATACGGCCCAGTCCCCGTTTTGGTAGACCGCCGGGCCTATACGGTCAGGATAGGCCGCGGCGAGGGCCTTCATAACCTGTTCGCCCCGGCTCGGGGCTTGTGCCCCTGCGGCTTGGGCAGGGGCTTGCCGGGCTTCTGCGGGGGCTGCTTCGGCGCTTGCCGGGTCTTTGGTCTGAGGCAGCGGGGCCTGCTGTATGGTTCCCAGACCGAAACTCCCTGCGGTTATACCCAGGAGAAGCAAACACAACAGATACATTCTCACGTACATCCATCCTTCATCTTACGTACCAGCCGCCCCGTCATTGCCAGCGCCCTCCGTCATTGCCAGCGCAGCGAAGCAATCCAGTGTGAGGGCCCCCTCTCGGGATTGCTTTGTCGATGCGCTCCTCGCAATGACGACCCGCCAGCCCGCCCGGCATAGCAGGGCAGGGGCTTTTAGGCCGACTCTCTCACTATAGTATAGGAAGGGAGCTATGGGTATACCCTGAGCGAGTTCAAGCGCAGACCGCCGGACCTGCCTGAGGCCCTGCCGAGACTTGATAAAGAGAGAAAAACAGCGTATTACTAAAGACCACATAGGGTATACTAGGAAGATCAAACAGAACGAATAAGGAGGCAACGATGCAGGTGCTGAAATTTGGCGGTACATCCTTAGGGTCCGCAGAAGCGATCCGTCAGGTGGTGGATATTATTACGGATAAAGAACATGCCGGTAAGGTAGCGGTGGTGGTGGCCTCGGCCATGGCGGGGGTAACCGATGGGCTTATTGCCGCGGCCCGCTGCGCCCAAACCGGAGATACGGCGGCCTATGGTACCTTGGTAAAGAACATGCAGAACCGGCATGAGGCGGCAGCCGCGGCCTTTCTGAGCGGCCAGGAGCTGGATGCCGCGCTTTCGTCTTTAGGCAAGACCCTTGAAGGGCTTACCCGTACCCTGGACGGCATTGCCATGCTGGGGGAACTGTCTGCGCGGACTTTGGACGGGGTGATGAGCTTTGGGGAGCGGCTTTCCGCGGCCCTCCTTGCGCAGATCCTCGGCGCTTGCGGGGTCCCGGCAGCCTGCCTGGATACCCGGGGGCTTATTATCACCGATGACCGGCACGGCAAGGCCCAGGTTCTCTCCGCGGAAACCGAGGCCCGTATCAAGGCCTTCTTTCAAGACCCGGCGGAGCCCCTTCCCCTCCAGGTTGCCACCGGCTTTATCGGCGCTACAAAGGAGGGAGCCACCAGCACCCTGGGCCGGGGAGGCTCGGATTTGAGCGCTGCCCTGTTCGCTGCGGCCCTGGGGGTGGAAGAAGTGGAGATATGGACCGATGTGGACGGGATACTCAGCGCGGATCCCCGGCTGGTGGAAAGCGCCTTCACCATTGCCGGCCTCTCCTATGAGGAAGCCATGGAGCTTTCCCATTTCGGCGCCAAGGTGCTCTACCCTCCCACCATCCAGCCTGCCGTGAAGAAAGGCATCACCATTACGATACGCAATACCTTTAAGCCCCAGGGGAGCAGGACCAAGATCACCCAGGAAGGGGAGCGCAGGGCTTACCCTATTCTCGGTATCAGTTCCATAAGCTCTGTGGTGCTTGCCCTGGTACAGGGTTCGGCTATGGTTGGGGTGGCGGGCTTTTCCTCCCGGCTTTTCAGCGCCCTGGCCCGAAAGGGGATCAACATCATACTCATCACCCAGAGTTCCAGCGAATACTCCATCTGCTTTGCCATAGTGCCTGAAGATGTTGAGGCGGCGAATGAGGCCTTGCAGGAAGAATTTGAGCGGGAGTTTGCCGGCGCGACGCTGGATAGGCCGGTATGGAAACGGGACCAGGCGATCATTGCGGTGGTGGGCTCCCAGATGAAACGCACCGCAGGGATCGCAGGCAAGGTATTTCACGCCCTGGGGAGAAACGGGGTGAATCTGGTGGCCATAGCCCAGGGATCCTCCGAGCGTAACATCTCCGCGGTCATATCCCGCCATGATGAGGCCAAGGCGCTCAACGCCATTCATGATGCCTTTTTCCTGTCTGCCTTGAGGTCGGTCAACCTGTTCCTCCTGGGCACAGGACTTATCGGCACCACCCTCCTGGAGCAGCTTGCCAAGCAGCGGGAGGTGCTGGCAAAGGAACATCAGATCCGCATCAACCTGGTGGGGGCAGCCAATTCCCGCTTCATGGCCTTTGATCCGGCCGGCCTGGATCCTCAGCAGGTGAAAACCCTGCTGGCGGGGGGGCAGGGAACGAAGCCTTTCGACCTGGCCGGCTTTATCCGAAGCATGCAGGTCTTCAACCTTCCGAACAGTGCCTTCTGCGACTGTACTGCCAGCGACGAGGTGGCCGCCCAGTACGAGCAGATCCTCAATGCCTCCATACCCATCGTTACCCCCAATAAGCGGGCCAATTCCGGCCCCTATGGGTATTACAGGAAACTTATCAGCCTTTCCAAAGATAGGGGCATCCCCTATTTGTATGAGGTTACGGTCTGTGCAGGGCTGCCGGTGATCTCCACCCTGAGGGACCTGTTCCTGTCCGGGGACAAGGTGCAGCGCATTGAAGCGGTCTTATCCGGGACCTTGAGCTTTATCTTCAACAACTACGATGGGACCAGGCCCTTTTCCGCCCTGGTAAGGGAGGCCAAGGCCAAGGGCTACACCGAGCCTGATCCAAGAGAGGATCTGAACGCCAAGGATGCGGCCCGCAAGGCCCTGATTCTGGCACGGGAGTGCGGCATGGCCCTGGAAGCTGCGGATGTTGCTATTGAGCCCCTCCTGCCCGAGGCATGTTTTGCCGCAGAGGGGGTGGATGCCTTTTTCGAGGAACTGGAAAAGGCCGATGCAGGCTTTGAGCAGCGCCATGCGGAGGCTGCATCCCGGGGAGAGGCCCTGCGCTATGTGGCGGTCATAGAAAAGGGGACTGCCCGGCTGACCCTCCGTTCAGAACCTGCGGCCAGTCCATTCCGTTCCCTGGTGGATTCGGACAATATCGTGGTGATCACCTCGGATCGCTATTCCGCCCTGTCTATCGTGATAAAAGGCCCGGGAGCCGGGGCCCAGGTTACGGCAGGAGGGGTCTTTGCGGACATCCTGCGCATAGCCCGGACCCTGGTCTAGCTAGCGGCTGCCCGCGTTGAACCGGCTTTTCCCAGGCCCTCTCCAGAAGCCCTGGAGAGGGCCGCCCCTTTTCCAGGGCCCGCTACAGCGGATGGACTTCCCTGTGGGAGCGGCAAACCTTGCAAGCGCCTGATCCGCCCGGATCAAACATCGTGATCCGGGCAGGTGGAACACATCCACTAGGGCGGGTGGAACACATCCACCAGGGCGGGTGGAGCACCTTCACCAGGGCGGGTGGAACACATCCACTAGGGCAGGTGGAGCACCTTCACCAGGGCGGTTAGGCCGCATCCACAAGGCGGGATAGGAAAGCTCAATTGACAAAACACCTTTACCTATGCTACATTCCTCCTATATTTCATGAAGGAATATATGACTGCCTTTGAACCTGCCATGGTTCCATGATGGGACACCTGCCGGAGATGAACTCCTGACAAGGTTTCTTAGGAAACCTGGTTTCTGTAAAGGAACCGAATCTACTATTTTTATAGGAGGAGTGAATTATGAACACGAATCTTAGTTTTTGGGACAAGGCTCGCTCTTTTCACGGTCATGCCTGTCCCGGCCTTGCCATCGGTGTAAAGGCTTGCGAGGCTGTTGTGGAAAAGATGGGGATAAGCCCCTCTTTTGATGAGGAACTGGTCTGTATCGTTGAAAACGATGCCTGCGGCGTTGACGCGATACAGGCTCTGGTCAGTTGTACCTTTGGGAAGGGAAACCTGATTTACAAGAATACGGGAAAAAACGCCTACACGTTTTTTGACCGCCAGAAGGGAAAAGCCATGCGCTTTTACTTCAAAAAAAGGATGGCAGACATGGGTATGGAAAGAGACGCGTTTCAGCAGTATCTCCTCGACGCTCCGGTGGACGAATTGTTTGACTGCAAAGAAGTCGATGGGGAAGCGCCGTCCCATGCCCGGATATTCGCCTCGGTCGCCTGCGAGGAGTGCGGCGAGTCTGCGGCGGAAAACAAAATCCGCATCCAAAACGGCAAGAAAGTCTGTCTCGACTGCTTCACAAATTACAGCCGTATGATTATTCAGGGAGAAATAGCATGAAGAGGTTATTCGGAAACAATTATGTTTTGCTTTTTAGTATTCTGGTTTTATCTCCATTGTGTATGTTGTGCCTTGCCGGTTGCAGCAAGAAGAACGCTCAGACTGCCTCGTCTGTTTCGGAGAACGATGCCGGGACCAGGATTATCACGGATAAGTTTGGAAGAAAAATAGAAATCCCCCAAACCGTGAAAACCATTATCTGTTTGGGCTCCGGTGCGCCGCGTATAGCCGCATATTTGGGAGTCATGGATATGCTGGTTGGCAGTGAGGAGCAGGATGTCAAAAACCTGACCGTTTTACGGGATTACAATCCCATCTATCATGACGCGTTTGAAAAACTGCCGGTCGCAGGGAGCGGGGGAGGCAGCGGCCAGAACAACGGCTATGCCGAAGAGATTATTTCGATCGGGCCGGATGTTATTCTTGCCGGTTTTGATAAAGAGCCGGCCGATGAATTGCAGTTCCAGACGGGTATCCCTGTTGTTGCCGTGGGCTATAGCAGCAACGGTCTTGCTAACGATACCTTTTATGCCTCCATGCGGGTATTTGCCGAGGTTGTCGGGGCACAAGAGCGGTGCGAACAGGTGTTATCTTTCATTGATAACTGCAAGAAAGATCTGGGCGAACGCACATCAGGCATCCCTGACCGTGAAAAACGGAAAGCCTACACCGGCGCCGTTACTTTCAGCGGAAGACATGGCTTTAGCGGAACCTATTCCAACTTCGGCCCGTTTACGGTCATTAACGCGTTCAATGTAGCGGACAAGCCCACGGAAGAAGGATATTATGAAGCCGATCTGGAAAAGATTATCGTTTGGGATCCCGACGTTATTTTTCTGGATCCGGGCAACATGAATCTGGTGAATGAGGAATACGCGGCAAATCCCAACTATTTCAAATCTCTGCGCGCCGTGCGGGAGGGGCAGGTTTATACGATGCCGTCTTTTAATAACATGAGCATGAATATTTCATACGCTTTAATGGACGCTTACTATGCCGGCATCGTTTTGTTCCCGGAACAATTTGCCGATGTGGATATCGCGAAAAAATCAGAGGAGATATTGACGCTCTTTCTCGGCACAAACACCTACGACACGATGGCGGAAGGCGGCCTCTATTACGGAAAGATAATCATAGAAAAGTAACAGGAAAGTAACCGATATGCGCCTTTCTGCCCGTTCCAGTGAAAAAGCGGCTGAATACAACCGCTATATCAGAAGCAAATGGATTGCTCTGATGGTACTGGCTCTTGTTTTGTTTGCGGTCTGCGTGCTGGCCGTTTCCGTAGGCTCTTCAGGACTTTCTCTATGGGAGATAGTGAAAGCCCTGTTCGGTCAGGGAACCGTAAAAAGCAGAACCATCATCTGGAATCTGCGTATGCCCCGCGTTGCTGCCGGAATTGGGGTCGGTATCGCGCTTGCCATGACCGGCTGCGTTATGCAGAATGTCCTCCGCAATCCGCTGGCCTCCGCCTCTACCCTGGGAGTCACTCAAGGGGCTTCTTTCGGTGCCGCCTTTGCCATTGTGCAACTGGGGGCCGGGGTACAGATAGGCAATGCCGGCGCCGCAGCCGCAATCGCCGTGACCAACCCCTATATGGTAACGGTCTGCGCGTTCTTGGGCGGCATAGCGACTACGGCGGTCGTCTTGGGTTTATCACGCATCGGCAATGTTACCCCTTATACGATGATACTGGCCGGGGTTGCCCTCAGTTCGCTCTTTACCGGCGCGACGACGCTGATTCAGTATTTTGCCGATGATGTGTTGATATCTACCGTTGTCTACTGGACTTTCGGCAGCCTGGGCCGTGCGGGCTGGCGGGAAATCGCGCTGATTTTCTTGTTCAGCGGACTTGCGTTTTTGTATTTTATCTTCAACCGCTGGAATTATAACGCGATGGAAAGCGGTACACCCACCGCAAAAAGCCTGGGCGTACCGGTCGATTCCCTGATTCTCATCAGCATGGTTGTTTGTTCGTTAATATCCGCCGTGTCGGTTGCTTTTGTGGGCTGCATCAATTTTATCGGCTTAATCGCGCCCCATATAGTCCGCCGGTTTGTTGGAAGCGATTATCGCTTCCTGCTCCCCTGTTCCGCTCTCATGGGGGCGGTGATTATGATTGCCGCAGATATAGTTTCCCGAATGCTGGTTGCGCCGACTGTTTTGCCGATAGGGGCGTTGACTTCTTTCCTTGGGGCGCCGCTCTTTTTATATATGATCATAAAAAAAGGAAACATCACATGATACAAATCAGAAATATTTCTTTTTCTTATGGCGGAAATGAGGTTTTGAGAAACATCAGTTTCGATGTTCAACCCGGGGAATGTGTTGGAATTCTGGGGAATAACGGGGCGGGAAAGAGTACGCTTATTACCTGTCTGAATAAAATCCTCACACCAAAGACCGGAGAGATTTATATGAACAACCGGGATGTTCTGAAAATGGGACGGTTGGAAACAGCCCGCAGCATATCTTATGTGGCGCAAAAGAATGAGTTAAGCCACATGACCGTTTTCGACTGCGTATTGTTGGGCAGAAAGCCTTATATTAAGTGGTCGTTATCCACAGAGGACATTAATCTTTGTGATTCGATGATCGAACAGGTAGGGCTTGCACACTTTAAACTACGCTATATACATGAACTTTCAGGCGGCGAACTGCAAAAAGTTATGCTGGCAAGGGCATTTGTCCAGCAGCCGCAATTATTGCTCCTGGATGAACCGACCAGTAATCTTGATCCAAAGAACCAATATGAAATGCTGTCGTTGGTCCGGCGGATGGTGCAGGAGCGGAATATCACCACGCTTATTGTCATTCATGATTTGAATCTGGCATTGCGTTACTGTGATAAGTTTTTATTTATCAGGGAAGGCGTTGTCTACCGGTATGGCGATGAGTCAATCATAACGGAAGAAACGATACATACTGTTTATGGCATTAAAGCTGTGGTCACCGAGGTCAACGGGAGAAAAATAATTATCATTGGCTGAAAAAAATGATGTTTGCACAAAATCCCAAAGTGATACTTCTGGACGAACCGACCGGCAATCTTGATGTGAAAACCCATCGGCTTTTTACATCGGGCGGTTAGGAAATCCTGATAGGCAAACGCCTATCTCTTATCTCGAAAATACCCTCTTGACAAAAAAACGAAGCCCGTTTATCATGATAATCACGGCATGAAGCCGTCCGCCCTCAACCGAGCGCGTTACATTGAATCTGCGTTTTTACCTGTCGAACCGTCCCACGAAGGGATAACCGGGCTTGTTTCCTAAAGAAACGTCCTCGCCGGAGATGAACTCTCGTTTTTTATGTTTTAATGGTTATCCCAGAAAGGAGAGGTGTATCTTATGGAAAAATCGGTTATTCAGCACAGTATCGAAGCCTATTGGTCTGCTATGGCGCCCTATTTCAGTACCATGATTCAGCAGGATCTTAACCTGCATGGTAGCTCTGTATGGCTGCAAACCATCGTGAAGCATGCTCCGAAAAGGGCTGCTATGGATGTGTTAGATGTGGGAGCAGGGCCCGGATTTTTTTCGATTATCTTGAGCAAGGCCGGTAACCGGGTGATAGGTATTGATTGCAGCGGGGAAATGCTGAAAGAAGCCCGGGCGAACGCGGATGCCCGGATGGTAAACCCCCTGTTCCTGAAAATGGACAGCCACAGCATGGGATTTCCCGATAACTGTTTTGACCTTGTGGTCAGTAGGGATGTAACCTGGAATTTGTATGATCCGGAGGAAGCATATAAGGAATGGAAACGGGTGCTGCGTCCCGGCGGCAGGATACTCATCTTTGACGCCCATTACGGCAGATACTGCGTTGATGGAGTTCATCTGAAATACATGAATAAGCTGTTCCTCAGCGACAAACTGCGCCCTGCCTGGGATATATCCGCCCTTTCGCTTCTTGGTATGGATGTGTATACCGATACTGATGTGGACCGCGAGTTGTATACCTCACAGGATAAGCGGTTGCATGCCGCGGAGCCCCGGTTTATGGTAGCAGCAGAAAAAAGGCTTGAGGTGGTAAAAAGCACGCATACCTTTTGTACCGGTTCATGGAACATTACCCAAACGAAAATACGTTGGGATTAACCTAATCATGGAAAGGGGAGACGGGCATCCGGCATCCCCTTTCCTCAAATCACTTTTGAGAGGAGTAACGATGAAAAGATTAGCGGTAAAAGACGCTTCGGCTTGCATGACCTGTCTTACATGCGAGATGGCCTGCGCCCAGGCTTTTTATAAGACAGAGAACCCTATCGAACAAGACCTTTCGTGTATCCACATCGGTCAGAAAAACGGCAAGCCTAAGATTACCCTGTGTGTTCAGTGCGGAAAATGCGCCAAATCCTGTCCTGAAGATGCAATCAAGGCGAATCCATCAGGTGTTTTTCTGGTTAGCAAGAAACTATGCAAAAACTGCGGCAAGTGCGCGGAAGCCTGTCCCTTCAAAGTAATCGTCCAGTCGAAAAACGCCGCCGCGATAAGCAAGTGTATCGCTTGCGGTATCTGCGCCAAAGTCTGCCCGCAGGACATCCTATACATAAAATCAGATGTGATGGCGTGAAGACAAACAATGAGAACACTTTGCTGACAGATGCCTTCGATCCCCGCTTGACAAAAACAAGCGTCCTTATATTATACTACCCTAGGGCCGGCAGGAAAACCTCATGTTTCCCTGCCGACCCTGCTTGTGGTATCCCACGAAGGGATTACAAGAGCGTGAAGCCTTTTCTTTTTACCCGCCCTTGTTCCATGAAGGAACAAACGGAAATACGAAGCGGTATTTCTGTTCGGAGATGAACTCCCGCCATTAACTATTGGAGTTTTGATACCGTGCATTCGTTTATAAAACATCACTTTCAGCCTGCAAGAAGAAGCATGGGCATTGTCGTCCCCCTGCTGGCAGCGGCGGTGTTCCTGTCGCTTGTCCTTTGTGTGGGTCTCGGTCCGGTGAAGGTGCCGCCTCTTTCAACGGCAAAGATCATCGTGAGCTCTATACCGGGCGTGGAAGGCCTGGTCGGCCATACCTGGACACGGCTTGAGGAAAACATCGTGCGGGGCTTACGGCTGCCCCGTGTTCTCCTGGGGCTTATCGTGGGAGCCTCCCTCGCGGTTACCGGCGTTACCATGCAGGCCCTGGTGAGGAATCAGCTTGCAGACCCCTTTATCCTGGGGGTGTCCTCGGGCGCAGCAGCGGCCGCTACCCTGGGCATGCTTTTCGGTGTTTTCTCATTCTTGGGAACCTACTCGCTTTCCATCAGTGCCTTCATCGGTTCGGCGATTACCATTATTTTTGTCTACATCATAGCGAGGGTGCGGGGGCGGATAAACATCACCCAGCTTCTGCTCTCCGGCGTTGCGGTCTCCATGATCATGGACGGCGTTACCCGGATCATTACCCTTTCCGCGCCCAACGCGCTGGGCTTGCATAACGCGACGTTCTGGATGTCGGGGAGTCTTGCCGGGGCTCGCTGGGCCTATCTCACCCTTCCTTTTGCCGTCCTCATCGTCTGCATGACCGTTCTTATGGTTAATTACCGTACGCTGAACCTGCTCCTGCTGGGCGATGAAAGCGCCGGCACCTTGGGTGTCAATGTCAGGAGGGCACAGAAAACGCTGGTGCTGGTAGCCTCGCTTATGGCGGGAACCACCATTGCGGTAAGCGGCACCATCGGCTTTGTCGGGCTTATGGTGCCTCACTTCAGCCGTCTCCTCATCGGCGCGGACCACAAACGGGTGCTGCCGGTGGCGGCGCTTTCCGGCGGCATCCTCGTTATCTGGGTTGATGTGGCGGCGCGGACGCTGCTTGCGCCTGAAGAACTGCCGGTAGGCATACTCACGGCGATTATCGGCGGGCCGCTTTTCATCTTTCTCCTGAAGCGCAAAACCGGGGGAATATAATGGCGGAAACACGGCTGGAAATAAACAACCTGCAATTTTCATACACCGACACCGTTACCATTGAAAACATAAGGCTTACTGTACAAAAAGGTGAATTTATCGGCATCATCGGTCCGAACGGCTGCGGAAAGTCAACGCTGCTCAAAAACATCTACCGGGCGCTTGTCCCTGACAGCGGTTCCATCACCCTCGACGGCAAGAATATGGTGAGGATGCCCTACCGGGAAACCGCGCTGAAACTTGCCGTCGTCGGCCAGGAAAACGAGGTGCCTTTTGATTTTCTGGTTGAGGAGATTGTCGCTATGGGGCGCAGCCCCCATAAAAAGCTCTTCGACCCGGACACCGCAGAGGACGCTCAGATTGTGCACCACGCCCTCGAACATTTAGGCATGGCGGATATGGCAAAACGAAACTACCGGAACCTTTCGGGCGGTGAAAAACAGCGGGTGCTGATAGCCCGGGTCATCGCCCAGGAATCGGATTTTCTCATTCTCGATGAACCGACCAACCATCTTGACGTGAGCTATCAGATTCAGATCTTTGATTTTGTGAAGCGCCGCAGCGCCGAAGTAGGCGTGACGGTGCTTTCGGCCATTCACGATCTTAACATGGCCTCTCTCTACTGCGACCGCCTTTATGTACTGAAGGAAGGCCGGGTGGTACTTTCTGGAACGCCAGAAGAAGTACTGACCCCGGAGCGCATTTTTTCGATTTACGGCGTACGCTGCGAAACCGCGGTTCACCGGGTAACGGGCAAGCCGGTCATCACCTACATACCGGAAAAGATTTATTTTTCCCCCCGTGGTGAACGCGGGGAAAAATGATTTTTATATATTCTTTGGAGGATTTATGAGAAAGCACTTGGTGTTTTTAGCAATCGGTTTGGTTTTCGCACTCGCGTTGTCTTCGTGTTCGCGCAAAACCGAAGGGAACTCAGGCGGCGCATCGGAAGCGCGGGCAGCGGACGGCTTTACGCCGCTTAGCTTTAATAATTACGGCAGGACGCTTAGCGTAAGCAGGCGGCCTGAAAAGGTGCTTGCCCTGGGGCCGAACTGTGCAGAGACCCTTGTCGCGCTGGGGCTTACCGATTACATTGCGGGGACCAGCCTCAGGAACCACAGTCGCGGCCCCCTGCCTGAGTACGCGGAGGATTTCAAAAAAATCCCCGAACTGAACCACAGTTCCGCGACACGGGAGGCGGTTATTTCAAGCGGCGCGGATTTTATCTACGGTATTGACTGGGAATTCGGCGGCGACGGCCTTGACATTGACGAGCTTGCCGGTTACGGCATGACCGTGTATATGAACGCCGCACAAACCCTGGAGCAGACCTACGAGGAAATCAACGACATCGGGAAAATCTTCGGTGTTGAGGACCGCGCCGCGGCGTTTGTCGCCGACCAGAAGGCGCGTATCGCCTCAATAAAACAGAAGCTTGCGGGCAGGACGCCGGTCAGAGTCCTCGTCTACGACAGCGGGAACGACGGGGTCTTTACGTGCAGCGGCGTGAATTTTGAGACCCTGCTCATTAATGAGTCCGGGGGCAAAAACGTATTCGACGACCTTAAGGAGAAAGCCTGGATTACCGTAAGCTACGAGGAAGTGCTTAAACGCTCGCCGGAAGTTATCATTATTCATGATTATGATTCCCCTTCGGTAGAAGCAAAAATAGCTGAAATAAAGGCAAACGACACCCTTTCACAGCTTGACGCGGTAAAGAACAACCGCTTTGTCATTATCGAACTTGAAAGCGTCCTGCCGGGAGACCGGCTTGCCTACACGGTGGAAAAACTAGCAAAGGGACTGCATCCGGGGATTGCCTTTTAAGATACAAGCCGAGATGGGCTTGTGCGTATGTACGCGGGGTATTGTCTTGGTAAAGGGGAGCGGAGCGTTTGTGTTTGTGTTTCCGGCCTACAAGATGAAACGCGCAATCGCTGTACTGGGGGCGGGAAACCTGCTGAAAGCCATTGGATGATGCGATGATGGAGGGGTGGTATAGAGTCGTAGGAAACCGACGGTACGAGCCCTCCTTTTCCTGCCTCTCTGTTAAAGATACTATGTTTTTTTGACATAGTCTGGGGAGAGCGCAGTCGCTGCATGACGTGCTTTATGCGGTGGCTAGAGCGGACCGGTTATACCCCTCAGGCGGGCAGGTCTATTATAAACTTACCTGATGCGGTACGATCGGAACAAACAGAACAGATGCGTGAGGAAAACCTATGAACCGTATTACCAGTATAGACTTTGATGCCTATTGGCAGGGGATTGCCCTGCAGCAAGAAGATCCCTCCCTTATTGCTGCGGTACAGGAGATAATTACCGCAGTACGCAGGGAAGGAGACAAGGCAGTGCGGCGCTTTGCCCTTCAATTTGACAAAAGCGCCCCGGAAACCTTGGAGGTACCCTCTGGCCTGGTACAGGCCGCAGGGGAGCAGCTCAAACAGGCTGAACCGGAACTGGCCGCAGCCTTGGAAGTAGCCGCAGACCATATCCGTGGCTTCTCCTTGCAGCAGAAAGCCCAGATGGTCAATTTTGAATATACCCTAGCCCCTGGGCTGCTTACGGGTCAACGGGTAGTCCCCGTACAAAGAGCCGCGGTCTATGTACCGGCAGGCCGTTTTCCCTTGATCTCCACGGTACTCATGGGGCTCATCCCCGCCTCTGTTGCCGGAGTGGAAGAGCGCATCCTCAGCTCTCCTCCCTTGGAAGCAGGTCTCCCGGATACCCGCATCATGGCTGCGGCACATCTGGCCGGGGCAAGCCGGGTCTTTGCTATGGGAGGCGCCCAGGCCATCGCTGCCTTGGCCCTGGGTACTCAGACCGTCCCCAAAGTCGATGTCATCGTCGGCCCTGGCAACAAGTACGTGGCTGCCGCAAAACGGCTTCTTTTCGGTGAGGTGGGTATTGATTTGGTGGCCGGCCCCACGGACGTGCTCATCATTGCAGAGGAAGCCCCGGATCTTATTGCCGCGGATATGCTGGCCCAGGCCGAACATGATCCTGATGCCCGCGCCCGGGCCCTCGTCCCCAGTCCCGTCCTGGCTGACCAGGTGCTGCAAAGACTGGAACTAAGGCTTTCTGGTTTACCCACTGCTTCCATTGCCCGCTCTTCCCTGGATACCGGAGGACTCATTATCATCTACCGGTCCAAAGCAGAAGCTATCCGCATTGCCAACACCATAGCCCCGGAACACCTGGAGCTGCAGGTGGCAGATCCTGAAGGCTGGGTTCCTCACCTGAAGCATTACGGTTCTCTGTTCATTGGGAAATATGCTGCAGAAGCCCTGGGGGATTACTCCGCAGGGATCAACCATACCTTGCCTACCTCTGGGAGCGCTCGTTTTACCGGGGGGCTCTCGGTGCGGCACTTCCTCAAAACCCTTACCACCCTTCGCTGTACTCCCGGTACAGGTTACGACCAAGCCTGCCAGGCAGCGGAACGGATCGCCCGATCTGAGGGGCTTCTGGCCCATGCGGAAAGCCTCTTAAGCCGGATACATCCATAGCCCGCTTTAAGGAGACCTGGGTCTCACGGCCACGCTGGCTCCGGTATCCAGGCTGAGCCATTTGAATTGAGCAGCGATCTTTTTGATGAGGAATGTGCTTGATGATGACATCACAGTCAATGAGAGCGCTAGGGTTAGCAGGATAAACGACTAGAACCTCACCCTGGTGTGGAGAAAAGGGCTTGAGTATTATCCCTTTGCTCCTCAAACCAGCCGGGTGGAACACCTTGATCCACCCGGATCAAACACCTTGATCGCTCCGGATCAAACACCTTGATCGCCCCGGATCAAACACCTTGATCCAGAGGGCAGAATACTTTACGCAAAGAGGAACCAATAGGACACATAATACACCGGAGCGGCGAGGCTGATGGAATCAATACTATCCAGGATCCCCCCACGGCCCGGCATGAGGGTTCCAGAATCTTTCATGTTTACGCTTCTTTTCAATGCCGATTCCCCCAAGTCTCCAAGGCAAGCGGCCACTCCGGATATAAGCCCCAGCAGCATACCTGCGCTTACCGTGGGTAAACGCGCTGAACGAAAGGCTTCAGGTATAAAAAAAAACGCTCCCCCTCCAACGATGATAGAAGCGACGAGCCCTCCGATAAAACCCGCCACACTTTTATGGGGGCTTGCAGGGATGAACCCCTGGTTTCCCTTACCCCAGAGCATACCCACAGCCCAAGCCACAGAATCATTGGCAATCACCATAAGCAGGAACAGGAGGATCACCTTGTCCGCATAGGCCCAGCGGCTCATCTTGATGATCCAGGCCAGGAACACCCCAGGATAGATCAGGATCGCACACGCTGCGGTAAACCGGTCTGCCACACCCTTAAGCTTATCCTCCCCGGCAAAAATCCGGGAGACCAGGACCCAGGAAGCTCCCAGGATAAAGGTCCCCGGCACGATCTGGGCTGGGAAATCAAAGCTGGCCGTCAATGTTGCAGATAAGGGATGCACCGATCCCAGGATGACGGCTTCTCTCGGTTCAATGGGGGCATGCTTCTTTTTGAGGAGCCCTGCAAATTCAGCGGCTCCCAGGGCGCTTACGATTATCACCAGCAGATTAAGCGCCAGATGCTGCTTGTAGGGGAGTAATACCACAATCCCTATCACCAGGGGCAGCCCAATCACGAACAATAAAATCCGCTGGATCACCGTTTTCATGGCTTTCTCCCGCCAAAGCGCCGTTCCCGCTCTTGATACGCAGCCAGGGCACTGCGCAAATCCCCTTCCGTCCAATCAGGCCACAGAAGCTCTGAGAAATAGTATTCCGCATAAGCCCCCTCCCACAGCAGAAAATTGCTGGTCCGGTATTCTCCGCCCGTCCGTATGATGAGGTCAGGATCCGGAATGTCCGGGTTATCCAAGAAGCGGCGAATAGCTTCTTCGGTAACGGTTGCGGGTAAGGGCTTTTCTCCGGGTTCTTTTTCACAAGAAGCAAGCCAACGCCGCACTGCCCGGACTATGGCGTCCCTGCCGCCGTAATTCAGTGCGAGAATGACCTGTAATCCTTCAAAAGAACGGGTGTCTTCACCGGCTTCCTCCAGTTCCCGGGCAATATCCGGGGGTAAACCCTGGATATCTCCGGTATGACGGATCCGAATCCGGTTCTCCCGGTAAAAATCCAGTTCTGCCTTGAGGTGCTGCTTCACCAGGCCCATAATGAACCCCACTTCCTCGGCAGTGCGTTTCCAGTTCTCCGTGGAAAAGACATAGAGGGTGAGGAAGGGAATATGCAGATCGCTGGCAGCCTTGACGATCTTTTTTGCACTTTTAAGGCCTTCCAGATGTCCTTGGGTGCGCAGGAGGTTTTTCCTTTGCGCCCAACGGCCATTCCCATCCATGATGATACCAATATGGCGGGGGAGACGGGAACCGGCAAGAACTACTGATGAGGCCATGATTTCTTTAGACTTCCATTATTTCTTTGTTTTTCTCTTCCAATATCTGATTAACCTTACTAATATAGGAATCCGTGAGCTTCTGCAATTCCAGGCTGTTCTTGCTCTCCTGGTCTTCGGTGATGCTTCCCTCTTTGAGGAGCTTCTTCAGTTCCTCGTTGCCGTCCCGGCGGATGTTCCGTACCGCCACCCGGCTCTGTTCCGCCTGGTTCTTGGCGACTTTGACCAGTTCCTTTCGCCGTTCTTCGGTGAGCGGCGGAATGGCGATGCGTATCACCTTACCGTCATTGCTGGGATTAAGGGAGAGTTCCGATGAACGGATGGCCTTTTCAATCTCCCCTATAAGGCTCTTATCAAAGGGCTGAATCACCACCAGCCGGGCTTCGGGAATGGAAATATTCGCCACCTGGTTCAGAGGAGACTTATCGCCGTAATAGTCAACCCGGATCTTATCAAACAAAGACGCCGAGGCCCGCCCGGTTCTGAGGGCAGCAAAGCCCTCTTTAAGGGTTGCCACACTCTTTTTCATCCGCTCTTCGGATGCGGTAATAACACTGTGCATAGTCTGCTCCTCGATCCCCCGCTTAGGGGGATCTGCTTGCAAATAGGCGCGCTTAGGCGCCCACTTTGAAATACAGGTACTCGACTATCTGTAAGTCCGCTCCGGCCTGTTTCCCGCAGTCGGCCAGGGCCTTTGCAACGCTTATCTTCTCTTCTTTCACATAACCTTGTTCCATAAGGCATATATCCGACAGATACTTGGTAAGTTTCCCCTGGAGGATCTGATCGAGTACTGCCTGGGGTTTACCGGCAAGCTTCTCATCCCCTTCCAACTGTTTACGGAAAATCGCCTTTTGCTCTTGGAGGAACTCGCTTTGAATCTTGGTTCTATCCAGGGCCGCAGGGTTAAAAGCCGCTACATGGAGGGCAATGCTGAAGGCAAAATCCTTGACCGCGTCCTGCAGGAATACCTGGGGTTTATCGGCCTGGAGTTTTACCACCACCCCGATACTGCCATCCCCGTGAATATACTGGGTGAGGTATTGGTTAGCCTCGGCGCGGACCACCTGAAGCCGCCGGAGGCTCAGGTTTTCCCGGATCTTGGTGGCCAAATCAGTTACTAGGCCCCGCAATTCCTCATTCGCTTCGGTATAGCCCCGGTCCAGGATCCGGTCGGCTAAAAGGCCCCCCAGAGCAATGAACTCAGGGTTCCGGGCCACGAAATCGGTTTCGCTGGCTAATTCGACCAGGACCGCGGTCTGGTCCCGGATTTTAACAAAGACCTTGCCTTCATTGGTCGCCCGGTCCATCCGTTTTTCCACGGCGGCCAGGCCCTTTTCTTTTAAGCGTTTTTCCGCCTGGTCCATATCCCCTCCGCTCTCGACCAAGGCGTTCTTGCATTCCATCATACCCGCGCCGGTTTTCTCCCGCAGCCGCTTAACATCCCCTGCACTGATTCCCATGACATCCTCCTGAAACGTCGTTTCCCTTATTCCCCTGCATAGACCTTATCCGCATGCACCGGCAGTTCGGCTTTCTCATCCCCTTTGGTTTCCGCAGCTTCATCGCCTGCGCAGTAGGCCGGGATATCGATTTCCCGGTCCTCTTCCTTGATGGACACATCCGTGAGGATGGCTTCAATGCCCTCGTCATCATCCCCCAGGGTTTCGATGATCTTGAGCCCCACCTCGTTGTCCGCTTCCACCACCGCGTTGGCGATGATCTGGGTAAACAAGGTGATAGCCCGGATAGCGTCGTCGTTGCCCGGGATGGGGTAATTAATACCCTCAGGATTGCAGTTGGTATCCACCACAGCGATGATGGGTATACCCTGGCGTTGGGCTTCGGCTACGGCAATGGCTTCTTTGCGGGTATCAATGACGAAGAGTATCCCCGGCAGTTCCTTCATCTCCTTGATGCCCCCTAAGTTTTTTTGCAGCTTGGACCGCTCTTTTGCCAGGTTGGCGATCTCCTTCTTGGTGAGATTCTCAAAGGTCCCGTCTACTTCCATCTTTTCCAATTTTTTGAGCCGAAGCAGGGATTTCTTTATGGTAACAAAGTTGGTGAGCATCCCTCCAAGCCAGCGGTTATTGACATAATACATACCGCAGCGTTCCGCTTCTTTTTGAATAGCTTGTTGGGCCTGTTTTTTGGTGCCTACAAACATGACCGTCTTACCGCCGGCTACGGTTTTGCGGACCACATCATAGGCATCTTTGATGGCCTGAATGGTCTTTTGCAGATCAATAATGTGAATGCCGTTCCGTTCTGCGAAGATGTACTTCTTCATCCGCGGATCCCAGCGTTTTACCTGATGGCCGAAATGTACTCCCGACTCAAGCAGGCTTTTCATGGTAACTACCGCCACAATGTCCCCCTATGCGCCCCCTCAGATGAATCTGCCCTGCAGGACCCTGCTGAGGAGTGCCTTCCCTGTATCTCACCGCCCAAAGGCGGCGGAAAATGGGGAGAAAAGTCTCAGGCTTTTCTCCTGTCGCTTATGATGAACGGCTAGGAATTCCCGTAAGGGTAGCCGTTCTCCTTTAACATGACATAAAACTCATGAATTGGCAAGCCCACGATGGAACTATAGGAACCATGTATCTTGGATATGTAACAACCGGCCAAGCCCTGGATTTTGTAGGCTCCTGCGACCCCTTGCCACTCGCCGGTGTTAAGATACCATTCTATCTCCTGTTCCGAGAGGCGGGCAAAAAACACGGCGCTTACCACGGATCGGCAATCAATGGGATTGGCCTGGCTCCTGCTGTTAAACAGGGCAACCGCGGTTATCACCTCATGGGAACGGCCCTGCATTTTGGAAAGCATCCGGTGGGCATCCTCCCTATCCTTGGGTTTTCCAAAGATCTCCCCATCCACCGCGATAATCGTATCTGCCCCGCAAATCCAGGGGGGGGTCCTCCCTGCCAGGAGATCGAGTATTTTATTAATCTTCCGGATCGCCATAGTCTCGGCAATGGTCCGGGGATCCGCAATCCCTTCATAATCTTCATCTATCAGAGCAGGCATAATACTGAAAGGTAAATTGAGCAGGCGGAAATACTCCTGCCTTCGTAATGAACCGGACGCTAAGATGATAGGTTCCATAGCTTATCGCCTTTCGTTGACATTTTTTCTCCTTAAAATAGCCATGATACTCCTTTATGGTAAAGGGTGTTTTTCTTGACATTAATCAAGTTTTACAAGAAGTTCAAGAAGCGCTGCACCCTACGGCAGGATAGAGCATACCCCAGGGCAAGGCCCTTGTCCTAGGTAAGACAAGACCCTTGTCCTAGCTAAGCCAAGACCCTTGTCCTAGTTAAGACAAGACCCTTGTCCTAGTTAAGCCAAGGCCCTTGTCCTAGGTAAGGCAAGACCCTTGTCCTCCCTAAGCTTAGTACTTCTCCTTCAGCTCAACCCGTTCCACCTGGGGAATGCTTTTAAGGGCCGTCACCAGCCTGGCCACATCCGTGGTATCGGGAATGCCCACAAACAGGTGGAGCCTTACCTTTTCTTTCCCTTTGCTTTGAGCCACATCCATAGACAAGACCCGGACCATAAAAGAGCGCAAAACCTGCAAACAGGCGTTAAGTTCGGGGATTTCCGGCTTATCCGTGTTCAGGTTTATTTCCAGCAGTTTATTCCGCTCTTTAGGGAAGAGCCTGCCTTCAATAGGATTGAGGAGTATCAGGGTAATCAAGGTGATAATCAGGGTAAGCCCTGCGGCAAGGAACATCCCCGCGCCAATGGCCAGGCCCACCGCGGCGATAAGCCATAGGGAGGCGGCCGTGGTAAGGCCCTTGATGTTGTTTCCCAGCCGGATTATGGCCCCCGCCCCGAGGAAGCCGATACCCGATACCACCTGGGCAGCGATCCTGCCGGGATCTCCGTTCTTGAGATAGAGGAATTCCTGGGGAAGCCAAACGGAAAGCAGCATCAGCAAGGTGGCTCCGGTGGCTATGAGAATGTGAGTGCGCAAGCCTGCGACCTGGTGCTGGCTGGCCCGCTCAAGCCCAATGATGGCCCCTGCGACAAAACCCAAGCCCAGGCGTATGGCCATATCCAGTTCAGTCATACGTTCCCTCTGCCCTCCTCAAAACCCCATACGGTCCTGTACATACACCCGGTTTATGCCTGATCTGCCATACCGTATCGGGATCCAGAATAAACCATACCCTCCCATTAGCAAAGACCCCCCCGCCTGGGGTACAATAGAGGTAAGAAGACAACGTGCATCCTGAGTGCCCATAAGAAGGGGTGAGGGCGGAAGAGAAAAGGAACCATGATTAGGGAGCTCGTTTTAAACCTGCGGCGAGTCAAAGTTTATGCCCTGGTGGGGGAAAGCGGTACGGGCAAAAGTTTTCGGGCAAAACTGGTGGCCCAGAAGTACCGTGTTGATTTTATCATTGATGACGGGCTGCTCATCCGGGATAACCGCATACTGGCAGGTCAGTCGGCAAAAAAAGAGAAGACCTTCCTTTCCGCGGTAAAAGTCGCCCTTTTTGATAACAAAACCCAGCGAGACGAGGTTGCCCGCAAGCTCCAGGGGGAACGGTTCAAGAAAATCCTGATATTGGGGACTTCCGTAAAGATGGTGAATAAAATCGCTGCCCGGCTCCAACTCCCGCCGCCGAGTAAAATCATAAAGATTGAGGATATCGCCTCCCAAAGGGATATTGAAACCGCCATGAGAACCAGGCGTATCGAAGGAAAACATGTGATTCCCGTACCTTCAATCGAGGTTAAACGCAACTACCCCGCTATTTTTTATAATGCCATCCGGATCTTCAAACGGAAGGCGGTACCCCCAGGAATAGGTTCCACCCTCAGGGTTCATGAAAAGTCAGTGGTCCGTCCGGAATACTCAAAGCGGAATCGGGTGCTCATTTCAGAAACCGCACTGAGTTATATGGTTATCAACTGTGTAGATGAGTATAACCAAAACATACGCATTAAAAAGATCATGATAAAAGACACTGCTATGGGCTACCGCCTGGTCATAACCATTGATGTGGCCTATGGTATCCAGTTAGGGGGAGATATACATGAACTGCAGCACTATATTATAGAGAGCATCGAACGGTATACGGGTATTCTCATTGAAGAAGTGAATATTATCATAGACAAAATTATCCAAACATGATTTTATAGAAGTCTGATAGCCACCTGTTCGATACTAAAAAGAAGGTGAACCTCGCTCAAAACTCCCCCCGTGTTTTGAGCAAGGCTCATATACAACATGCAAAGGCGATATGCATGTGGCATAGGTAAGAGGAGTTCCCATGAAGCGTTATGGTTTTATATTTTGTGCGGTCTTGTTTAGCGCTCTATCCCCGCAGCTTATAGCCGTACCGGCAATGGTATCGGTAAGCGGTAAATATTACCTGGTTCAAAGTGACAGCGGAGCTGCGGATGCAGCCCTCCTTTCCCAGGAATTGGAAACCCGGTTTAAGCTGTACAACAGCATTTTCCATTTTAAGGAGGACGCTATACGGGTCCCCCTCAAAGTCCGGGCCTATACCTCCAAGGAAGACTATGATGCCTATATCCTAGAGCACTTAGAAAAAACCAGCCCCGGGGCAGTGTATATGCACTACAATCAGCCTGAACGGCGGGAGTTGGTCATACACCGGGGCAGTGCAGAAGAGGCCCGGATGTTCCCCCATCAGGCCTTTATTCAATACCTGCGGGCCTTTATCCCCCATCCTCCTTCCTGGATCCGGGAGGGATTCGCCATCTATTTTAGCACCCTCAAGTTTGAGAGTGCTGCTCCTGTAGTACAGACCGAAACTTCCTCCGAGGCTGCTCCTTCTGATGGGGAAAGCCCAAAATCTCCGGGGGGATTGATCTACGAAGAGAATTTGGCCTGGCTTGAAACCGTAAAAAACCTGGGAGATAAGGCGCCTAGCCTGGAATCGGTATTCTTGGCAGATGTGCAAGGTTTTCCCGACCATTTACAAGGCCTATCCTGGGCTTTGGTTTCCTTTTTCAAAGACAGCAAACAAGCCCATTACGAGCGAATCCTCTACGAATGTTTCATGCTCCTCTCCAGTTCAGCAAGCTCGCCGGCTAATGCGGAAGTGGTTTTCCAACACATCCTCAGTTGGACCACCCTAGAAGCTTTGGAGCAGGATTATAAGGCATACCTGCATACCCGCAAGACCTTTGTGGAACTCATTATCGAAGGACTGCAAGCATATAAGGATAAGGACTTGGAAACTGCGGAAGCGGTTTTCCGGCAGGCCTTACAGCAACGGTACACCCATTACGCCCCTCATTATTACCTGGGCCTGGTAGCCTATGACCAAAAAAAGTACGATATTGCTGAAACCTATTACCGTTCCGCCTTGCAATACGGTGCCGATCCCGCGCTGGTTTCCTATGCCCAGGGAGTCAACGCCGCTTCTGCGGGCCGTAATAGTGAAGCCATAGCCTTCCTGGAACAGGCAGGGACCATCGCCCCCGCACAATACAAGGAACAGACGGATATGCTCATTAAGCGGCTGCGCTAAAGGCCCCAAAGCGTACCGCACCAGGGCAGAGCGAGATTGAGTAAGCTACTCGGCAGGACTTTCGCTTTGCCATGCATGCCAGCGCGGGCACTGGGGAGAAGGCTCTCCCGGAGAAAGGGGGGCATCCCCTGGATTGAGAACTCCGGGAAAGGAGCGCCTTCCCCACTCAGACAGGCGCGGTTTCTTAATGATAATGCCGTGAGCCTTGAATATCCGCCGGATAGCCTGATCCAATTCTACTCGCGGGGGATTTATGGGTAGGATAAAACGTCGTGCAGCCATGAAGATGTTCTTATAGTGATCCGGGATCTCCGCATCCCATTGGGTAATCCCTTCAAGATAGGCTTCTAGCAACGCAGCGAGCGCTTCACCGGGAGCCCCCTTAAACCCCTCATAGCTTATACGTTTCAGGCTGTCCAAATAGCGGCTACGAAAAGCAGCCTCTTCCTTCATCAAATGGCTTGCATGGGGTTGCAGGAATTCATATACCCCAAAGCTTATGAGCTTTTCGACAATCTGTACTGCAGAGGAAGAATGGATGATCTTAAACAACTCCTCCGTGAGCCGGGAGGGAGAGATTCCCGCCAGTAAAGGGGCTTGCTGCTTGATCTTCCATTTCAGGGGCAGGGGCAGGGTGAAACCCGTAGCGGCAGCGTATTTGAGGGCCCGGATCATCCGCACCGGATCATCGTTGAATATGGTAGCCAGGGGAATAATAGGGCGGATCCGTTTCTTTCGTATATCTGGTATACCCCCCACATAATCCACCACCAACTCTTTCAGGGGATCATAGAACAGGGCGTTCAAGGTAAAATCCCTGCGGAGCACATCCTCTTCAATGGTCCCAAAGGTGTTACTGGTGAGCCCGTCCTTGAGGGAACGAAAGGTGGAAACCTCGAAAACCTGGGTCCCAAAACGCACATGTACCAGCCTGAAACGCTGGCCAATGATCCGGGCTTGATGAAAGAGTTTCTTTATCCGGGTAGGGCTGGCAGCACTGACAATATCAAAATCTTTAGGGCTTTTACCGAGGATCAAATCCCGAACCGCCCCACCTACGATATAGGTCTCATAGCCCCTGGATTGTAAGGATTCAATAATATACACCGCTTTGGGATCCACCGCGGAAACCCTAATACCGTGTTCATCCTGGGTATACACTATCGCTTTTTTAACGGGCCTTCCGTCTTGTTCAGTAGAATAACGGATGCGCAAGGAAGCCGCCTCTCAATAGAAAAATAAACGTTCTGTTTCAACGAAACTACACGGGTAACGCCCCTATGTTTTGCAGCGGTTTCACCATGCCTCCTGTGAAACCGCCTCTTGTACTACCAACCTTAGGCCGGCTCAAGACCATGACCGGAACGCGACTCCTCAAGGGGCACGGGGGAATCGCAATGCCGGATAATCCAGCTCAAGAGATTGTCGGTAACCTCTTCCCGGTTGGTTTCATGCAAGGTTTCATGCCGGGCATCAGGATACAAGACAAATTCCAGATCCTCTATCCCCAAAGACCGGTAGGCATTTACTAAGGCGGTGGGGCTCTTTCCCATCTCCCCCACCGGGTCTGCACTGCCGCAGAACACATAGATGGGTATGTCCCGGCGGATACGCTCAAGGGCCTCGGGTTTGTGAATTTGGTTAAGCAGTATACTCAGATCCCGATAGAAGCCCACAGAACAGAGCAGACCGCTTAGGGGATCCGCTACATAGGCATCCACCATGGCTTCATCCCGGGAGAGCCAATCAAAGGCGGTCCGGTTCGGTTTAAAGGGCTTATTAAAGGGCCCATCCGCCGCCATGCGGGCCAGGACCGAAATCTTACGGGGCCCTCCTTTAAGCAGGGTAAGTAAAGCCATAAAGGGAGCGCTCATCCTGATTCGTAAGCCGTCCGGCCCTCGAGTTCCTGAGAGTATACAGCCGGCAAGCCCGTATGCATGGGTTTCAAGGTACTGCTGGACCAGAAAAGAACCCCAGGAATGTCCTAACAGGAACAAGGGCACCTGGGGATAGATCTGCTTGATCCGTTGGTTGATGCAGTCAATATCCCCTATAAGCTTGGGAATACCCTCTGTATCTGCACAATGCCCCAAAAGCCCGCCCTTACCCGGAGGGTTTATCGAAAGATCGGCGGTTTTACCGTGGCCCCGCTGGTCCGCAGCCCAAACCTCAATACCTTCCTCGCTCAGCCGCTTTGCAAGTCTTTCGTAACGAAGGGAATGTTCCCCCATACCGTGGACGATATGTAACACGCCCCGAGGCAGAGGATTACGCTGGAGGAACCTATAGGGAATCCAATGTCTCACAAAAAGCTTCGCACCATCATAGGCACTGAGCCATGTATCGGGGGTACTGAGGGTATCGAGCTTTTCCGATAGATTCACTCCATCCATAGGTCTATTGTACTCCCTATAGGATTGTTGTGGCAATCATGGTATAGTATGAATAATGGGAATTGGGACACTTTTTACCGCACCGGTGGAGGGTATCAGTACCCGTGGAGCCGGGGTCCTTCATGTCCAGGGGTACTGTATTTTCATGGATTACACCGTTCCCGGGGATCGCATCATCGGACAGATTAGTGAGGAACACAAAGACTGGGCAAAAGGGGAACTGCTGGAAATACTTGAACCTTCCCCCCAACGAAGGACGCCGGTCTGCGACGTTTTTGGAACATGCGGGGCTTGTTCCCTCCAGCATCTTAGCTATGAAACCCAGATCAGCGAGAAAGCACGGATAGTGCAGGACGCCTTGAGCAGAATCGGTGGATTAACAAGCCCTTTGCCGTTAACCTGTGTTGCTTCACAGCCTTGGGCATACCGAAACCGGGTGCAATTCCATAGTATACGCCCCTTTCATCCAGGAGCCCTGGGGTTTAAAAGCCGCGACCATACACGCATCATCCCCCTTAGGGATTGTCCTGTGGCAGACCCAGGCATCCGGCAAGCCCTCAGGGAACGGGCGCTTCTGCCGCCCCCTGGGCAGGACCGGTTCACCGTGTATTCCCGGCTCAACACGTTTTTGAGTGAAGGAGCCCTGCGCCGCGGACGGGTTTCCCTCCTGGACCGGGAACTCCTCATAGATGCAGGGGTGTTTTTTCAAAGTAACGGGAACATGCTGGAACTCCTTATCAAAGACCTCAAGGAGCATGCCCTGGAAGCAGACAGGTCCTTGCCTATGGCCGACCTGTACTGCGGGGTGGGAACCTTTGGGGCCTTTTTACAGGATCTGTTTCCCCGCATGGATCTGGTGGAGCAAAACCCCGGCGCCCTGGCTCTTGCTCGGGAAAATGTCCGGGGCAAGGGGATAGGCTATGCGGCCCTCGGTACTGATCAGTGGGTAAAGACCCGTTCCCCTAAGGGGCCTTACGGCTTTATGGTGGTAGATCCCCCTCGACAGGGGCTGTCCCCGGGACTGCGGCAGTGGCTGGTCCAGCGGGGGCCGCGGCTGCTCGCCTATGTATCCTGTGATCCTGCTACCCTGGCAAGGGATAGCAAGGCATTAGTCCAAGGGGGCTATGAGCTTAAAGCGCTCAAGCTCTATGATTTTTATCCCCAAACCGCGCACATCGAGAGCCTGGGGTTCTTTACCAAAGACAGGGCCGTCCATGATACTTAAATGCCGCTCATCCTGGGTATGGGGCTGGGTCTTGGGTATCTTGAGCGTCTTCCCCCTCAGGGCGCAGAGCCCGGGAGCGCCCCTGTGGAAGCAGGCTCTGGGAGGAAGCGTTATCGGGCTTCCCTCGGTACAGGATGGTTCGGTAGTGGTGGTCTGCGATGGGGGGAACCTCAGAGCCTACAGCGGGAACGGGAGATTCCTGTGGAACTACTATGCCCGCGGGCGATTAGGGCCCTTTGTAAGCCGCTCCCGGGAGGGAACGAGCTATATCAGCAGGACCAACGGCGTGCTCATCGCGGTGAGCCGTACAGGCCGGGAACTATGGCGGGCTGACCTAGGCGCTCCCTTGGTAGGGCCGGTCTTGCAAGGCTGGGATGGACGGATCTTTGCGGCCAGTGAAAAACAAGTCTCCTGTTATAGTGCCGGCGGAACCTTGTTGTGGTATACCCGATTGGATGAGGCCATAGCCATAGCTCCTGTGGCAGACCGGCAGGGGGGGCTGCTCCTGGCACTGGCCAATGGAGCGGTCCTCCGGATCGATGGTTTTGGCAACACCCGCTCCCAGGTCCTGCCCCAGGTACCTGCGGTGCTTGTCCCGCTGGCAGGAGCGCCCTATAGGGGCAATGCCGGGAAAGGGGCTTCCGGGATCACCCTTCCCATGCTCGTCCTCTACCCTAATGGTGAGATACAGGGCTATGGAGGAGACTACCCGGATTTTCCCCTGCTGCCTGAGCTGCCGCTGGCCGCGGCATACCGGGATGGGCAGGTGGCCATTACCTTGAGGCAGGGGCAGGTACTGCTCCTTTCCCTTACCGAGGGAAGGATACTCTGGAGCAGAGAAAATACCGCTGGCACTCAGGAAATCCTGGAAAAACCAGGGGCGCTCCCGGAGGCCCGTATGATCTACAATGAGCGGGGGATCTATATGCTCTCCCAAAATCGGGCCGCGGGCTTCAGCCCCCAAGGACTGCGGCGCTGGTTTGTACGCATCAGAGGGTCTGCATCCCTTCCTAATATAAGCGATGAGGGACTGCTCTATTCAGGAGGAAACGATTGGGTGCTCTATGCCTATCAGGTGGAGGAAGCGATCCGGGGCACTGAAGAGGACCGGTACGAGGACCGCTCCCCAGGGACCTATGGACTTGGGGAGTCCATTCCTGGGTATGCCTTAGCCGCTATTCCCTTGAGTGAGGCCGGTGTACGGAACACCCTTGAGATGATTCGCCTTGCCCTCCAGGAAGGAAGGGTGGGGAAGGGAGAACCGGAGTTCACCGCCTATCTCATGGAAGTTGCAGGCAGCGTCCGGGCGAACCTCAAGACTTCCCTCCTCCACCCGCCGGTAGACGTGCGTCAGCGCTTACAGGCGGTGAGGCTCCTTGCCCGGCTTGGCTCTGCGGAGAGCATACCCTTTCTGGCGGCCCAGTTTTCCCGTGAGCCTGAGCCGCTGGTCCAGGCACAGATTGCACAGGCTATAGGGCGCATAGGGATGGATCCCCAGGGCCTTGCGCTCAAGGCCTTGAGCCAAAGGGTATTTCCCCCGGCGCAGTTGAGGGATGAGCAGACCCTGCTTGCGGTCGCCCAGGCAGTGGGCGCGCTCTGCCGTTTCTCCGGTCCTCCGCTCAGCCAAGCGGGTATCCCCCTTCTGGTCGCGCTGGCAGGCCATGAGAGCTCCCTTCTGGTGCGGAAACAAGCCCTCCAGGAGCTTCTTTCCCTCCAGTAGGCTTGCGCGTATAAGGCCCCTTGATGGTGCTATGCTTCATAAGCGCACCCGGCCGGGCTTAGGGAAGACCCTGCGCCCTGGTGCGGGTCTTTTCCTGTTTCCTCATGGTGTAACCATGAGATAGCTCAGGGCAGGGGAGTTTACGTTTTTCATTCCTTATAAATAAGGAATGAGCTTTCCCGAGGCGGCAAGGCTCTCTATCCGTAAAGCGTCCGTTTTCCCACTCGTAAAGCGCCCGTTTTCCCACTCGTAAAGCGCCCGTTTTCCCACCCGTAAAGCGCCCGTTTTCCCACCCGTAAAGCGCCCGTTTTCCCACCCCTAAAGCGCCCGGTTTCCCACCCGAAAAACGGCCGGTTTACCCCCCCGAAATCGCCCGGTTTAGCGC
>JAITEL010000059.1 GCA_031282065.1 Treponema sp.
GGCGCCGAGGACTATGTGACGGACCTGAAAACCACCCGTTCTCCCGACGGGATAGAATTGCTCTTTGGCCGGAGCATGGTGCTGCTCGCGGCCCGGAACGCCGGCATAGACGCCATAGATTCGGTTTTTTCCGACGTGAACAACGAGGAAGGGCTGCGGAAAGAAACAATGCTCATCAAGCAGCTCGGTTTTGACGGCAAGAGCATCATCAATCCCCGGCAGATAAAAATAGTGCACGAAGTGTTCACCCCGTCGGAAAAGGAAATACGCCGCGCCCTGGCGGTGCTGGAGGCGATCCGGGAAGCGGAACGCAAAGGTTCCGGCGTTATTTCCCTGAACGGCAAGATGGTGGATAGACCCGTCGTTATCAGGGCAGAACACGTACTGGACCTGGCCCGGGCCGCCGGCATAGCCCTTGAAGGAGAGGATGCGGTAAAATGAAAAAAGACGCGTTAGACTATATCAACGGACTTAAAGGCATAAGCGCCATTCACGGTGTTTTTGAGCTTGACAAGCTGCAAAAGGACTACAGCACCCTTGCCCAGCGTGAAGTCTCCCATAACAAGATTGTTTCCGACCTTGAAGAAGCGGTACGGCTCTGCGGCCTTAAGGACGGACAGACCATCTCCTTTCACCATCACTTCCGGGGCGGCGATTACATCGTCAACATGGTGATGGATACGCTCGCTGAAATGGGCTTTAAGAATCTGGTCCTTGCCCCATCGTCCCTTACGGACTGCCACGCCCCCCTCATCAAACACATACAGAACGGGGTTATCCGCCGCATAGAAACATCGGGCCTGAGGGGACACCTGGCCGATGAAGTCTCCCGGGGCCTCATGGAGACGCCGGTGGTCTTCCGCTCTCACGGCGGCAGGGCCTATGCCATTGAAACCGGGGAGCTTCCCATAGATGTGGCATTTTTGGGGGCCCCTTCCTGCGATCCCTTCGGCAATGCCAACGGCTATTCCCGGGACAGCGAAGACGGGGTTAAGTGCGGCTCCATGGGTTACGCGAAGTGCGACGCCCAGTACGCGAAGAAGACGGTGATCATCACCAACAACATCGTGCATTTCCCCAACGTGCCTTTTGGAATTCCCGAAAGCGATGTGGATTACATCGTCAAGGTGGACCGGATCGGGGATCCCGCGGGGATAATGACCGGCGCTACCCGGTTCACCACCAACCCCAAAGAACTGGTCATGGCGGAGACCGCGGCGGACGTGATTGAAGCCTCGGGCCGGCTGGTGAACGGATTTTCCTTCCAGACCGGGACCGGCGGGGCCTCCCTGGCGGTAAGCCGCTTTTTGCGGGAAAAGATGCTTGTCCGGGGGATCACCGCGAGTTTTGCCCTGGGGGGCATCACCGGCTCTATCGTGGACCTTCACGAGGAAGGACTCATCAAGAAGCTGCTGGACGTTCAGGGCTTTGATCTTAAGGCGGCGGATTCGCTTAAAACCAACCGGTTTCATCATCAAATATCGGCGGAATACTACGCCAGTCCCCGGGGCGCGGGCGCGGCGGTAAACCAGCTTGACGTGGTGGTACTCTCCGCCTTGGAAGCGGACGTTAATTTCAACGTCAACGTGCTTACCGGCTCGGACGGCGTTATCCGGGGTGCCATTGGCGGCCACCAGGATACGGCCTACGGCGCGTCGGTGTCCATTGTGGTCTGTCCCCTTACCCGGGGGCGGCTGCCCTGCATCGTGGACCGGGTGGGAACTATCGTAACCCCGGGAAAAACCGTGGACGTGATCGTTACTGAACACGGCATCGCGGTGAACCCGGAACGGGAAGATCTAAAGGAGCGGTTTACCGCCGCCCGTCTTCCGGTCTTTCCCATTGAGGAACTGCGGGCTATGGTAGAGTCCCTGGTGGGCAAGCCTGATCCGGTGGAATACACCGACCGGGTGGTAGGACTGGTAACCTACCGGGACGGGAGCATCATCGATCTGATCCATCAGGTGAAGTAGTGTTCCGTCAGGTTTTAGCCGGACCGTCCGGTCCAGTTCGGCCATGTCCCCTCAACTGATTCTGTTTAACACTCCGCTCACCCTCCTGGCGGGCGGAGTGTTTGGCGGGATTTTTATCCTGATCAAGATTCCCAACGGGCTGCGTATCGGCGCTATGGTGGGCGCGGCCTTGTTAAATGTTTTGTTTAATGTTGCGTATATGCCCTCCTCCCCGACCAAATTTATGGTACAGGTCATTGCTGGCGCGTTGATCGGCTGTACCATGGAAAAAAGCGACGTTACATGTCTGCCCCAGGTGGTAAAGCCGACCCTCATCACGCTGGGCGCCTTCCTCGCTCTGAATTTAGCCGCCGGCTTTTTGATCCACATGGTAAGCCCGGTGGATCTTCTGACCGCCTTGTTGTGCGCCGTACCCGGCGGGGTTACGGATATACCGATAATCGCCGCGGACATGGGGGCGGACACGCCCAAGGTAGCCCTGGCCCAACTGGCCCGCTACATCCTGGGAGTAGGAATTTTTCCACCCATGATCTTTGCCTATGACAACCTGCGCCTTAAAAAGGAAGAACGCGGAACCTGTACCAACAGCGTTCCCGCCGGAAGGAGCGGCGCGGCGCTGCAACGGGTAAAATCAACGGTAAAATCTCCCCAAGCCTTTGTCTGCACGATGTGCGTCGCCTTGGGCGCGGGATTCGCCGGCGGACTTGCGGGCATTCCGGCGGGGACCTTCTTATTTTCCACCATCGCGGTACTGATACTGCGGCTCTGCTTTGATTTCGCCTATCTTCCTCCGTGGGTAAAGAAGACCGCCCTCCTTATCAGCGGCTGTTATATAGGCGGCGGCATACGCGTGGAGGATGTCCGGGGCTTCAGGCTCCTTGCCCTGCCCATAGTCATCATCATCGCGGGGTACATCATCAACTGTTTTATTACCGGGAAGCTGCTCAGCCGTTTTTGCGGTTTTAACCGGAAAGAAGGAATGTTGACGACTACCCCCGCGGGCGCGTCGGACATTGCCCTGAGTTCCGCCGACATCGGCGTAGAAAATACCGGCGTCATCATCATTCAGATTTTCCGCGCCCTTATCGCCATGGCGGTATTCCCCCAACTCATCAACCTGCTGGTGATGGTCATAACAGGAGGCGACTAATGGATATACGGACCGGTTCTCCCTTTCAGGGAAGATACCGTGAGGAACTTCGCTGCTTTCTCGCGAGGAACGGGCTCAAATACGATGAACGGATCGGATACTCCCTCTGCCTTATCGAGGATGAGGAGATAGCGGCAACCGGTTCCCTGGACGGCAACATACTCAAGTGCATTGCCGTGTCGCCTGACTTTCAGGAAGGGGGACTGGCCGCCCGGATTGTAAGCGGCCTGATTGACGAAGCCGCCCGGAACGGCGTCTTTCACCTATTCCTTTTCACCAAGCCGGAAAACGAAGCCTTATTCCGCAGCCTGGGTTTCTTCACCATCACGAAAACCGGCAACGCCCTATTAATGGAAAACAAGAAAAACGGCGTCGCCGGCTTTGTGGCCGCCCTAGGAGCCTGTGGGACTTTGCGTAATTCGTATGAAGAAACACCTGATTTCACGCATTTCGAGGCTCCTTTGGGAGTTTGCAAAGAAGATTTTTGCGATAAATCGCAAAAATCATTGATTTTAGGGGCAAAGCCCCACAAACTCCTTGAAAAGCCGGAGACGGTAAACGGCGGGGCGGCGGGAAGAAGCGGCGCAATTGTGATGAACTGCAATCCCTTTACCCTGGGGCACCGGTATCTGGCGGAGCGGGCCGCCGCCGAATGTGACGTACTGCATATCTTTGTGGTCTCCGAAGAAAAAAGCGCCTTTCCCGCGGAGGTCAGGCTGCGCCTTGCCGGGACCGGAACCGCCCATTTGAAGAACGCGCTGGTTCATCCCTCAGGCCCCTATCTTATTTCCGCTGCCACCTTTCCGGATTATTTCATCAAAGACACGGTTTGCCCGGAAACGGTAAACGCCCTGCTGGATCTCAAGATCTTCGCGGAACGGTTTGCCCGTCCCCTGGGAATTACCCGGCGCTTTGTGGGGGAAGAACCGCTGGACCCGGTAACCGGCGCGTATAACCGGCAGATGAAAGAAGCGCTTCCCTCCTGGGGGATAGCCGTGCGGGAGATACCGCGCCTTGAAAAGGGGGGAGGGCCGGTAAGCGCCGGACGGGTAAGAAACCTGCTGTCCCAAGGCAGGCTGGAAGAGGCCCTGGAACTGGTTCCCCCCGCCACGGCGGATTACCTACGGAAGTGGAAGGGAGGCGGGATATGAGCAAAAACCGGTTTGACTATCGTTTCGGGGCTGTCCCGGTTTCCCTGGAAGAGGTTCTCGCGTTCCGGGAGGATCGGAAACGGCGGCAGGAAGAACTTCTCGCTCAGTTCCCTCCCGGTACGGGAACGCTGGTTTCCCTGTCCCTGAACATCCCCGGGGAATACAAACACTTCCCCTGGGCGCTCCGGGCGTTTCGGGAAGAGATGGATTTTTTTTCCCGCGTGGTACGGAGCGAAGGCATAGCCATCCTTCATAAGGAGCGGATCGAAAAGAACCGCGGTTATACGGGACTTATGGTCGCCGCGGAAACCGGGGAGCGGCTTAAACGCCTGGGAACCTGGGCCGAGGAACGCCACGATCTGGGACGGCTCTTTGACATCGATGTTCTTAACAGCCGGGGAGAAAAACTGTCCCGGCGGGACGGCGGCGGCCCCGGAAGGTCCTGCCTCATCTGCGGCGGGGACCCCTTCTGCTGCGCCAGAACCCGGGCCCACTCCCGGGAAGTGCTGATGGAAGCGGTCTTGGACATCATGGGAGGCTTTTTCAGGAAAACCTTGGAGGAAACGATCCGAACCGCCGCCGTAAAAGCCCTGCTCTACGAGGCTGCGGTGAGCCCTAAACCCGGCCTCGTGGACCGTTTTCACAACGGGTCCCACGATGACATGGATTTCTTTTCCTTTATCAATTCCGCCGCCGCGATAACACCCTTCTTTGCGGACTGCGCCGCTGCGGGTTTCGATTACCGGGAAAAGCCGGAAGCGGATGACGGGGGCCTTGCCCTTTTCGAGTCCCTCCGGCAGGGCGGCAAACTGGCCGAAGCGCGGATGCGGGAAGCCGCTTCCGGCGCCAACACCCACCGGGGGATGATTTTTTCCCTGGGAGTCATAAGCGCCGCGTACGGTTTTTTGTTTCACGACCAAGAGCGGCCCCCGGCAAAAGCGCTTTTCGACCTATGCCGGAGCATGACGCGGAACCTCCAAGCCGATTTTGCAGGCTACAGCCCCACGCCTTCCCACGGCGAAGCGATCTACCGTTCCCAGGGGATTACCGGCATACGGGGCGAAGTATCCCGAGGGTTTCCTGTAGTGCGGGAGTATTCCCTTCCCCATTTGACCCGTATGCTGGAAGAAGGCGTCTCGCTTAACGACGCCGGGATCCTCATACTCCTGGGCATCCTGGCCCGGCTTGACGATACCAACATCATCCACCGCGCAAACCTGGAAACCCTCCGGGCCATACAGGAGGACCTGCTGACATTCCTGGAAAAGAACCCCGATCCGCCGGCCGCAACGGAAAAGGCCCGGCAGCTTGACCGGGCGTTTTTACAAAAGAACATCAGCCCCGGAGGTTCTGCGGACCTCCTGGGGATTACCTTTTTCCTGCACCTTCTCTGTTCGAGGGCCGCTTCTGAAACCGGATCTCGCAGATCCGGTTCCCTTGGGCAATGGTCTTGCCCAGAGAAAAGGTAAAGCTCTTAAAAGCGCTGGCTATCCCCCTGTCCCCTTCCATCGCAATATCGCAGAGTTCTGCGATCTTCTTCTCGTCGGTGGTCAGCTTTTGCCACGCGGATACCAAGGGACAATAGTGAAAATCGATCTTCAGTTCCTCCGGCTGGGCATCCACGGCCATCTCAAAAACAGCCGCTCCCTTGGGATTGGCAAATTCCTGTGCAAAGGCCAGCAGATCCTCTGTTGGGGTGAACTTGGTCTTCCCGTGCAAACAGCCGCAGGCAGTGATGGCCCGGCGGGCAAAATCCACCCCCAGCCCCTCCTTGCGGGCCTCCTCAATGAGTAAATACATCCAGGTTGCCCGGTGCTCAATCGCCTCCCGTAAATCCGCTATAACCTTCCCTTTATCCTGAGGGTTATTGTGTATCATCATTTTCCTCCTCACCTATTACCAAGATAGGCTTTCTGTATCCTTTCGTCTTGTAACAGACGGCTTGCTGCTCCGTGCATCACTCCCGTACCGGTCTTAAGTATAACGGATTATGTGAGTGGTGATGGAGCCCCTTCACTACTGTATGGACTGTCCCTCCGGCATACAGATCGTGTTAAGGGGGAGCCCCGCCCCGTCATTGCGAGCGGAGCGAAGCAATCCACTACGGGGACTTTCCTGACTGGATTGCTTCGGGGCTGCGCACCTCGCAATGACGGGTCCTCTGCGATCCCCGATATGACGAAAGCCCCCACGCCCTTCGGAAGTGCGTCCCGCTTATCGCTCATCTAGAGGCAAGGGGCGCTTTGACTCCTTATCACCACTGCCAGTCATGGGCGTTAAACCCGCTGGCGGGGGAGCCCCTCTAGAATACCCCGGTAATGGCCAGGATGGAGAGGGTCGCGGAAACCAGGGAGAGGATCGTGGTAATAACCGGGGCGAATTGATTAAACTTAGCCGTGAAGGTATTGACAGGTACGCTGATCATGGATTCCGGGGGAATGTGGTCGGAAAGCTTGAGGTTTTTATGATACATATCAAAGACCTTAATGCCCCGGCCGCTGTTCAGCAGCTCGTCCCGGCCTCCTGCCAGGTTGATATAGTACTCAGCCTGGCGATCCGGCACATAGGGGTACCTCCCCGGGGCTTTCACCGCCCCGCTTACCAGGACAAAGTATTGCTTAAAGGGAATGATGATGGTGTCTCCGTTTTCCAAGGCCATATCTTTTGAGAAGTCATGCTCATATAAGAAGGGCCGCAGATCCACCGGGATCTGCTCTTCTCCCCTCAGGATATAGCCGTTGGTCAAGTCCGATACCGCGGTGAACTGCTTGCGGATGGCTCTCACCGCATTGCCCAGGGTTTCCCCGTAATAAAAGGGGTATTCCATCTTGGATGTCCCCTCGATCTCTGCGCTGGTTTCTTCTACCTCGGTCGTACGCATCGGGGAAAGGGCCCCTTCAAAAAAGACAACCGGACGGTTTACGCTTTTATCATCCACGAATATCCTGTCCCTGTCCTCAAGGAGCACCCGGGGGCTTTCACGAAAGGAGGTGAATTGGGTCTCCCCTGAAAGGCCCTCAAGGGTATGGATACGGGAGAGGCGGATACGCTCGGTATCCGCGTTGAGGGTAAAGCCGTCCGCGTAATAGGAGATGAGCGCGTCCAAGTGCTCCTCGGGAAGCAGTTCATAGGTACCGGGCCTGAAGACCTCACCGCTTATGCTGACGATGCGCCCTGCCGCGGGGATATGGATCCGGTCTCCCGGCCGTATGTAGGGGTCTTGGGAGAGATCCCCAAAGCGGCGGGCCAAGAACAGGTCGTAGTCTCGTGTTTTTCCCGCAGCGGATCGGATCCGTACAAAGCGCGTTGAGGCCTTGTCCGTAAACTCGGTGGCTAATGCGGATAAGCGGGTCAGGCTGGACAGGGGTTTATCTCCGGCTTCAATCACTTCCCCGCTTAGGGTGTAATACCGGCGGTAGGGGATGACAATAACATCCCCCTCTTGGAGGGTCCTATCCGCAGTATAGTCGTTGCGAAAGAGGAAAGCTTCCAGGTCCACCGGAATCTGGAGGCCCTCCCGGAGTATATAAGCTTGGGCCAAGTCCGAAACATCGCTGAAAGCGGCTGAGGTATTGCGGCTGGCATTGCCGAGGGTTTCCCCTTGATAAAAGTAATAGGGAATCCGGGATATGCTCTGGGGGCTTTGAGGGTTTTGAGGGCTCTGGAGGCTTTGAGGGCTTTGAGGCTCCTCCTCCTCTTCGCCTGGGGCGGTCCCGGGTAGGACCAGCGCGCCCTCAAAGAAGACGGCTGTCCGGTGGTTCCTTTTGTGGTCCACCTGCAGCTCGTCCCCATCCTCCAGGGCTATAGCCCTATCCTCTTCCCAGGAGATGAAACGGATTTCCTGCGGGGCTTGTGCAGTGCTGCCGGAACGGATGAGGCTCATCTTCTGGGGCACTGCGTTGAGGGTGAAGCCGTCCGCGTAATAGGAGATGAGCGCGTCCAAGTGTTCCTCGGGAAGCAGCTCATAGGTACCGGGCCTGAAGACCTCGCCGCTTATGCGGACGATGCGCCCTGCCGCAGGGATGTGGATCTGGTCTCCCGGCCGTATGTAGGGGTCTTGGGAAAGATCCCCAAAGCGGCGGGCTAAGAACAGGTCATAGTCCAGGTCTTTTCCCGCAGCAGTGCTTACCCGTACAAAGCGCAGAGAGGCCTTCTGGGTCAGCTCCGTGGGTAACGAGGATAAGCGGGTAAGTCCATCCACGGCAAGCATACCGGCTCTGGTAGTTTCCCCGCTGAGGGCCACCTGGAAACGCCCCATGTGGGTGAGGGTAAGGGAGGCCCCGGACAGGGGATAGTTTCGGGAAACCAGGTTGAGCACCTCCGTCCTTAATTGGAGGTAGCTTTTGCCCCGGCCGTTTAAGGTTCCCAACTGCTGTACCTTTAACTGATACCCTGCATCCAGGCTCAGGGGAACGCTCAGGGCTCCTCCTAAGGCGGCTACATAATAGGAAAGGGTATAGACATCCCCCGGGGTGGCAGGGTAATCCGCACTCGAGCGGGCCAGGGATAAACGGGCAGCGGTCTCTTCCGTACTTTGCCGGGCAAGCGAAGCACGGTCAAGCTCTTGGGGAAAGGCAGGAAGAATTCCCCATAAGAGCGCAAACGCGGCAAGTATGCCTATAGGGCGACGGCTGAGAGAACCGGTGCATGACCGTATAGGGGGGGGGGGGGGGGGGTATTATAAGCAAAGAACACGATAGGTATCTCCCTGGTAGCTTTAATGGTTTTATGATACTCAATCCCGTACGATTAGGTCAAGAGCCCTTGTACCGCGGCTGCGTATGCTCCTCACGCTCGAATTCTCTATTTCTTTGTATAATAAGGATTTATCTTTCCCTAGCCGCCATGGAGGTCAATAAGTACATCTCTTTGGGGATTCCCTCCTTACCCGGTTTTGTTTTGAGACAAGCGGGAGTCCTGGTAAAGAGATCAAACGTTTTGGTAAGGAGATAGGTGAGATTTTTCCATGAGGCAAAGAGATTTTCAAAGGAGGTCAAGAGATTTTGCAAAAAGGTCAAGAGATTTTCCCAGGAGATCAAGCGTTTTTCCCAGGAGGTCAAGAGATTTTATAAGGAGATCAAGTGTTTTTGCAAGGAGATCAAGCGTTTTTATAGCGGCCTGTGGAGCCTGTTCGTTCCATAGCCGCAAGCGGGTACGCCTAGTCGTAGGCCGCGGGATGCTTCTCCCGCATTGCCTTTTTTATTTGACATACGTTGAAAGTAGTTATAGGGTGTATATACTTTAGACTTAGTGGTACAGGAGGACAGAAATGTCAATTAGTTTGCAGAAAGGCGGCAAGGTTGATTTAACCAAGAACAACCCTGGGCTATCGAAATTGATCGTAGGGCTTGGCTGGGATACCAAGAAGTATGATGGGGGAGCGGATTTTGATCTTGATGCTTCATCATTCTTACTGGGAGCGGACGGGAAAGTAAGCGGTGAAGGGGATTTTATCTTTTATAATAACCCCAAACACCCAAGCAATGCGGTGGTTTCTATCGGGGACAATCGTACCGGTGCCGGTGCGGGCGATGATGAACAGATCAAAGTGGATCTCTCAAGGGTACCGGCAGCGATTCACAAGATCGCTTTTACCGTTACTATCCACGAGGCCGATGCGCGGCGGCAGAATTTCGGACAGGTCAGCAACGCGTACATCAGGATTATCAATGAAGTTACCCATGAAGAGCTGTTACGCTTTGATCTGGGTGAAGATTTTTCTATTGAAACGGCGATTGTGGTAGGCGAGCTGTACCGGCACGGCTCCGAGTGGAAATTCAGCGCCATAGGCAGCGGTTTCCAGGGCGGTCTTAGCGCGCTGGTAAAGAATTTCGGGCTGCATATATAGCCCGGCGCAGGGACTTCTAGGCAGGCAGGGAGGAGGGTCTTAGGCGTTTCTTCTTGCAGCCTTACAGGGGGATATATGGCTATAGAATTAAGAAAAGGCAATAAGGTCATCCTCGAGAAGAAATCCGTTTCTTTAGGAGAAATCCTGGTAAACCTTAATTGGAATCATGGAGGAGGCAGGGGAAAAACCGGTTTTTTTGCATCCCTTTCTCGAGGGGGCAAAGGGGTTGATTTGGATTTAGGCTGCTTGTATGAGCTTAAAAGCGGGCAGAAGGGATGTGTGCAGGCATTGGGTAAGGCTTTCGGCAATTATCAAGCCCCGCCGTATATTTCCCTGGACGGTGATGATCGGACAGGCGAATCAACGGAAGGTGAAACCTTGCGTATTAACGGAACAATGATAGCGCAGATTACCCGTATCTTGGTTTATACCTTTATTTATGAAGGCGTCGCAAACTGGCAGCAGGTTGATGGTGTGGTACGCTTAAGCTATCCGGGCAGTGACGATATTATCGTGCGTATGGATGAATATGGATCGGCTAAAACACTATGCGGTATTGCCCTGCTGGAAAATCAGCATAACGAAACCTTCTCTGTTGAAAAAGTTGTTCAGTTTTATGATAGTCAGCGGTACCTTGACCAAGCTTTTGGCTGGGGTATGGAATGGCATTCGGGAACAAAAAACTAGAGCCCGGATCCCCCGGCCTCAAAGACCAGGCTTGCCACACGTTTTAAATCGTTACAGTATACTGAGGGAAAGAAAGACCCTATAGTAAAGGAGGCTTTTCAAAGCCTCCCTTACCGTTTGAGGGGATTTTAAAGCATTCAGTTGGTTTGGGAGATCAGGTAAAATAGTGTATACTTGAATTAAAAGGAACGTATTTATAGGTATAAAGGGCCAAAACCCGGAGTATAGTCGATAGTTAAGAAACGCATGATAATCAAGTAGCCTTGCTTCCTATGGTTTCTTAAGGAGGAATCGAATGCGTGAGACCGCATTAAAGCCGGTGATCCGGTTAATCAAAGAAAATTGCGTTAATTGTCATAAATGTATCATGGTGTGTCCCGTGAAAATGTGCAATAATGGCTCAGGATCTACGGTGGAGTTTAACAGCGATCTCTGTCTGGGCTGCGGTGAATGTATTCACGCCTGCGATCATAAGGCCAGAGTCGGCATAGATGATTTTGAGCCGTTTATGCAGGCGCTTAAGGAAGGAACCAATATAGCGGCTATCGTGGCCCCTGCTATTGCCACCATGTTTGGCGGGGAATACCTGAAATTTAACGGCTATCTGAAAAAAATCGGGATTAAAGCGGTCTTTGATGTGAGCTTTGGGGCAGAGCTCACGATTAAGTCCTATGTGGCGTACAGGAAAAAGAAGAACCCCTCCCTTATCATAGCTCAGCCCTGCCCCTGTCTGGTCTCATTCATTGAAATATACCGGCCTGAACTCATCCCCTACTTGGCCCCTGCCGATAGCCCCATGGTGCATATCATGAAGATGATTAAACGCTACTATCCCCAGTATGCAGGCTATAAAATCGCGGCTATCTCTCCCTGTTATGCCAAACGAAGGGAATTCGACGCGGTGGGTATTGGGGATTACAACGTAACCTTTAAGTCCATCCTGAATCATCTTGAACGCACCAAGGACCGCATCAGCCAGTATGAGCCTGTTCCCTATGAGAACCCGGCGGCAGAACGGGCGGTCCTCTTTTCTACCCCAGGGGGCCTCATGCGTACCCTGGAACGCTATGACAGTAGAGCTTCAAGTCATACCAGGAAGATAGAGGGGAATCCTGAAGTCTATCATTACCTTGCCCATTTGGAGAAAGCCATCAAGAGCAAGAGCCTTTCCCCGTACAATCTGGTGGATTGCCTTAATTGCAAAATGGGGTGCAACGGCGGACCTGCCACATCGAACCGGAAGCGGCAAATTGACGAAGTTGAAGTAAAGGTGGAAAACCGGCATGTTGCTGCCAGGAACCATTATAGGAAGAAGCATCGCAGCGAACAGGCTGCAAATCGTAAACTGGAAAAACTCCTGGATGATTACTGGCAAGAGGGCTTATATGACCGTACCTACGTCAATAGGTCGGAGCTGTTCAAACGAAACGTTACCATTCCTTCCGCGAAGGAGCTACAGGCGGTGTATGTTCAAATGTATAAAAAAGAGGAGCGGGATTTCCTCAACTGTGCTGCCTGCGGGTATGACAACTGTGAACAGATGGCAGTTGCCATTATTAACGGGCTTAACCGGCCTGAAAACTGCCGGCATTTCCTTGAAATCGAGAAAGACCTCCTGAATAGACGACACAAAGAAGAAATTGATAAGACTATTAACATGGTCTACGGGCATACCATAGGAGAGATGAATAAAAGTATCCAGGGTATTGGCTCTTTGACCCAGCTTATCAATGAGACTGCCGCGGCGATCCTTAAATCCTCTGCGGTGGTGGAAGCCATGGTCGAGAATGTCCGGTCCATCTACAATACCTTGGAGCATAACGCGGAGAACGTCTTGAAGCTCAGTACCTCTTCTTTGGAGGGCAAGAACCGCATCGCGAAAATCGGGGAATTGATAAACGACGTGTCTGCTCAGTCGGATGCCTTGATTCAAGCCTGTAAGGTCATTAGCGACATCGCCGATGAGACGAATATCCTGGGTATGAATGCGGCTATTGAAGCGGCCCATGCAGGGGATACCATAGGTAAGGGTTTTGCCGTAGTTGCCGGAGAGATACGGCACTTGGCAGATAATTCCGGGCATCAGGCAGGGGAAATAGAGAAAAGCCTCAAGAGCATTAAACAGCTCATTGATATATCCAGCGGGTCCTCTGTTCAAGCCCAGAGCCAGTTTGATACCATCGTATCCTTAGTCGGCTCGGTAAAAGATGAAGAGCTGCGTATCAGAAACGCCGTGGAAACACAGAATAATGGAGGCCAGCAGATCATTCAATCCTTAAACGAGGTGAACACCCTTATATTACAGATCAAAGCCGAGTCTACGGCCCTCCTGGAATCGGGGAAGGCTGTGCTTAATAATATCAGTTCGCTGAAAAACATACCCTGAGGTTCCCGGCAGGTATACGCCATATACCTGCCGGGTATACGGGCCTTAGCCTTTACCTTCCCAGGCAGGTCCCCACGGCTGCTGCGCTGTCAAGCATATAGTAATCTTCAGGTACTGATTTAACCTTTCCCGCAGGAACAGCGAGATCCACCGAGCAGATCTCCGTACCCTGCAAGGCAACCATCTTACCGTATTCTCCCCGGGCCAAGAGTTCTGCCGCAGCAGTACCCAGGTTGGTGGCTAAGACCCGATCCGATGCACTGGGGATGCCTCCTCGCTGTACATACCCTAAGACCGTTGCCCGGGTTTCCATACCGGTCTCCTGTTCAATCTCCTGGGCCACCCGATAGGCAATCGCGGTCTTCACGGTCTTTTCCCGGTATTTCTTACGGTCTTTCTTGTCCATTTCCCCTTCCTCAAGGGACAAGGCGCCTTCAGCCACGACCACAATGGAGAAGCTCTTGCCCTTCTGAGCCCGTTTGATGAGGTGCCGGCCAATGGCCTTGATATCATAGGGGATTTCCGGGATGAGGATCACATCACCCCCTCCGGCTATCCCCGCGTACAGGGCAAGCCAGCCTGCTTTGTGGCCCATAAGTTCAATGACCATGACCCGGTTATGGCTTTGTGCCGTGGAATGGAGCCGGTCTATGGCTTCGGTCCCAATGGAAAGGGCTGAATGGAAGCCAAAGGTCCGGTCCGTACCGACCATATCGTTATCAATGGTCTTGGGCAGTCCTAGCACATTGAGCCCTTCCTGGGAGAGGCGGTATCCTGTAGTGGTGGTTCCGTTGCCTCCCAAGATCACCAGGCAATCCAGGTTACCGTGGTGGTAATGCTCCTTGATGGCCTGTACCTTATCTTCGCTGGAGAAAGAAACGTCCTGATCTTCCATGCCTCCGGGCTTAAAGGGCTTTTCCCGGCTGGTCCCCAGGATGGTTCCCCCGCGCGTGAGTATCCCTGAGAAATCTTCCGGCTTGAGGAAGCGGACATCCCCCTCAATGAGGCCCCGGTACCCGTTGGCGATCCCCAGGATGGTCATACCGTACCGATCATAGGCGGCCCGGCATACTCCCCGAATCGCCGCATTCAAACCGGGACAATCCCCGCCGCCGGTGAGAATCCCTATGGTTTTCGTGGCACTGCGCTGCATTCCCATAGCACGCTCCTTTATATGAGTTCTAGGTTTTCCGACGCTCCCCGTTCCATAAGCGCGGCTCGTTCATCTTCATGGTCTGCTATGATGCTGGCCGCGAGGAAGCGGGCTACTGCGGTTTCCGTGGTGTAGGCTCCCATAGGAACCGCTCCTCCCCGCCACAGTTCACGGGAACCGGCATAGCCTGAAAAATCGACCAGCCCTTCTTGTTGGGAACTGCAATAAAACCTGACCCCCCGCCGCCTGCCCAGGGTGAACACCCGTTTCAAGGAATAGGGGCCTTCCCGGAACCCCGCAGTCCCGGTATCGTAAAGCTCAAGAAAAAAGGTCTTCACCCCTTTGTCTATGAGGCAGGTGAGGTAATCTGAACGAAGCCCCGGATAGATACGGATGACGCACATGGTATTGACCGCCTCTTCCAGGAGTTGGGATAAGACATAGCGATCCGCTTCCAGGGGCCCGGTGAGCAGGGAACTGCCGAAAAAGACCGGACCTGCCATGTTCCAGTTGCGAAACCCGTCCACCCCTATCCGTTCAAATTTGAGATTCAGCGGTGATAGGACCTTCCCCCCATGGACCACATAGACCCCCTTGGGCTTACTCAGGGCCAGGGTAACGGCCTTTCTCATGGTCCTGGCTGCCTCGGAAGAAGCTCCCGGAGGCGTGGAGGAAGCGGCCAGGACTATTGGGGCGTTTGCATCCGCAAAGAGCCAGTACAAGAGAGGCGCGGTGTAGGGCAGGGTGTCGGTACCGTGGGCCACCACAATACCATTGGCAGTCCCGGAATTGAGCTTATCCGCAATGGTTTCAGTAAGGGAGGCCCAGTCTGCCGGGACCAGCTCTTCGGACAGGGGCCGTCCCACTTGGATGGATTCGTAGCGGATCTTGGAAGGGTCAATCTTATCATCCAGGTAGGGGATGTTTCCTGAGTTCGCAAGCAGTTCTTTAAGGACCCGCTCATCCCCGCTTTCCACGGTCCCGTCTTCGCCAAGCCTGCCTGAGATGGCCCCACCCAGGGAAAGGACATACACTAAAGAAACCGAGAGCCGCTCTTTAAGCAGTTCTTTAACCAGGGTCGGTTCAGCCAGGCCGCCGGTTTCCTTCATAATAAGCCCGGTGAGAAACTGAAGGGGGCCTGCATCTCCTTCCCGGATCCGGCGCACTTCCTGGGGATTTGCTTCAATAACCGCTCCCACGATAGCTTCAATGGCCTTGCGGTCGGTAAGCAGTTCCCAACCCCGGTCTTTGATAAGCCGTTCGGGGTCCTGATCCGTCTCGATGACCGCGGTGATCACCTGCTTGGCCATACTGCCGTGGATCCGCCGCTGGGAGAGCAGGTGGAGGATCCCGGCAAAGCGTTTCGCAGACAGGGGGGTCTTGGTCAGGGTATAGCCCAAACGCTTGGTTTCCTTGAGCACATACGAGGCCATCCACTGGGCCACTTCCTTAGGTTCTGCACCCTGGGAACAGGTCTGTTCAAAATAGTCGGCTCTGCTGCTTTCATCGCAGACGAATTCCGCTTGAAACAGGGTAAGCCCCTGGGTATCCATGAGGCGGTTTCTCCGGGCTTCGGGCAACTCCAGGGTAAAATTATCCAGGGCTTCCAATATCTCCGGTCCCGGCCTTAAGGGGGGCAGGGCGTCCAGGAGGAGCATAGTCTTTTTCTCTTCAGGGTTTCGGCTCTGAAAGGGTTCCAGGGCGTTCTTTGCCTCGTTCCACAGGCGGCTTTCGGGACGTACCGTTTCTCCTCGAGTTACCAGTTCTTCCTGCCGGGAGAGTTCCGCATTCACCCCTTTGGTAACAAAGTTAAAGGAATTCAGGTTTCTCAGCTTCACCACAGAGGCGGGTTTTTCCGGGTAGGGCGCTATGGCTACATAGGCGTTACAGCGGATGAGGCTTTCCAAAGGCGTACCGGGAATCAGTTCCAGGTACTGAATCCGCCGTTTCAAATCCAATAAGAACACCTCTGCCTCTTCGCCGATTTCAAAATTCGAGGCGGTCTTGAGGTGCAGGCTGGGCATGCCTGCCCGGGAATAATCCATCCAGGTTTCCTGCGGGTGCAGCGGGTCTTTAGCGCCTCCATGAATCAGCCGCCCTGCATCTTCTTCAAGACGAATCTCGGTAATGGGTATGTGTTTCTTTCTGCGGTGGAGCATGATATCCATAGCCCCATCTACCCCCAGCTTAAGAGACAAGCCAGACAGGGCATGTCCTTCAGGCATGACAGGCGTGGCCTGATTACGTTCATAGGGAACTTCTTTAAGGAGCTTCCCCCCTAAACCCCGGATAAGCAGGTAGGCTTTTCTGAGGGCCTGGAAATTGGGGTCCGGCAGGGCCCCCGGTTCCTGCCGGCACACCGGACAGGATACAAAGCCGTACCCCGGCTCAGGAGCAACATCAAGGCCACAGGAACAGAAGGTTTTACGCGTGGTAGGGAGTAAAATGCGAACCTCCAAGGAAATATAGGACTTAAACACCGATGGTACCTCACTCACGCCTAGGGCTTACAGGATTTTCTCACTGTTTTTTCCAAAGCTCTGGGGTTTTAGGAAAGCTGCTTAACAAAAATCCATTTTTGCTAAAAAAATGTATTACTATTAGTATATATACTGTATAATAAACGGGACTTTAAGGCAATTATGCGGAATGGGAAGTCCTGAGCAGGGGCGAGAACGGCAGCGGAAGCTAAGGTCCGTATCCTAGGCTCAAGTAAGTTCACAGGTGTAAGGTTCGATTGGAGGAAGGACAAACGAACATAAGGAGCTTTTGTGGTAAAACGTGATTTTCCTAAGATCCATTTCTATGATCAGGATTTTGTTGATGTATACGATAAAACTTGGGCATGGATTCAGGATTGCTGGAATATGGGCGGTGAAAAGAGCGTCCCTTCAGCTACGGAGAGACCGGATGGTATGGAACTCGGGGAGCAAAACCCGGAACTCAATCCGGTGAGAGAACCGGAAGTCCTTTCAGGGGTGCAGGAAAAGGTCAATAGCATTCAAGGGAAATTTTTTTCATACCCTGGAAGCCTGGTGGTACAGCAAGCGGATGCCATTTTTTCATCCTTCTTTCTGGTATACTCAAACCGGATTTATCAGGCTCATCCCACCTTGGATCTCTTCTATGAGCGCCAGGAGCCGAATGGGGCCATCCGATCCGCCTATAATATAGAAACCGGTCTTCCGGTGCTGGAGGCAGATAACCCTGAAGGCTTAGGCTTGCCCCTCTTTGCCTGGGCTGAATTCAACCTCTATCACAAGTCAGCCAACAAGAAACGGATCAAGGACGTGCTTCCTATCCTGCACCGGTATACCGAATGGATAGATTCGATCTGTAAGCGGCCCAACGGGCTGTATGAGGCGCCTTTGGGGGCTACCTGCATGGTGAATGCCCCGCGAGAGAACGTGGTCTATGCTATGGACTTCAATACCATGATGGCTATTAATGTACTGTACCTGTCGGCACTGGCGGATATTCTCAATGATAAGGAAGCCAGTTTCCAGTACAAACGGCAGTATTTCTCCCTCAAGACCCGGATCAATACCCTCATGTGGGATAATGAAGACGGTTTCTACTACGATATTGATAAGGATGAAAAGCGCCTTCCCGTAAAAATGCTCTCCGGCTATTGGGCGCTTCTTGCGGAAATTCCCAATGATGATAAGGCAGAGCGGCTCATCTATAAGCTGCAAGATCCCCAATGTTTTGGTGCGCCCCATCCCTTCCCCACCGTGGCGGTGAGTGAGCCTGCTTTTGACGAGACCGGCGGGGGGTATCGGGGCTCGGTGTTTCCCCATCTCACCTTCATGGTGATAAAAGGGCTGGAACGGTACCAGCGTTGGGATCTGGCCCGGGAGTGCGCCATTCGGCACCTGTATTTTGTGCTGGATTCCATGAGCCCTGAGGGTACCCCGCATAGTACCGGGCAGCATACCTCCAATCACCACAAGGGGAATCTCTGGGAGGCCTATCTGCCCTTAAAAGAGGGGCCCGCGCAATGGCCGGACAAGCCGGACTTTCCCCGTGTCCAGTACCTCACCTATGATGCGCTTTCTACGATTTGCCTTACCATCGAAAACATCGTGGGCCTGTTCATATCCCTGCCCCGGAAAACCGTGGACTGGATCATTCCCAACCTGGAGATCATGGGGGTGGAGAACCTGTCCCTGAAAAAGAACATGATCACCATTTTGTCCAATAAGAGCGGCCGCGGCTGGGAGATCCACATGGAAAGTGAGAAGCTCTACTATTTCACCATTAATATCTTAGGCAAGAAAAAAAAGACCCTCCCTATTCCTTCGGGAAAGTGCTCCATGCTGATAGACAAGCTCTAGGTTCCTTATAGGCGGGGGAGCCCCGCCCCGTCATTGCCAGCGGAGCGAAGCAATCCACTACGGGGGCTGCCCTGCCTGGATTGCTTCGGGGCTGCGCCCCTCGCAATGACGAAAGCCCCCGAAGCCCCGGCCCCTGAGGGGCTCAAGGAGCCTTAAATGCGCCTCACCGCCCTGAACACGGTCTCCCGGTTTATCTCATACCATATAGGCCGGCCGTGCGGGCAGCGAGGAACCGCCAGTTTTAAGGCCGCTTCACCCAGGGACAGGGCGGTGCGCTCATCCAAATAATCCCCCTCCTTGAGGGCATGATGGCAGACCAGGGTGGAGGCCCAGTGTTCCGCTATATCTTCCCCGGCATTCTTGAGGTTCAGGATAGCCTTGACCGTGGCAGCATCCCCCAGACACCAGGCCACAGGCAGGGCTTCGATACGCCAGGCCCCGTTATCCCCGGTAATCACCACCCCCAGCCGCGCCAGATCGTCCTGGTGCCGGGCGATGAAGCGGTCATCTTCCTCACTTTCCGTGGCAAAGGGTATGGCCACCAGCAGCTCTTGGGTGGGAATGGGCTTGGAAAGGAGTTCCTCATAGAGAATCCGTTCATGGGCAGCGTGCTGATCGATCATAAACAGCTTGTGCTCATTTTCCACGAGAATGAAAAGGCCGAAGGCCCTTCCCACATAGCGTAAGCCATAGGCGGGGCTCTTTTCCGCTACTTCCTGGAACGCGCTCTCGGGTCTGCTTTCAGGGGCATCCGTGGATTCATCGGCGAATTCGAAGAGATCGCTCAGGGCTTCCAGGGCCAGGCTTGCGGTTTCCCGTTGGGAGGCCGCAGCCGGGGGTCTTGACCAATCAGCTTCGCCGGAGAAGAGGCTGGGCCCTGTTCCTGCCTCTTCCTCACGGGGTATCTTCCATGGTGCCGGCATCGAAGCCCTGTCTGCCGGGCCGCTCCTGTTCCCGTTCTGAAGGGCATAGAGCGGGGCAGGCTCCTCCTCAAGCCGGGCTACCTCTCTGGAAAGATTCAGATGATGCACAAAATCCCGGATCGTCTGGGTTATCTTGTGGTGTATGGCCCCGGCATCGGCAAAGCGGACTTCCCGTTTCGCCGGGTGGATGTTGAAATCCGCCAAGGCAGGATTGATATCCACATAGACAGCCCCGACGGGATGGGCGTTGTTGGGAAACCAGCCTTGAACCCCGTATTCCAAGGCCTGCAACAGGGAATACTCCTGGATCCGCCGGCCATTGGCAAAGATGTACTGCTGCCGCCGGTCATTACGGGATAAGGCAGGGCTGCCCAGGACTATGGTGATACAGAAGCCGGTTCCCGAGGTGTTGATCTCATGGAGAAAGGAGGCCTCGTTCCGGTTCAATAAGAGCGCGGCGAAGCGTTCCTTGAGGCTCGAGGCCTTAGGCAGTATGTATTTGAGCTTAGCGTCCTGGGTAAACCGGAAGCTTATCTGGGGGAAGGCCAGGGCCTTGTCGATAAAGGCCTGTTTACAGAGGTTTGCCTCACTCCATTCCCGTTTGAGGAAGCGTTTCCTCACCGGAATGGTGTCGAAGATACCCAGGGCCCGGATGCTGGTTCCCTTGACCCGCCGGACCTGTTGGACCTGGGGCGCCGTGTTTCCCCCGGGGCCGAGCTCCAGGTGCCAGGCTTCCCGGCCGTCCACGCTGGTGAGGATCTCCAGATGAGCAACCGCGGCCGCGGCAGCCAGGGCCTCTCCCCGAAAGCCCAAGGTATAGGCACTATCCAGGTCGGACAAAGACCGGATCTTGCTGGTGGCGTGGGTTTGGCAGCAGAGGAGCAGGTCTTCCCTGGTCATACCCGCGCCGTCGTCGATTACCTCAATGCGGCGGCTCCCCCCTCCTTCGATAAACACTTCTATGAGGGTACTCCCCGCATCAATGGCATTGTCGAGCAGTTCCCGAACCAGGGCTGCCGGCCGGTCAATGACCTCTCCTGCGGCTATCTTGCGGGCCTCTTCAGGGGGGAGGACTTGGATCTCTTTTCGCCGGCTGCGCTGGTCTGCCGGAGGATCCGGGGAGAGGAGCGGCGGGTCCTTGAGCCGCCCGGCGGGTACGGTATGGGCCTGCACCATAGGATCAGCCTTCTTCACCGAAGAGGCCCAGTTCCGGCGCTTCCTTCTGGGCCTGGACTTCAGGGCCGCTCTTCAGGATTTCGATGCGGCTTTCCACCTTTTCCAAATCCTTTTCCAGGGCCTGCGCCAGCTTGATCCCCTCTTCAAAGGCCTTGAGGGCCTCATCCAAGGGAATGTCCGGTTTCCGTATCTTTTCTCCTAAGGCTTCTAAGCGTTCAAACCGTTCTTCAAAGTTCTTCATCCTTCCTCCTTAAACTGGGTATCCAAAGATTGTGCTGCTGCCGGTTCCGGCATGGTAAGGCTTTGGGTTTGCGCGGTGATGAGCCCTTCCAGGGGCCGGATGATGAGATGCTCCCCCAGGCTGAGCTCGGCTGCGCTGCGGACCAGTTTCCCGGTCTCTTCACGGGTAACCAGGGAAAAGCCCCGTTCCAGTATGGCCAGGGGGCTTCCTGCCTCAAGGCTGCGCCGGGCAAGCTCCACCCGGCGGCGGAGCCGGTCCAGCCGTTCCTCCAGGGCCTCAAGGAGGGCTTCTTTTGCATCGTCAAAGCGCACGAGCCGGGGCTGGAGTATAGCCCGGAACCGGTATTCCAGGTCTTCCCGGCTGAAGGGTTTAGCCAGGAGCCGGATCCTTTCAAGCCGTCCCTGCATGGTACGGTACAGGGTATCCCCCATGGCGCGCAGCAGGAGCCGGGTTTCTTCCCGGTTGGCGCTGACCAGTTCTGCCGCAGCCGAGGGAGTGGGGGCCCGCAGGTCTGCGGCAAAATCGCTCAAGGCCCAGTCTATTTCATGCCCCACGGCGCTGATTACCGGGATATCTGAGGCGGCTACTGCCCGGACCAGGGCTTCCTCTGAAAAGGGCAGGAGGTCTTCCAGGGAACCCCCTCCGCGGCCCAGGATGAGCACATCCGCGATACGCCAGGCATTGGCCTGTTCGAGGCGCCGGACTATGAGGGGGGCGGCCTCGCTTCCCTGCACCGGCGCAGGCAGGAGGATCACCCGAATGCCTGCGGCCCGGCGATTGAGGACCGTGAGGATGTCCCGGACCGCCGCGCCCGTAGGGGAACTCACCACCCCCACGGTAGCCGGGAAGCGGGGTATGGGCTTTTTCCGGCGCTGGTCAAAGAGCCCTTCTGCGGAAAGGGCGCGCTTGCGCCTTTCCAGGAGGGCCAGGATGTCGCCGGTACCCGCGGCTTCCATCTCTTCACAGACGATCTGATAGGTCCCCCGCTGGCTGTACACCGAAAGGCTCCCCCTCACCCTAAGGAGCATACCGTCCCGGGGTTCAAAGGAAAGGGAGCGCAGGCGGTTTTTGAACATAACCGCGGCAATGGCCGCCTTGGTATCCTTGAGGGTGAAGTAGGCGTGGCCCGTACTGGAAGGCCGGTAATTGGAGACCTCTCCCTCTACCTGTATTGATGAAAAGGCTCCTTCCAGGTTTGCCCGGATGCGTTCCGTCAGTGCGGAAACCGAAAAATGCTGTGCCTTGTCCATAGCCCTCTTACTATACCTTATAATCCCAGTGAGTGCAATGGAATCCCATGTCCTGAAGGAAAGGCAGAGGGGAAGGTTCCGAGAGTTCCGGTGATTACTCCCGAAGTTCCGGTGATTACTCCCGAAATTCCGGCGATGGCTCACGAAGTTCCGGCGATGACTCACGAAGTTCCGGCGATGACTCCCAAAGCTCCGGTGATGGCTCACGAAGTTCAGATGATGACTCCTGAAGTTTCGGCGATGGCTCCCGAAGTTTCGGCGATGACTCCCGAAGTTTCGGTGATGGCTTCCAGAGTTCCGGTGATGACTCCCGAAGTTTCGGGGGTGACTCCGAGAGCTCTGGGGATAGCTCCGGGAGTTCCGGGAAGGTATGCCGAGTCCGGGGGAAGCCGTTTTAGGGTCTGCCTTTAAAAGACCGGAGGATGGCAGACCATCCTCCGGGGCTTTAGGATTCCCAGGCGCCTGTGTTTACCAGGCTGCTACTGTCTGGTAAATACGAAGTCGGAAATTTCAAGGCTTGAACCGCTGATGCTATAGGGTAGCGGCGAAGAAAGGTTACCCCTCATGGAGGGGGAATACAGGTGCAGCTTGCTGCCGTCGGCTTTCCAAATACGAAGCTGAGTGGCAGCAGTAGTTTGCTCCATTCTTATAGTCCCGTCCTCATTGAAGATCAAGGTCTGGCTGATACTTCCCTGGCTTCCCTTCCAGGTGGCAAGCAAGCGGGGATCCCCTCCTGCACCGGAACCGGGGGGTATGCTTGCAACCTTGGTGTACGTTACCTCTATCTCCTCGTTTCCATTCCGATATGTAACCTTGAGGATATCACCGGAAACCGTGTAGGACATCCCGTCTATCTTGCCCTGGGTTACGGCAAGCTTCACCTCTACAGCTGCCCCCAGGGTATGAAAAGTGCCGGTTCCATCGGCCTTGAGGTCGTAGTAATAGTCCTGACCGTCCCGGGTCAGCTTCCAGATTCCCGCAAGGCCCGGATCGGATACAGCCTTGGTGCAATCCTCGTTTAAGGTAATGGAAAGGATCACCTGATTGCCGTCTTTTTGGAGCAGATACACCCTATTCCCTTCCGCCGCATAGCCCAGGGTGAGGGTATCCACACCGTAGCTGATGACCGCAGTGGCATCGCTCTTTAACTCAAGTGTACTGCCGGAGCTTTCCTTCCCTAGCCAGCCCCCCAGGAGATCAGAGGCCGCCGCCGCCGGGGTCCTGGTCTCGGTGGTATTTCTGGTATAAGTAACGGTATCAAGGGTAAAGGTGTCCCCGGTGAAGCTAACACCGCTATTACCAATCGTGCTTGGAGTCCAGCTTCCCTTACTCCACTCATTGCTCCGGATCTCCCAGCATATACCGCCCTCAAGCAGGATGTAGGCCCTATCGCCGGACCGCCACACCCCGGTATAGGGCGCTAACTCGGCTGTGGAAGTCCACTTGGCATAGACGGTCATGTTTACGGTAAGGGTCAGTCTCCCGCCGTCCAGCTCAACGGGGCTGGTATATTCCTTGTTCGTATACCAGCCGTCGAATACGAAGCCTTCTTTTGAAGGCGTATAGTAGCTAAGAGATACCTCACTGCCCTTAGCAACAGGAAGCGGCGCAATCGTCGATCCCCCCTGGGTGTCGAAGCTAAGAGTTACGGCTTCCAGCCATTTTGCCTGTAAGGTGACAGCCGCCGTTACCGTGTTCGTGCTGAAATCCCACTTGGCATTCCCGTTATACCAGCCGTCAAAAATCCAGCCCGTCTTAGCCGGCTTCTCTGGGGCCAGCGCCTTTTCGCCCTGCACCACGGTCTGCTGTTCCGGAGCCGGAGTACCGCCCTCCGCATTAAAGGTTACGGTGAAGGAGGGAATATCCTCTCCTTCAAGCCACTTGGCATAGAGGGTGGTGTCTTTCAGAACCCCATCCGTAGCAAAATTCCACGGGGTGATACAGGTACTCTCCGTATACCAGCCGGCAAAGGTGTATCCCTCCTTGGCGGGGTTCGCAGGCTGGGTAAGCGGCTTCCCTTCCTCCACGGTTTGCGGTTCCGGAACCGGAGTACCGCCCTCCGCATTAAAGGTTACGGTGTAACTTGGGCCGGGTTCAGGGTCGCTGTCCCCGTTGGTGGGACAGCCGGTAAAGATACATGCCAGGGCCAGGGCCGCAAGCAAGCCGAAAGAGCGCGTACAGAGACGTCTCGTGTTCATAGGATTCCTCCTAATACGGATAAAATGAGCACTACTATAAAAAGCCGCATCCCCAAGGGGATTGCGGACTTACTACACGGGGTAAAGAGAGGAGAGTATGTTGCCGATTCCAGGGGGGGGGGGGGGGTATATAAGGTATGGACAGGCATTGCCGGACATGGGGTTCAGTATACCCTTTTTACGCATCTTGTCAAGAGAAAGCCCCTCCCTTTTGCCGAAGGGGCATAGCTCTATCTAAATCTTTATAGTACAATGAATTATAGCTATGCCGGCCCGTAACTTAGGCTGTGCACCCCCTTTTACGGATTGCACTTATTTTCAAACTAAGGTATGGTATAGGAACATATCTTTGGCATGATAATGAGGTTATTCATAGTGGAATTACGGCGTCTTAGCAGCAGCATTTTTTTTCTTCTATTAGGACTACATACAAACCGGGAGCCCTTGGCGGCTCAGGAAATCATTACCGCGGAACGCTACCTGCAAATGGTAGCCGAGCGGTACAGCAGCATTCGCGATTATGAGGCCCGGATCCTTATCCGTTCAGGAGGCGTGGATATGCAGGGGACGGTAAGCCATCTGGTGCCCTCCTTTTTGCGTATAGACTTCACCAGGCCCGCAGAACAGGTCATTCTGTTTAATGAAGACCTGCTGACGATTTATCTCCCCCAATACAATGCCGTGCTCAACCAGTCCATAAGCGCCAACTCCCGGGGTTCCGGAGCTTCCCTGGCTACGGCCCAGGGGCTCCAACTGCTCCGGCGCAATTACATTCCCGTCTTTGTTACCGGCCCCGATCCCCAGCCTCTTGAAAGGGGCTCGGAAGAACAGGTAGTCCAACTGCGGCTCACCCGGCGTTCTGTGTCAGAAGGGTTTAGGGAGATCCTCTTGAGTATCAATCCCGGCACCAAGTTGATACGGCGCATCCTGGGGACCAGCATCGCAGATGGGCAAGTACGGTTTGATTTTTCAGATATTAAGATCAATCAAGGAATTCCTGAACAGCGGTTTATCTACGATTCACCTGCATCGGCGAATATGTTTAACAATTTTCTGTTTCAAGATACCGATTAAGGCGGTTTCATCATGGTATCTGCTAAAACCGCTGCATACACGGTATCTGAGGAGGAATTTTGTGGAATCCCTAGGTAATAAGTTACGAACTGCCCGGGAAGGTAAAGGGTATACCTATGATAAGGTAGGGGATGATATCCATATTGCCACCCGGTATTTGAAAGCCCTGGAAGCAGAAGAATACGCCGGGTTTCCCGGAGAGCCCTATCTCTTGGGGTTTCTCAAAAATTACGGCGAATACCTGGGTCTGGATACCCAAGAACTGCTTTCTTTGTACAAAGCCAAGCGCAGACAGGAGGAGCCGGTTCCGGTAGAACATCTCTTACCGCCTGCGGCTCCCCGGGTTTCTCCCTGGCTGCTGGTGAGGGTGCTTATATGCCTGGCCCTCTTGGGCGCCCTGGGAGCAGGGGTCTATTTCTTCCTCACTCGTCCCCAGGCGGCTCCCGGCTCCGTCATGATCCGGGAACCGGAAAGCTACGTGCTCAATACCGGTACGCTGGAACGGCGTTTCTATCTGGGAGACCTGGTCCAGATCGACTATGACGATGAGGAGTACCCTTTAGAGCTCACCAGCCTGGGGGATGCCGTTACCATCACCACCCCCTACGGCCCGGTGATCCTGGACTTGAGCCAGGAGGTGGTGATGGACCTCAACAGCGACGGCATGGAGGAACTGCGCATTGTGGCGGTGGATTTTGACAAGTACAGGCAGGATGTAGGGGCCCTGCTGCGTTTTGAATTGGATAATACCCTGCCCCTGGCCGCTCGTTCGGTCCCTGAACCAGCAGGAGCCGACCTGCGCAGCTCAACGCCGCCACTTCCTAATCCGAGTACCACCGGTCTTGCCAATGCAACGCCTATCTTTGCTTCTCCCAATGCCTATCCTTTTACCTTGCAGGTCTCTTTCCTGGGCTATTGTATGTTTCGCTGGGAGATACTCTCAGAACGGGATCGCCGGGGCCGCAATGAACGGTATTTTCAGAAGGCCGACGATATCAACATCCAGGCTCAAAACGGGGTCCGTATATGGGCATCCAATGCCGCGGCGGTGAAGCTCCAGGCCATAGGCGGGGGACGGACCGTGCCGCTGGAATTAGGGAGCGCCGGTGAAGTGGTCGTAGCGGATGTCCGATGGGTCCGGGATGATGAGTACCGCTACCGCTTGGTCCTCGTCCGGCTCGAATAAGCGTGCGCTATTACCTTGATCCCTTGGGCTGTGCCAAAAACCAGGTGGATGCGGAAACCCTGATGGCCTTCCTCAGGGAGGCTTCCTGGGTTTCCGTGGAGGATCCTGCACAGGCCCAGCTCATCATCGTCAATTCCTGCGGCTTTATTGCAAAGGCCAAGCAAGAATCCATCAATGCCGTGCTTAAGTACCGTAAAACCTATCCTGATAAGAAGATAGTCCTTGCCGGATGCCTTGCCCAAGGCTATGCCCAGGAACTGTCCGAAGCCTTGCCTGAAGCAGACCTCATCTTCGGCAACCGGGACCTGGCAAAAATTACCCAAGCCGCGTCGCTGGCCCTTGCTCCTGCGCAAAGCAGCGCTTCCTCCAGGGTCTTTGTCCCCCGCGAGCGTCCCGATACTGCACTTCCTGCATTGGGAAGACGCCCCCTGCTCTCCCTCCCCGGCTCGGCATACGTCAAAATCGCCGAAGGCTGCGATAACCATTGTACATTCTGCGCGATTCCCCGCATCCGCGGGCCCCTGCGATCCAGGGCCTTGTCTGAGGTTGTCGCTGAATGTCGGGAACTCTTAGACCGCGGTATCAAGGAGCTCTGTCTCATTGGCCAGGATCTGGCGTCCTATGGGACCGATAGAACCGGGGGAAGAAGCGAACTTCCCCAACTCCTCCAAGCCCTCTCCCGGCTGCATGGCCGCTTTTGGGTCAGGCTCCTCTACCTGCACCCGGACAAGTTTCCCCCGGACATCCTGGACATAATCCGCGGTGATCCCCGGCTGCTTCCCTATTTTGATCTGCCCTTTCAGCACGGCGCTTCCAAGATACTGCGGGCCATGAACCGCCGGGGGACCGGGGCCTCCTACCTCGCCCTGATGCAAGGCATCCGGGAAACCCTCCCGGAGGCGACGATTCGGTCCACCTTCTTAACCGGTTTCCCGGGAGAGACGGAAAAGGATTTCCAGGGTCTGCTGGATTTTCAAGAGCAGGCCCAGCTTGATTGGGTGGGATGCTTCACCTATTCTCGAGAGGAACATACCCCAGCCTATTCCCTAAAGCCGCGTATTCCCCAGGACCTTGCACAAGCCCGCAAGGAGCTTATCGAAACACGGCAGGTCCCTATCACGGAAAAGCGGCTGGACCGCTTTCTGGGGAGGACCCTGGAGGCCCTGGTAGAAGAAGCGGTACAAAGCCCCCCGGAGCAAAGCTATGTCTACCTCGCCCGGCTTATGTGCCAGGCTCCTGAAGTGGACGGTCTTACGTGTATCCGGTCTGATACGCCCCTGGTGCCGGGGACCTTTGTTAAGGGCAGGATTTTTGCCCGGCAGGGCTTTGATCTGCACCTGCAGACGTAGATTGCATGGGCTTTAAGCCCGCGGGTGCCCTTATTGTCACAGGTTCCTCCGGTGGGTACAATAAACAAGTATGGAAATAAATCAGGAATTTATTGAAGGTTTACACATCAACGAGCTAAGCCTTATGAAAGGTATAGCAGAAACCCTTAAGGTCAATCTGGGGCAGGTTTCTGCAGTGATAAGTCTCTTAGATGAGGGGAGTACCGTGCCTTTCATCGCCCGATACCGTAAAGAAAAAACCGGCAGCCTGGATGAGGTCCAGATCCGGGATGTAGAGCATCTGTTTTCCGGTGGAAAAAACCTGGAGACCCGGAGACTTGAGATCATCCGGGGGATCTTCGAACAGGGGAAACTCACCGGGACCTTGTACGAAAACATAAGCAAGGCCGCGACGCTGGCGGAATTAGAGGATATCTACACCCCCTATAAACGAAAGAAAAAGACACGGGCCATGCTGGCCTGCGAAAAGGGGCTTGAACCTTTGGCTGATGCCATGCTGGAACTGGAGACGCCTTTGCTCCTGGTCAAGGCGGCATCCTATATCAGCGAAAACACCGAACATCCCGAGTTATCCGTAGCCTCAGTGGAAGATGCCTTACAAGGGGCCATGGATATTATCGCCGAAAGGGTTTCTCAGGATCCGGAAAACCGGAAAGCCCTTAAGTCCTTCTATCTCAAGGACGGGCGGATCATCGTAAAAGGCATAGGAGATGAAGAAACCAAAAAGACATCCACCTACCAAATGTACTGGGATTACACCGAGCAGCTTGCCCAGATAAAGCCCCACCGGATCTTGGCGATAAACCGGGGGGAGCGGGAAAAGGCGCTGGAAACGACCCTGGATGTGGACGAATATGCGGCAGTGGAACTGCTTCAGAAGAAGTACCCTCTGCACAATGAGTACCACAAAACCGCTATCGAAGACGGGCTTAAACGGCTCTTATCCCCTGCGGTAATCCGGGAAATCCGGGGGGATCAGCGTGATGCCGCAGATGATCACGGGATTTCCGTATTCAGCCAGAACCTCAAGAACCTGCTCATGCAGCAACCCATTAAGGGAAGCCGGGTCTTGGGGATAGATCCGGGGATCCGGACCGGCACCAAATGCACGCTCCTGGACGATACCGGGAAATACCTCAACCATTTTGTCATCTTTAATCACAAGGCCGCCGAGGCAAAGCAGCGCATCCTTGAAGGGGTGAAACAGTACGACATCCAGCTCATTGCCGTGGGGAATGGCACCGGGTCCCGGGAAGTACAGGAGATCCTTTCGCAGGTCATAGCCGAGAATACGCTGGACGTGTTCTATACCGTGGTAGATGAAGACGGGGCCTCGGTTTATTCTGCCAGCGACATTGCCCGGGAGGAATTTCCCGACCTGGACCTGACCATTAGGGGGGCCATCTCCATAGGGCGCCGTCTCCAGGATCCCTTGGCAGAGCTGGTCAAGATCGATCCGAAATCCATAGGCGTCGGGCTCTACCAGCACGATGTGAATCAGAAGAAACTCTCTGAAACCTTGGACGAGGTGGTTTCTTCAGTAGTAAACAACGTGGGGGTGAACCTCAATACGGCCAGCGCCTCGCTGCTCCGGTATGTATCGGGGATCAACCGTTCCCTAGCCAAAAAAATCGTGCAGTACCGGGAGGAACAGGGCAAGATCGCTTCCCGGCAGGAGCTCACCGCGGTTCCCGGTATGGGCACTAAGACGTTTGAACAGTGTGCGGGGTTTCTCAAGATTCCCGAAAGTCCAGAGCCCCTGGACAATACCTGGGTTCACCCGGAGCATTACGAAATAGCCCGGACCATCCAACACAGTATGACCACTACGGAACACATACAGGCCGAAACCGTCCATGCCCTCAAGGACAAGCACGGAATAGGGGACACCACCATCCGGGATATTATAGAGGAATTACAGAAGCCCAATCGGGACCCTCGGGAGGGCTACCCTAAACCGGTCATGCAGAAGGGGGTGTTGAACTTTGAGGATCTCCATGAGGGGATGCGGATCACCGGCAAGATCAAGAACGTGGTTGATTTTGGGGCCTTTGTTGACCTGGGGATTAAAGAGACCGCCCTGGTCCACATTTCAGAGTTGAGCGATGCTTTTGTGAAGGATCCGATGCATACGGTAAAGGTGGGGGATGTCTTGGAATTCAGGATTATAAGCCTGGATCAGGACCGCCGGCGTATAAGCCTTTCCCGCAAGCGTCCGCGTACTGCGGGTCCTTCGGTTTCAGCTTCCGATGGAACCGGTAAAAAGCGGCAGTTGGTGGTGAAAAAAGTTGCTGCAGGAGGGGCTGTACCCGAGGCAAAATCCAGCGCTTTCCCGAAAAGGCCTCAAAAGGCCGCTCCTTCTGGCCGGTATACCCAAACAAAGGAAGGGGCCCCCCTTACTGCTGATGATGACGGAACCATGTATAACCCCTTTGCAGAAGCATTTAAAAAGATGCGAGCCAAGAAGGCCGCTCCTTAAAAAAGCAAAGGCAGCCGGAGTTCGGATACCTCCTCCGATGAGGAGGGGGGACTGAAGCAGCCCAGAGATTCGAGAATGGCGGAGTAGAGGCGGGATTTGGGGGGATTGAGCGCAATGCCCGATGATACGGGCTTTTGCTTTTTCGATGGCGGTTCTTAGGGCGGCGGTGTATCATTCCTGCCGGTTCCCAGGATCAGAAGCTCCGGGTGGTACTCGAAGTGCATGGTATCATACCGGGGCCACCTGCCGCCCCAGATAAAGCCCTGTTCCTCGAAGGCCCGGATCACCGCAAGGGGCGGGTTTTGCCGTTTTTCGGCGGGTACGGACCGCCAGTCAATTCCCTTGGCCGCGGTCCATTGCCAGTAGGTTTCCATGCCGGCCTGGGGCTTCATCAGTAAGTCCACCGCCACCCCATAGGCGTGAAAGCTGATACTTGTACTGCCCGCCACATTCCGCCAGTTCCAGCCGGTAATACTCTGTATGTTTTTTATCCACCCCGGTATCTGCGGGTCGTTTTTCGCCAATTCCTGAATGCGGGCTTCCACCCGGCCCAGGGGCGCCTCAATGTCCTGGTGTATTTGCACCGGCCATCCCAGAAAGCTTATCCATTTTTGGCGCAAGAACGCCTCCTCTCGAGTACGGGCCTGCCAGATGGTTTCAAGAAAGGGAGAACGCATTGCCCCGGGGTTTACGCTCAGACGGTATACACGAGAGGCACCCGATGACCTGCGGGAAATAAGGTGATTAGCCGCATCTTGCCAGGGGCTCGCCTCCTCCGGGCTGCCGGGAGGTTCCGGGGAATACCGGTATAGGAACTGGGGGCGGAAATCTTCCGGTCTGTCCAGGTCTTCCCGGAGGAGGAAGCTCCCTTGGGCATAGTACCAGCGGAGCCCGTCCATTTCCAAGGTCCAGTCTCCGTCCTGGAAAACCGCCGGGCCAAAACGTCCGGGATAGGCCGCGGCAAAGAGCTTCACCATATCCTCTGCCCGGTCTCCTCCCGCGGCTTGGCGCAGTCCCAGTTCCGCCAGTACCCCCTCTGCCCAGGCTCCGGCCATTCCTTCAATGTCCTTTGCGGTTACCCGTCCTGCAAACAGGAAGCCTCCACCGGGAAGCAGACGCTCCCCCTGGAGGATCCGCTCAAAATCCCCGTTCAGGTCTTCGCTTTCCTCCCGGCTGGTCCAGAACGGGACGACCTTACCGTCCATAAAATCAAGCGGGGCAAGGAAATCCTCAAGCGCCGCGGGGATACGCCCCGCCGTAAGGGACGCCCCCACAAAGAAGGTGTCGTAAGCCAGCACCTCGGGCAGCGGCTTTTTAGCGCTTATGTCAAACAACTCACCCCCGCTTGTCCGGGCAATAGCCCGGGCAAGCTGCCGGGTATTGCCACCTTCCGCGAAATAGATGACCAGGTTAGGCCCTGCCCGTTTGTCGGGAATTACCGTGATATCCTTTTGCGGCACCACGCACCCGCTGAGGCCGAGCATCATTACGAAAAAAAAGAAAGCGAGTCTTTGTACCCGCTGTTCCGTTCCCTGTTTCATGCGGCCTCCCTGCATACATTCAGAACCAGAATACACCCTCTCGTATCTATGATACAAAATCATACGCTCTGGGATGAACAGGCTCCTCAGGCTGGTATAAAATCTCTTGACCTCCTTGCAAAATCTCTTGACCTCCAGAGAAGGACTCCCGGTGGTTTCAAAACAAAAGCGATCCGGGAGGGGCTCCCCAAAGAGCTGTACTGATTGGCCTCTAGGGAATCTCATTCCTTATCCCGGACTGCCGGCGCTTAGGAGCGGATCCACCAGGTATTGAGTCCTAAGACATAGCGGGGACGGATAGGGGGCTTTTGAAGCTGCTGCGTATAGGCCACGCGAAACTGTGAAGTATGCCATTGGGGAATCACGTAATGGTTCCAGGTGAGGACCCGGTCCAGGGCCTTGCCCCAGGCCAATAGCGCCTCTTCATCTTCCTGATGGGCAATAATGCCTTCCACCAGGTAATTCAGCGCAGGATCCCGAACCCCCGCAAGGTTGTAGGTAGAATCAATATAATCCGAATGCCAGGAAAAGACTAAATTGGCACTGGGATAGGCATTTGCAGAATAGCCCCTATCCAGCATGTCATAATCCCGGGAACGCAGACGGTTCACAAACTGGCTCACATCCACCATACGGATGTGCATATCAATGCCGAAACGGGCAAGGTTGCGCTGAAGGGGAATGGCGATCTTTTCCGAACTGGGGCTGTAGATCAGCAGTTCAAAGCGCATCGCCTCCCCGCTTGCCCTGTGCACCAGCTTGCCCCGGCGCAGTTCCCAGCCGGCTTCATTGAACAGGGCCATAGCTTCCCGCATCTGAGGCCGGATATAGCCCGAACCGTCTGTTACCGGAGGCTGGTACTCCTCGGTGAAAACCTCAGGAGGAATCTGAGCGCGAATAGGTTCAAGAACCGCGAGCTCTGCGTCTGAAGGAAGCCCGGTAGCGGCGTATTCGGTGTTTTGAAAGTAGCTCCTGGTCCGGGTGTACTGATTGTAAAAGAGGCTCTTGTTGATCCATTCAAAATCAAGAAAATAATTCAATGCCCTGCGCACCCGGCGATCCTGAAACACCGGCCGCTCTACATTGAGATTAAAGGCGCTCATGGGAAGGGGGATTTGGTGAGGTATCTCTTCCTTGATGATACGCCCGGAACTAAAGGCCGGTCCCGTGTACTGGGTGTTCCATTTTTCAATGTCCGACTCGCTGCGTATATCGTATTCCCCGGACTTAAAGGCTTCCAGGGCAATGGTATCATCCCGGTAATAGTCGTACCGGATGGTATCGAAGTTGTACTGCCCCTTGTTCACCGGAAGGTCCGCGGCCCAGTAATCCTTGACCCGTTCCAGGATCACGTACTGCCCCATCTTATAGTCCTTGACCCGGTAGGGGCCCGTACCCAGAGGCGGGACTGTCAGAGGTTCGGAAAAGTTATGCTGTTCCCAAAACCGTTTGGGAAAAACCGTAGTCCCCCCTAAGGCAAGCATTCTTTCTTTGTCCCCCGGTTCAGGCAGATCAAAGCGGACCCGGTTCCCCGAAAGGACCTGAACGCGTATCCCGTTATAATAGGTTCTGAACTGGGGAACCCCTTTTTCATAGAAGGTGTTGAAGGAAAAGGCCACGTCTTCTGCGGTGATGGGCTGGCCTTCCTGGTCCCGCGCCCTAGGGTCTATGGAGAAAATGATGAAGGAATAATCCGAGGCATATTCAAGGCTCTCGGCAATCAGGGGATAGAGGGCATCCTGTTCATCGTCGGAACCGCTCATAAGGGAATCGTAGAAATACTCCCAGCCTTCAGCGCAGCTTCCCCTCAGGGCATAGCGGTGAAAGTTGTCATAGGTCCCAATGGCGTGGCGGGTGAGGGAGCCTCCTTTGGGGGCCTGGGGGTTCACGTAATCAAAGTGGGTAAAGCCGGGCCGGTATGCAGGGCTTCCCCGGAGAGATACGCCGGTGGTTTTGATGGTCTTCGGCTCAGTGACCGGGCTTTGGGAGGAGAGGGAAGAAAGGGCGCTGAGGATGCAGAATAGAACAAGGAAAGACTTTTTCATGGGATTTCGACGCTCCATGTTTGGATTAGGTACACTGTAGTATATACGGGGAAAAGGAGTCAATCCACATGAGGACTGGGGGATAAAAGAAAGGAGGGAGGGTTTCTCAAAGGAAAAGCCTTAAAGCCCTCGGCGCCCCAGGCCTGCCTCAGCCAGGGCCCGGTACAGGGAGGCCACCGACTCGAAGATGGTGATTTCCCGGAATATCCGTCCTATGCCCTTGCGGATCACTGCATGGGGCTGTTTTTGGTGCGGAGGGCGTCAATACGCACTTCAAACCGGGCGGTTACAGCACCTTGATCGTACCGGATCAAAGACCTTGATCGTACCGGATCAAACACCTTGATCGCACCGGGGGAAGCCCTGTAAAGAGGAGCAAAAAGGGGAAAATCACCGCTCGGGGAAGCTACCTGTCAGACCAGGAAGGATTGGGCGGCTGAAAACCTGCATATACTGAGAAAACTGGCGCTGTAGCTGTTATGAAGTACGGTGGTTGAGAAGAAACGATAGAACACCCGGAAAGACGGCAAGCATTCGAGGGGAGAGGTCACGCAATCGGTATATCTATCTAATGGGGTAAAGTCCGGCATAAAAAACACTTCTGGAGAATAGGGGATTCGAACCCCTGACCTATAGATTGCGAATGTCCCGCAAACCGGATTATCTAAAACCTCTAAAAACTATCTAGGCTTATTATAACATTACACCATAAAGACTTGTCAAGAGGCATAAGCGTTTTAGGGCTTTTTTCGATTGTTGAAAATTGTTATAAACCATTACAAACCACCGTTTTATGTGCCACTTTTATGTGCCACTTTTCGGCCCGTGTCTGCTGTCCTAACATTTCCTAAAAGAAGGGCCGGGGAATGAGAAAGGATAAGGATAGACCCTCCAAAAATATAGGTTTTTATAGGCTTTTATAGTACTCTGTATTGCAAATGTGTAAGTACTTGTACATTTGTCAGTCCCCTTCCAAAATGCCCGTAGACGCACGAGAAGGGGCCTAGGTTCAACGCGAAGGGTAAAATTGTACCAGAACACGTTTATCAAAAAAAACGCATCTACGGCCCTGTATGAAGCAGTGCGGGGACTTTCCCTAACGTTGACCTACTTCGGCCCAAAATTTGGGCCCCAGATTAGGTTATTATTTCTTGGTTTTTCTTAGGGTTCGTTACCGTCTTTCCCAGCCCAAAATTTGGGGGTAAGATTAGGTTATTAGACGAGGCGTAATTTTGCCGTTGTGGTGGTGATGCCAATGAACGCGCATCCACCGAAGGGCTTATAAAACCCTCCAGGACGCACGAGAAGGGGCCTAGGTTCAACGCGAAGGGTAAAATTGTACCAGAACACGTTTATCAAAAAAAACGCATCTACGGCCCTGTATGAAGCAGTGCGGGGATATAGGAGAATCCTCTTTTTTATGTTTCTTTGTATTGTTTATTTTGTATTGTGTACTTTGTATTTGCCGATTTTCGGCAATGGCCTTTGCTGATTTTCGGCAATGGTCTTTGCTGGTTTTCAGCAATGGCCTTTGCTGATTTCCGGCAATGGAATCCCCGTATAGATACATGAAGCAAGTTGACTTCTCATACAACACTACTTACAACCCTCTCTAAAATGCCGTCCAATTCGGCTATCAGTGGGGACACGTCCGATGTGGTATAATCCCGCCTCTGCCGTCTGTCCCGTTCCCTTATCCGTTCCAAGTTTTTATCACTTATAGCCCCGGCCTCCTTTAGTGTCTGTATTGCCGCAAGGTGAGTGTCGTTGTGCGCCTCCCGGTAGGCTGCTGCCTCCTGTTTCTCTAACTCCGCAGGTGTTACCTGCCTTGCCTTGTCCAAACAGACCACCCGCCCTGTTTTGGGGATTGCCTTGTAACTTTCAAGAAACAGCATTTGAAGTCTCCGGTATGTCTCATACTCGAATAAATCATAGGCCGTTAGATCATGTCCAAAACGGGCCTTTATTCCCTGCCGTCTGTCAATGCCGTATTCAATCCGCAGACAGTTACACGCCTCGAAAAGTGCCGGGATTTTGGCCCCGCGTCCTTTCATCTCTGCCGCCTTGTCATACACGCATAATGAGTAACTGCCGTGAGGCGTACTGTAGTTCACCGTCTCTACCATGCCCCCGCGCCTGTACTCATGCCGCCCGTATCTAGGGGGGTCTCCAAACAACCGTATATATTCAGACGGGCACCGTTTTACTACGCAGGTTTTGCCAACCTCAATTTGAGTCACTATTGCCGCGCCGAGGCTTATCCCTGTTTCTGTTTCCAGTTTCCGTATTGCCGTCTCTACGCCCCGGCGCGTTAAAGGTGTCATGTTTTCCCCGTTTAGGTATTTTGCAAGACTGCCGATTATGCCTACGCCGTCTAGGTATTGGGATATTTTCACGTTCCCCAAATGCCCCGTCCCGGTGTGTGTGTCCAGTCGCCGCCAGTCTTTGATATGAGCCGTATCCGCCTTTGCGCCCTCTACACGCAGTCTTATTTTGTCTATCAAAATTCCACCTCCCCCCAGAATTTGGGGGTAAGATTAGGTTATTATAGACGAGGCGTAATTTTGCCGTTTTTCCGTGTCCTCTTAGGCAACCCAAGCAACCCGGCCCCGGCCGCCCGCCTTGTCTGAAATCAGAAAATTGGATAGACTGTAATTGCTGATTTTTCGTCTATCCAAACAAAAGAACCCGGCCAGCCTGTAACCGCCAGCCGGTTTTTTTGTCCGCCCTACGCCGTCAATCTCACCGCGTCCAGGGCCGCCATCCCGGACAGTTCCCCGCAGTTCCATTTTTCAAAAATGGTTTGCGCCGCCTCTTTTTCGTTTAGAAAAAAATACATGATGATTTTGTCCCTTGTTTTTGAAAGTTCAACAAGGACGGCGTGACCGCCATAATCCCCAAACGACCGCCGGGGCATTTCCGGAGTGAAGTTTAGTCCCGTTACCATGCGGCCCCTGTCCAGTTCTATGCAGTGCGTAAACTGCCGATGGCCGGGTTTCTTTTGAACCGTTTCACGGTATCCAATGTAACGCTTGCCCTTATTCGCCCCGACCTTGTAAATGGCCGGGAAGTCCGCAATGTCCGCCCCGGTGTGCAATGTCTCGATAAGCCGGGTGTGTGCCGCCGGGGATTGAGTAAAAACAAAAACCGCGTCCGCGTTCATGATTTACCCCCTTTCCCCTCTTTGCGGACGCTTTGCTCCGATACCGTATGAGTAACGTTTACAATGCGTCCCGCATGGATTTTTAGAGAAACCCCTACTTCGCCGTAACTGGTGGATTTGAGATTGTCCGTGACTTTAGTAAAAATCTCCGCATAGGGGACAAGGATAGCCAATTCATGGGTGTTCATGCATCACCCCTTGCCTATTCCCGACCGCCTCATTTTCGGCCAGCCACTGGTCTAGGGTTTCACGCCGGAAAAGAACCTTCCGGCGCACTTGGATACGGGGTACGTCTAACTTGTCGAAACTTGACAGGCATACTCTTAGATAATCCGCCGCCTCACGTCTTGTAAGGACGATCTCTTGTGAATGGTGATTTTCCATATCACCCTCCTATTAAAAAAGATAAAAAAAAGGCCGGACTACCCCCATAAGGGAAAATCCGGCCTTCTTTATAAGCGCCTAATTCCGTTGATTGACGGATAATAGTTTGGCGTTTTTAGTTTTGCGCGGTGCAGTCTGTCTGCAAACCCCCTAGGGGAAAATCAGGCATGTTTTTTACAGTGCCTATTCCACGCATAAGCCCGCAAAGATATTTTTTAACGGCCCCGCCATAAAGCCGTTTATCCTTACAGTCTACATAATATCAGATATTTTATTTTATGTCAATACCCCTTGTAAACAAGTTTAATCATCTTAAATTATTATAACATAATGGCTTATCCGCAAGGCCCAGTATCGCCCTGATAGTGGGCCGCGGACATATGGTGATGTCAATTTTCACACTGCCCATGCTACGCCCCCTCCGCATACGCCGGGGCCGCCCCCGGCAACAGCCCGCCAAACACCGCCCGTTGCGCCGCCTGTACCCGTTCCCGGTCTCCGGTTAAAGAGTGATTTGAATAGTGAGCCAGCATTGCCGGGGTTTTGTGCCCGGTTTGCGCCTGTAACAGTTTTTCGTTTATCTGTCCAGACATATATGACGTGTAATAATGCCGCCAACCGTGAAAAGTCTGTTTTGCCGCCTCCTCTTTGCTTATCCCCGCCCTAACCAGTGCCGCCCGCAAATCGTCTAGGAACAGACTGCTTTCCATCGGCTTGTCCGCCTTCCGTTCCCCCCAAAACACAAAACTTTCCATGTCTACGCCGTGCGGGTTTTTTTTCGCAATGTTTATTAGGTCTTGAATGAGTGAGGGAAAAGGCAACTCCACGCGCCGCGCCTCGTTGTTTTTAGGCGGCTTCAATCCGTCCCGGCAGTTCCACGAATGCTTTACATAAAGACAATCATTGCCAAAGTCCATAACCCGCAAGCCCTGTATCTCCCCCGCCCTCATGCCTGTAACCATGCTCACCATTGACGCTAGCCGCGTCCGTTCATCGTTCCATTCGACCCGGAAAACCGCCGCCGCCAGTTCCGGCGTTAGGACAGACCTCTCTTTTGTTTCATCGGCGAACCATACAAGCCCCGCCGTTATGTCCCGGCCTATCATCTCTTTTGCGTAGGCCCACCGCAGGGGAATAGTCCCCGCCTTTACGATGTGGTTCTTTCGTGAGGCCGACAGTTTCCGACCCCCGTTGTCTAAACTGTCCATAAATGCTTCCAAATCCGGTTTTTTAATGTCCCCCAGTAACCGACCCTTAAAAAAGGGTATCCAGTAGGAGGCCGCCGTCTGTAGTTGCGCCTTGCAATAGTACCGATGAATGCCGTGCTTTTTCCGCAATTTTTCACGGACGTAGGGGGAATTGTCATAATCCCAAAAGTTATTTAGGAAGTCCCCAAAATCAACGGATGCCCTGCTGTCGGAAAGAACAAAGGATTTTAACAGCCCCCGCGCCCGCAGTTCCTTACAGACCGCCTCCGCGTCCGCCGTACTTAAAGCAATTGCCCGCAATTGCGCCAGCAGTGAGCACGTTTCTACGGGCATTGCCGTATCCTTTTTGGGTATGCCGTTTTGCAGCCAGTTAAACGCCGTTGTTACGGCCTCCGCCTCTGTTGTTTCTTTAGTGCTGATTGCCGGGAGATATTTCCCGGTAGTTCCATCTTTGAACCGGACATAAAAAAACCGACGCCCGGCGCGTTTGATGATTGAGAAAGGTAATTTTTTAGCCATGCCCTAACCTCCGAATGGCATTGAAAACCGGATTATGTGCCAGTTTTATGTGCCACTTTTCTTTTTTCTTAGAAGTTAAAGGCATCCGTTGTCGGGTAGCCTCCCGGTAAATCCTTACAACATAAAGACTTACTGAGAATGGAGAATAGGGGATTCGAACCCCTGACCTATAGATTGCGAACCTATCGCTCTACCAACTGAGCTAATTCCCCTCAAGTATCTTCCCAACTGTTTATATTATATCAAAGCCTATACTATTAATCAAGAGGCCGTATTGCCTCAACCGTAATCTAGCCGAAAAGGGACCGCTTCCTCAAAACCAAATCAGACCCCTCATGCCCGACCTGACCATCAAGAGGACTGTTTCATGGTACCCTTTTCCCGGTTTATTTTCAAGAGCCTTTCCTCCGCCCGCTTCAGTCGGCTGTTCAAAATTACCGGATCCCTGCCGCTTTTCCGCCTTGCTTTTCTCATTCACCAAAGGAGAGTCAAGCAGCCGCGGGCAGGGCATTCCCTGACTCTTTTCATAGATTTTATGGTACCGGCCATCCCCCTGTTTCTCTTTGCCGGTCAGCCGAAACCGGCCTACACGGGTAAGGATAGGGCTGGATCGGGTTTTTGAGGTTATGAAGGAAAAACCGCTGGTACTTGGGCCGGCTTGGGGGTATGCCTCAAACAACGAACTGCCTGCACAGCCTGCCGGTGTTTCCTAATCTGGTCAAAGACCTGGCGCTGAGGGAACTGCCGAAGGGAGCGGTAGATGAGGCGAACTCAAGTCGGCCTCATCTGTCTTACCTATGAAACGCCTGAAAAGATGGACCCTAAGGTTGCGTAAAAATCGGTCAACCTACTTCAGGACTTGACATACGCAGTGATCCGGCAAAACCGCTCCGTGCTATGAACCGGTATATATCAGGGAAGTTATGGAATCAATTTTCCCGGAATATACGCACCGGTTCCCCAGTAACAGCGGCCCGTTTTGATGAATAAGAGCGTCCAGATATGTATCGCTGTTTACCGGTATTTCTTTTACTGCAAAACAACCGAATTGTACCAGGGGAATTGAGCTGTGGGGGCAAAGATGGATAATGGCCATTTCCCCTTTAACGCCGCGCAGCAATCGCGACAGATATGCGGCGGCGAATTCCCTGTAGCGTTTTTCACCCAGTATTGAAACCTTTGCGTAAGGGTCAGCCAGTGAAATAATGCCCGCCCCTGAATCGATTGATTTATTAAGATACATCTCCAGGCTCGTGGTAATTGAATCGAGAGCGGCGTGGATCGCTTCCCCGTGTTTCGCGCACCAGCGGTAAAAAAGCTCAGGCCTAATCAGGGACGCGAGAACCGAATAGGGGCCGTTAAGTTTTAAAAGGACTTTTTTTTCTTTTGACGCGGCGCTTATTTTCCCAACCACGGCATTGATCAGTTCGGATTCGCCAAACTCAGGAACATTAAAAAGCATATCCGGTTCGGTAAAGAGCGGGCGTATAACTTCGAAGCCGTTGGCGGTTGTTTCGCTGTCCGCGCCAAGCGCTTTTGCCTCGGTGGTAAAATTATCGGGAAAAGCGGCAATACTGTTATTGGCGGTATTTCCCGTAATATGTCCCACGCACAGGGCGTTAAGATCAAAGCCGATACCGGAACCAATGTCAGAATCGTACGCCATGAATCAGAATCCCATGTATTTGATAAAAGAGCGCTCGAATTCGGCGTCCTGGGCAAGCTCGATATTTTCCACCCGCGCGGCTACTTCCCGCATCTTTCCCCTGAGAGAGGCGTTCAGCAAAAACGCCCCTGCCCCTGAAAGGGAGGTGTTCCCGGCAAAAGAAATTTTTCCCCCGCGCCGGGGAGGAAGGAGGCCGATATTGAGGAGGCTTCTTTCGTTAAGGTGATATCCGAAAGAACCGGCGATGATTATCTCGTCTATGTCCCCGGCGTCAGCGTTAAAACGGGAAAGAAGCATCTCTATGCCGCAGCGTATCGCGCCCTTGGCAAGCTGTATCTGCCGTATGTCTTTTTGGGCTAGGTATACATCGCCGGTAATAAAAAAGGCGTTTTTACCTTCCACCCGTCCCATTCGTTCTTTTAAAAGCGCGGGATAACAGCCCTTGTCAGGGGGGACAAAACGGCCCCGGCTGTCTATAACGCCGGCGCGGACGAGTTCTCCCGCTATATCAAGGAGGCCGCTGCCGCAAATCCCCGCCGCGCCGGGGCTGTTTTCCCCGCCGCCTATGACAGCGTAAACACAGGAGCCATCACTGTTGATAGCGAAGGATTCGATAGCGCCGGCGCTTGCCCTCATGCCGCGGGAGATGTTCATGCCCTCAAAGGCGGGACCCGCCGCCGTGGACGCCGCCGCTATACGGCCATTTTTGGCAAATGCCATCTCGCCGTTGGTCCCGATGTCGATAAAAAGAGCGCAACCCTTTCTTTCTTCCAAACCGGTTACCAATAAACCGGAAGTAATGTCCGCGCCCACATAGGCCGAAATAACCGGCGGCAGGTAAACCCGCGCGAAGGGGGAAATAGCAAGCCGCCTTTCCGTTATATGGCATCCTCCGTAAATGGCCGACGTGTACGGGTACTTCCCAAGGCCGGACGGATCAATATTGCAGGCAAGATGCAGCATGGTCGTGTTGCCGCTGTACACAACCTCGTAGATATGGGCCGGCGAAATGTTTGCTTTCCGTGTTAGCTCCCCGATCATTTGATTGAGTTTGTCGATAAAGGCCCCGTATAAAACCGAGAGGCCGTCTCCCTTGCTCGCAAAATGGATGCGCCCCAATACGTCCTGGGCGTAGTTTGCCTGGGGGTTCAGCGCCGACACGGATGCCAAGCTTTTTCCGTTTACCATATCCACGAGATTCGCCACGAGAGTCGTGGTTCCTATGTCGACAGCGAGGCCGTACAATAAACCGCCGGTATCGCGTTCCTCAATCCCCCAAAGTTCTTCCCCGCCGTAGACCTCGGTCCTGCCGCGCGCAAACCGTTTTGAGATAAAAGGTTCCAGGGGATAATCAAAGCTCGCGCCCTCGGACAGAATGCGGAGGCTGTCGTTTTCACACTCGTAATCCCGCGCGATATACGCGGCGTCCCCCTCAATCGCCACTTGGCAGGCAAGGATAAATTCGCCGGTACCGGCATCGCGCACCCCGCATTTTCCGCATAGCCCAAGGCCGTTACAGGGAGTTTCGATATTAACTCCACCCAGGCGGGCGGCCTCGATAATTTTTTGGCCCTTCTCCGCTTTTATGACCGTCTTTTTTTCAACGCCTTTTTCGAAAGCGGTAAAAGTAATGTCAGGCATTGGCCCGCTCTTTTACCGTAGCGGTAAAAACCTGAATGTTTTTAAGCGGGCTTGAGGTTGAAAGGCCGCAGGCGGGGGCGATGATGTCGATTTCCTTGTCAAGAAGAATTGCCGCGGCCTTTTCCACGCGCTCAGGATCGCCCGATTCCAAAAGATAAGTGCTTAAATTCCCCATAGTGGTAACGGCGGGATTTTCTTTTTTGATCAGGGCGAGGCTCACCATGGCGTCAACGCTGAGGGCGTCGCTTTCAAGGCGGTAAAGATGCTGTTTAACCCGGCCAACATCGCCGCAGATGTGGACAATGACGGGTTTCCCTGTTTTATGCGCGGCCCGTATGATCTGGTTGAGATAGGGCAGGGCGTATTCCTCAAAGAGCCGGGGCCCCAGGATCTCTCCAGTCGCGGTAGGATCGGCTATCGATAAAACCGAAGCGCCGCTTTCGGCCACGCTCAGAGCCCAGTCAATGAGCTGTCCGGTAACATAGGACAAAAGCCGGTGGGCATTTTCCCTGTCCCGGTAAAGTTCTTTAAAGAAAGTCATGGGGTCAACCAGGGAAGCGGCGCTGCTCACGGGCCCCGTGATACTGCCTATGACGGGAATATCCGAATGCCCGCGGGAAAGCAGGTTTACCGCCTCGAGAACCGCCGCCCCCCGCGCGCTTTCCGCGACGGTACCGGGGAGCGCGAATTCAACGTCCCTCACATGTGAAAATTTTTCTTTGTCTATCTTGGGTTCGCAGGTGAGGGAGCCGTAATTGATGGCGCTGCCCAAGGCCTCAGGCTCGACGGTCATGCAGAAGGGAACGCCGTAATTTTCAAAACCCGTAAATGCCTGTACATCCTCCGCGAGACCCGCCATCAGGCCGCCTTCATGGTGGGCTTCGGGAAGGGTATGGCCCCCCTTTTCCATCACCTCGACTATGGCGGCGTTCATCATGCCTCCGGGACAGATGACGGGCGGCCGCTCGGTATTTTTTTTATTCAGCTTCCGCAAGAGCCGTTCCATTGGAGAAAAGGCGCCGGGCATGTCAGGCTCCGGCAACGAGCGCTCCGCAGAGCCGTACTGCGTCATTCGCGTTCTTTGAATAGCCGTCGGCGCCGATCCGGTCCGCGAAGGCTTGGCTGATAGGCCCGCCGCCCACAGCGACCTTGTACTTGTCCCGTATGCCCCGCTTGACCAGTATTTTTATCACCTCCTCCATATTGTCCATGGTGGTGGTCATAAGGCTCGAAAGAAGTATCAATTCGGCTCCGATTTCCTCGGCCCTGTCCACAAAGACCTGAGGCGGCACGTCCCGCCCCAAATCAAGGATTTCAAACCCCGATGCCTCTAGCATGATTTTCACCAGGTTCTTTCCGATGTCGTGAGTGTCGCCTTCGATAACGCCGATAACGCCCTTGTGCTTTGCCGAGGCGTTTTCCTGCTTTAGATGCGGCTTTAACACGCCGATACCGGCGTTCATCGCGTCCGAGCAGATGATCAACTCCGGAACAAAGTACTCTTCCTCGTCAAAGAGTTTTCCCGCCCGCTCCATTCCCTTTGCCAGCCCCTTGTCGATGGCAATATAGGCATCAACTTTTTCTTCCACCGCCTGTTGTGAATACTTGACGGCCCCTTCCTCGTCCATATCCACTACTGAATCCGAAAGTTTTTTCAGTAATTCTTCGCTCATTTCATTCCTCCATATCAATTAACAGTTAGCAATTAGCAGTTAACAGTTAACTATTGTTCATTGTTCGCTTTCCCGCCTCGGCCATCGCTTTGATGTTTTCAGCGGGCGTTGAGAGCGGAATATCGCAGCCCGGCATCAACAGGTAGCCGGGACCCGCTCCCGCTTGGGCAATACAGGCGAGGCAGGCCGCCTTCACTCCTTCGGGAGTTTCCTTCTGCATCACCGCTACCGGATTCATGTTTCCGGCGAA
>JAITEL010000167.1 GCA_031282065.1 Treponema sp.
TGTTGTTGAAGGGCATACGGCTATAGATGAATCCATGCTCACCGGGGAGAGTATGCCGGTAGACAAGAAAGCCGGGGATAAAGTCTACGCCGCTACGATTAACAGCAACGGCGTTATTCAGTTTAAGGCGGAAAAAATCGGAAGCGATACCGCGCTGGCGCAGATTATCAAGCTGGTGGAGGACGCTCAGGGTTCCAAGGCTCCGATTGCGCAGATGGCGGATATTGTATCCGGTTATTTTGTTCCCATTGTTTGTGTAATCGCCCTTCTTGCGGGTATTGCGTGGTTTGCGGCGGCTTCCGCCGGGCTTGTTGTTCTGCCCCCGGGAAAATCGGCAGTGGAATTTGCCCTTACTATTTTCATATCGGTGCTGGTTATTGCCTGTCCCTGCGCTCTGGGGCTTGCTACGCCTACGGCGATCATGGTGGGAACCGGAAAAGGAGCGGAAAATGGCATCTTGATTAAAGGCGGGGAGGCCCTGGAAACAACCCACAAGATACAGACTATTGTATTTGATAAAACCGGAACCATCACCGAAGGGAAACCAAAGGTTACGGATATTGTTGCCTCCAGCGGTATTGAAGGGGATTATCTTTTGCGTATCACCGCTTCCGCCGAGAAGGGATCGGAACATCCGCTGGGCCAGGCGATTGTACAGGGCGCGGAGGAACAGGGGCTGGAACTCTTTACGGTTTCCCATTTTGAGGCTCTTACCGGCAGGGGTATTGAGGCGGAGATTAACGGGGTAAAGGCGCTTATTGGAAACCGTAAGCTCATGGACGAACGCGGTATTGCCCTTGGGGAACTGGAAACCGATTCCGACCGGCTGGCCGGGGAAGGGAAGACCCCGATGTATGCCGTCCTGGACGGAAAAATCGCGGGGATTGTGGCGGTGGCTGATGTGGTGAAGCCTTCCAGCAAAGCGGCTATCGAAAGTCTCCATAAAATGGGGATTGAAGTTGTCATGATAACCGGGGATAACAAAAAAACCGCCGCCGCTATCGCCAAACAGGTGGGAATTGACCGGGCGCTGTCCGAAGTTCTGCCCCAGGACAAATCCAATGAAGTGAAAAAGTTGCAGGACGAAGGACGGAAAGTGGCGATGGTGGGAGACGGCATTAATGACGCCCCGGCATTGGCCCAGGCGGACATCGGCATTGCCATTGGCAGTGGAACGGATGTAGCGATGGAGTCCGCCGACATTGTACTTATGAGGAGCGACCTCTCGGATGTTCCTACGGCGATCCATTTGAGCAAGAAAACCATCAGAAACATCAAGCAAAATCTGTTCTGGGCTTTTGGCTACAATACCCTGGGCATTCCCATTGCCGCAGGCGCGCTATATCTCTTTGGAGGGCCGCTTCTCAATCCGATTTTTGCCGCCGCGGCCATGAGCCTTTCCTCGGTGTCGGTGCTGACTAACGCCTTGCGGCTCAAGCGGTTTAAGGCTTCGCATTAACAGGTTTTGTGTGAACCTACAAAGTTATTACTTACAGGAGCAAAATACAGTGAAAAAAACTTTTATCGGGGCCGGACTTATGGTCCCTCTCATAATGGCGGCGCTTTCCTGTGGAAAGCTCGACGTAGTGGGAACCGGTTCGGTTAAGTCCTTTGACAGGGTTTTGAAACAAATTCCCCAAGCGGTAAGGCCGGATGAAATGAACGGCGGCTGGTCTCTGGCGGCCCCGGATGGCGGCGCCAGGTTTATCTGGAGCAAAAACTACGCGGAAAGTCCTCTGCATGACGTAATGCTTGAATTCGACGCCGCTCCTTTCATTATCGCCGGACTTGATCCCGGTAAGCTCCCCGAACATTTCGCCTGCTACGAAGGCATGATCATGGTAGGAACAAAGCTGGGACAGGAGGAATTACAGTACAAGGGGGAAGCTACGACCCTTGCCTCGTATGAACAGATCGTCAAGCTGAAACGGAGCAGCATAGGCTATCATGGGGCGCTGGATCATTACGGGGTAAACCTGGGGGACGGCAACCTGTTTGAATGGGCCAAGGATATGAGCGCCAATGACAAGGATATTGTTTTTGTCCTGAATCCCGAACCGTTCATTGCAGCCGGCGCCGATCCGAACAGCATTGAGGGCTGGGCCTTTGCCAAGGTTACGGTAGATGACGCCAACGGGAAACCGGTAGAGGTGGACAAGCTTCTGAAGCCCTTTAATCTGCTATAGGAGCTTATGAGTCAAGTCGCCGCTTAAAAATATTGAAGCGGCTTAAGGGAGCATAGCACTCCCAAGGGAGGGTATTACAGGCTGTGCGCCAGGGGCTTCCCAAAGAGTGCGGCTATCCGCATACGAAAGGCCTCTGGCAGGGGGGCCTTCAAGATTTCCGGTAAGCCCCGCTCCTTTGTATCCTGGTTTAGGGGAAACCCCAGGGTATAGGCGTGGAGTAAGAGCCCTCCCGACTGAAAACGGCCCCCATACTTGCGGTCCCCTGCCAGAGGATGTCCGTGAAACGCGGCTTGGGCTCTGATTTGGTGGGTACGACCGGTATGAAGGGTCGCCAGGATCAGGGAGTAGCCGGGGTTCGCAGCCAGGGGGAGAACCTCGGTTTCCGCATCTTGCCCATCTCCATTCGGGCCGGGGCTTACCCGTGTCTTGGCGCTGTCCTTATCCCGGATGAGCCGGTCCTTCCAGCGGCAAGGAGAGGAGAGCCTTCCCTCTACCAGGGCCAGGTACTGTTTCCTCACCTGCCCTTCCCTGATAAGGGCGCTGAAATACTGGGCACCTTTAAGGCTTGAGGAAAAGAGGATGATACCGCTGGTGGGGGTATCCAGCCGGTGGATAGGGCCAGGCCTGAAGGAGAGAGAAGGGGGCAGCCGTTCAGCCAGGTAGGCCCGTACCAGGGTCTCCAGGCTGTCCGGGCCATGCACGGCAAGGCCGGAAGGTTTATGTAAGGCCAGAACCCCGCTGCCTTCCCAGAGCAGGGGAAGCTGCGAGGCGGACTTGTGTACCGGTGAGCGATATCTTTTCCGCTCTAAACGCCGCTGCTCTCGCTCAGAGCCCCGCTGTTCCTGCTTTGAGCGCCCGCTTTCCTTCCCAGAGGGGCTATATTCCTGCTCGGAGAAGCAATGTTCCTGTTCCAAGAGGCAATGTTCCTTCCCAGAGGGGCAATCTTCCTTCTTAGAGAAGCAATGTTCCTGCTCAGAGGGGCAATGTTCCTTCCCAGAGGGGCAATCTTCCTTCTTAGAGAAGCAATGTTCCTGCTCCAAGAAGTAATGTTCCTTCCCAGAGAGGCAATCTTCCTTCTTAGAGAAGCAATGTTCCTTCCCAGAGGGGCTATCTTCCTGCTCAGAGGGGCAATGTTCCTTCCCGGAACACCCCTGTTCCCGCTCGGGGGATGCCTTGGAAGGCAAAGCCGCTTCTTGGGGGATGGTGATACACGAACCGGCCTTGAGCCGGAGTGCGGCCTGTGCAGGCATACCGTCTACCAGGATCTGCTTTTTTCGTAAGAGCCGGTGGACTGCAGAAAGGGGCAGCTCCGGCAGGGCCTTTCGGAGGACCCGGTCCAGCCTGCGCCCCTCATCATCAGATGAAAGAATCATGGGTATTACCATAGGTCTAGTCTATACAATTTATTCAAATATGATAGACTGATGCTACATTAAGGGGAGTAAGGTAGTCATGGGTACATGAGGATTAGTACCACTAGTAATTTCGGAGCGTAAAATGATAAATAAGGAAGGTATTGAAAGGGCTATCCGAGAACTGCTCAAGGCCATTGGGGATGATCCTGATCGAGAAGGTCTCAAAGAAACCCCTGCCCGGGTTGCGCGGATGTATGAAGAGATCTTCGCAGGCATTGACCATGATCCTATGGAGGAGATCAAGCTGTTTAAGGAGGATAGCATAGGTAACATGGTTGCCATGAAGGATATCCCCTTCTATTCCATGTGCGAACATCACCTGATGCCGTTTTTCGGTCATATTCATGTGGTGTATATCCCGAAAAACGGGAACATCCTAGGGCTGAGCAAGATTGCCCGCATCGCCGACGTGCTTGCAAAGAAGCCCCAACTTCAGGAACGTTTGACCCAGGAGATTGGGGACGTCATTATGAAGGGAACAGGAGCCCTGGGCACTGCCGTGGTCATAGAAGCAGAGCACCTGTGTATGACCATGCGGGGCATACGAAAACCAGGAGCCCAAACCCTTACCTCGGATTTCAAAGGGCGCTTCCAGACCGACAGCGGTCTGAGGGCTGAGGCCCTGGGGCTCATTCGAAGGTAGACCAGGTATAAGGAGGTACACAAGGTGCTCGGAAGAAGAAAAACCAGCGCGGTGTTTCATTGCAGGAATTACGAGCTTCCCCTCGGGACAAGGACCTATATCATGGGGATCCTCAACCTTACCCCGGATTCATTTTCCGACGGCGGAAGCTACCAGGAACCGCAAGCCGCCGTGGAACGGGCCTTGCAAATGGTAGATGAGGGAGCGGACATTATTGACCTGGGCGGGGAATCAACCCGGCCAGGCTTTATCCCGGTAGACGGGGAAACGGAAATCCAACGGGTTGTTCCCGTCGTGGAACGGCTGGCCCAGGATCTGAGCGTCCCGATCTCCATTGATACGACCAAGGCCGCCGTGGCAAAGCGGGCCTTGGAAGCAGGGGCCCATATCATTAACGATATCTGGGGCTTGCAGCGGGATCCTGACCTTGCCCGGGTAAGCGGGGCTTATGACGCGGGGGTGATAGTCATGCACAACAGTGAGCACTGTAGCTACCATGACCTTATGGGGGATATCGTCGCCTTTTTTTGCAAAAGCCTCGATCTTGCCCAGGCCGCGGGGATTAAACGAGAGAACCTCGCCCTGGATCCGGGGATAGGATTTGGAAAAGATCTTGCCCAGAACCTGGAAACCCTCAGGCGGCTTGAGGAACTGCATGTCCTGGGACTGCCTATCTTGCTGGGGACTTCACGGAAATCCCTGGTGGGGAAGGTCCTCAATCTGCCGGTCCAGGACCGCCTCGAAGGTACTGCCGCCACGGTTGCCCTGGGCATTGCCTATGGAGCGGATTTTGTACGGGTGCATGATGTGCAGGCCATGAAGCGGGTTGCGGTCATGACCGATGCCATAGTACGGGCTGCTTAGGCCGGCCCCCGTTCATAGCGGGCCATACTGGTGGGGGTTTCAAAAACCTCCACCGCCCATAAGCAGGCCGGATCCCCCTTGAGGCCGGGTAAGAGGGCTTCCACATTTTGGAAAATAAAGGAGGCGATCCGTTCAGCACTGGGGTCATTGTGAAAGGCAGGGTTATCATTGAGGTTACAGTGATCCAAGCCCGCGATTACCTGTCGGAGGGCAGTCTTGAGGATCCCAAAATCCGCCAACATGCCTCCTTCATCAAGCGTTTCCCCGCGGCTCCACAGGCGAACCCGGTAATTGTGGCCGTGCAGTTGTTCACACTTCCCATGATAATGGCTTAAAAAATGAGCCGCTGCAAAGTCGGCTTCTACCCGTACCGAAAACATAGCAGTAGTATAGCGAGATGGTACAAAAAGATCAACTGCGTGGTAAACGCCCACAGCAATTCCAAATTCAAAAAAAGATGCCTAAAATAAGGCATGGGACGGAGAATACTTAAACCCTTTATCGGGTATCTTGATAAGGCGGCGGAGAAACTGCCTGAGTGTCGGGAGGC
>JAITEL010000125.1 GCA_031282065.1 Treponema sp.
TCCTCCGGCAAGGATCAGGCGGCGGGCAAGGGCCCCTGGAGCGCGATTCAGAGCGTGGTCATTGCGTAACCCGCAAGGCGCGGAGGGGAAGGAGAAAAAGAGGAGGAAAATGAACGATGAACACGAATCTGCTTTCCGCCCTCCGCCAAATCGTCCCGTCCGCAATGGCCCCCTGGCCGCCCCCTTCCCTTCAAGGGTCATGCAGAAACTGGCGTACCTTGGTTGAACGCATGCGATGAAACAGGTTTTTATGGATCCACCCTGCGCCCGGCTTTTCAGGAAGGGAGAGGCGGGCAATTTTTCATGGATCCGGTTATTTTGACGCTTTGCGGGGTACTTGTATTTTTTTTAAAATTATAATAATTTTTTCCCAGCGTTAAATTCAGTTGCCAGGTCCATCCTTCGTAACGGCTTTTGATATGCTTCGTTCGAAGTCCCCTTCTAACGAGGCGCATACATCAGAACAAACAGGAGTAATAAACCCTATGTCCCTTTCAGACAAAACCTTCCTTCATGCCTTTCAGAAACAAGCAGCCCGTACCCCGGAACGCATCGCCCTCTCAGACGCAACCGGGGTTGCCGTTACCTACAGCCAGGCCCAGAAGTATGCCAACCATGTGTCCCGGAAATTAACCCAAGCCGGGGTTGGCCGGGGGGATATAGTCGCTATTTTCCTGGGGCGCACCGCGTTCTTCCCCATTGCCGCTATCGGTACCTTTCAGGCAGGGGCTGCGTATATGCCCATTGAGCCCCGGTACCCGGACAGCCGCATAGCCTTTATGCTGGAAGATTCGGAGGCGAAAGTCCTCATTACCTCCCCGGAATTACGGTCTCATACGACCGGGTATACCGGTAGGGTTCTCTATGCCGAAGACCTGTGGGTAGAAGAGGAGCATACCCCTGAACCGCTTATTGACGGTAATGACAGGGATTACATCATCTACACTTCGGGAACCACCGGTAAGCCCAAGGGGGCCATGAATGTGCACAAAGGCTTAATGAACCTGATTGATTTCTATGCGGAAGAGCTGCGTTTCAATGAGCAGGATATTTCCGGGGTGTATTGCAGTTTCGGCTTTGACGTTTCGGTGATGCAGATGTTTCCGTTTTTAGCGAAGGGAGCCGGGGTAGATATTGTTCCCACCGAGGTGATGCTGGATATGCCGGGCTTGAGCAGGTATACCCGTGAGCATGGTATAACGACGATGCATCTGCCGCCATCGGTTATCAGGTTTTTCGACCCCTTTTGTGAGGGTACGCCGTTGAAGTCGGTGGTTGCGGTGGGGGACAGGCTCACCTATGGTCCCGGCCGGAATTTCAAGATATACAACATGTATGGCCCTGCCGAGGCGAGTGTGGTTATCACAACTTTTTTGGTAGATAAGGAATATGAGAATTACCCGATAGGCACATTTGTTAAGAACAACTGCGGGTATATCGTGGATGAACAGATGCATCTGGTGCCGGATGGGGAGGCAGGGGAATTGTGCCTGGCGGGTATCCATATAGGGACGGGGTATCTGAAAAGGCCGGAACTGACTGCCGAAAAGTTTGTTAAGAATCCGTTTAGTGCTGATCCGGAATATGGGACTATCTACCGGACGGGGGATTTGTGCCGGGTGTTACCGGACGGGAACTATGAGTTTTTGGGGCGCATAGATACGCAGGTGAAGATCCGGGGCTTTAGGGTAGAGTTAGGCGAGATAGAAACAACGATGAGGAAGTATGAGGGGGTGAAAGAAGCGATTTGCGGAGCCTTTGAAGATAAGGGGCGGGGAGAGAAATATATCGTTGGGTACTATACGGCGGAACAAGTTTTGGATGAGAAGGGATTGCAGGAATATTTATCAGAGAGCCTGCCGTTTTACATGATTCCGTCGATGTTTGTGAAATTGGAGGCTATCCCCCTTAACGCGAACGGCAAATATGACCGGAAGGCCTTGGCTGAACCCGCACGGGGGGAGGGGCATTCCCGGACAGAAACCCCGGAAGAACAGGTCTTGGCGGAATGTTTATGGGAGATATATCCGGGCAGGCCGCTTGACTTTGAGCAGACTTTCAGTGAAGCCGGGGGCGATTCTCTCGGGGCGATACAGTTAATAACGTTACTAATAGAAAAACAGTTTACCCTAAACATTGCCAATATATTAAATCCAGAGAATTCCTTACGGGATATAGCCCGTTTACTTGTTCCTCATGTTGCTTCGATAAGGAAGAAGCCTGCGGGTGTATGGGAAAAGCCCGCGGAGTGGAGCGACGAACAGTTCAACCGGGTAGTTGCCCAATACGGCAGAGAAAACATAGAACGGATATATGATTTGACGCTGTTACAGAACTTACTATTAACTTTTTGTCTTACGCATCCGGGAGAAGGGGTACTTCATATCCAGAACTCGTACGCGGTACAGGGTTCCTTGGATATTGAGACGGCATGCAGAGCTTTTGCAGTGGTAGTGCGTAAGCATCCGGTACTTCAGGCTGCGGTGGTTCATAGAGATGTACCGATTCCGAAACAGATCATCCTGTCCCATCGGGGGCTTGAAATTACGGTAAGTATGGATAAGCCGCTTGACATAGTTGTGGAACGGGAATTTAGGAGGGGCTTTGACCTTGAAAATGACAACCTTCTGCGTATTATCCTGCTCAAAGAACGAACAAAGTATACTCATATTATTGTAAGTGTACACCATGTAATTATAGACGGATGGAGCCTCGGTGTTCTGATGAATGATTTTGCAGAGACCTATCGGAAATTGGCCAAAGGCACACCGATCACTCTTCTTGAAGAAGAGATAGAGCAACAGCATAAAGATGCCTTTTCGCACGAAGATTTTATTAATTATATTAATGGATTGGATCAGAATGCTGCGATATCGTATTTTGTTAAAAAAGTTGCCGGATATAATACGAAGGCGGATATGATCCACGATTACCCTAATCCCCAGGGTAACTGGGATTACTCGATAGAATTTTTGGATATTCCGCAAAACATTGTGGAAGGCATCCGTACTGTGGCACGGCAGTGCCAGGTAAGTCCCGCGGCTGTCTACGAAGGGGTCTATGCCTTTCTTTTGCAGAAAGAATGTGGGAGTTCCGATGTGGTATTCAATACATTATCGAATGAGAGAGGGTATCCAATAAAAAACATTGCAAATATGATTGGATTCTTTTTTAATAGAATGCCGGCGCGGGTTACCATTGATACAGATGCAAGTTTTGTCCAATTCTTTACTCTGGTCCAAAAGCAAATAACAGAAGATTTAAAATATGGCTATGTCGATTTTCTTGAAGTGGAAAAACATTGTGGATATCAAACTTCTTTTAATTATTACCAAACTTCGTTCCATTTTACCCTGACAGATGATGTATATGTATCTTTTAATATGGAACATCATGTATCTTTCGATAATATATTTTTTACTGTTGAAGCCGGAGAATCTACACGTATACAGCTACAGTATAATAAATGTAACTATGCACCAGATACAATTAAGCGATTTTTACACGCCTATCTTTCCCTACTTGAGTACATAATTAGTCATGCACACGCAAAGCTCTATGAAGCAACGCAAGTGAAATTTATAGATAGCCTCAACAGCGAAGAAAAAAGAGAGATTTAGTATGAAAAGTTTAAAAACTACCCTGTTTATCGTGTTTGTTGCTTTAAGCCTCGTTATTTCATTCGGTGTGGGTATGGTTATCTATGCTCAGTATCAAAAGTATATTAAAGATACCTATGAAGCCACGCTAAAGCAGGTCTTAGAGGGGGTCTCAGAAAATTTCCCTGTTCTCACTGACCTTGACTATCTTATCCGTGAAGGACAAACTAAGTCTGAAGCAATTACCAGTTTCTACATTGAATTGCAGAAGCTTACAAAGATGTTTAATGTGGAAGACATTGCTTTATTTGATCGGCAGCAGGCTAATACCTACCGATTTATTGTCGGTGTATTTCCAGAAGGGGATCCCATAGCATTTCTATTGAATGATGATTTTCTAGCCTCCTATGAGCCGGGAGAGAGCGCCTTTACCGCCATAGAGATGGCATACAGTACCAGAACCCTCCAGATAACCAAGTCCCCCTACACCGATGAGTTCGGTACCCATGTCTCAGGCTTTCTCCCCCTTATAAAAAACGGCGCGGTTGCCGCTTTTCTGGAAGTGGATTATGAAGTCTCTTACGTGGAGAGCCTCCACGAGAAGGCCTATATCGCTTTGTTCCTTTCCATGGCCCTCGCCGTTGTCCTGGCCAGTATAGGGGCCTGGGTATTCGCCTCCCTCCTGGTGAAACCCATAAACCAGGTTACCCAAGCGGCTATGGAACTGGCCCAAGCCCATTTTGACATCGACATCCCCATCACCAGCAAGAGCGAAATCGGTGAACAGCAAAAAGCCCTGTGCACCATCCGGGATAACCTCAAACAACTGGTAAACACCCTCAATCAGCAACTGGAAAAACTGGACGGCATAAGCCGCAACCTGAAAGAAGCTATTAAGAAATCCTTCAGCGACGTGGAAGTGATCGTGAATCAGATGGATACCGTGCAAATTGATGCGGATTCCCAAATCTCCATGGTCGGGGTTACTACGGATTCCACCAAACGAATCGTCAGCCATATTGAGGGCCTGGACTCAGCCATTCAAACCCAGGCCTCAAATATCATCCAATCCTCAGCGGCCATAGAAGAGATGATAGCCAATACCGGCAATATCCGGTCCACCGTCAATATGTCCGCCAAAATGACGGAAAAACTCACGGATTTATCGAAAAACGGGCAGCAGATCATCCAGCGTTTAGGGGAGGAATACCGGCTGATTGCCGAGCGCTCCGGCTCGCTCAAGGCGGCGAACCAGATGATAGCGAATATGGCGGCGGAGACGAATATTCTGGCGATGAATGCGGCCATAGAGGCGGCCCATGCAGGGGAATCCGGGAGGGGCTTTGCAGTGGTGGCCAGTGAAATCCGCAAACTGGCGGAATCCTCTGCACGGGAGTCTTCCGCCATAGATGGGGAGATCAAAAACATGGAAAAGGCCATTGTGAATATGGAGGCGGCCTCGGCGGATACGACGGCGTTGATGGAATCCCTGTTTCATGGGATACACGATATGGAAACCCTGTTTCTCACGATTATGCATGCCGTGGAAGAGCAGGTGGTGGGGAGCGCCCAGATTCTGGAAGCCTTGAAGATCATCCAGGACAAGACGAATATGATACAGGAAGGCTCCCTGGGGATAAAGAAAGAGAGCACCGACATTTACGAAGGGATAGAACATTTACGGAAGGTTTCCGGGGAAGTGGGGAACAGTGTGTCCCATGTCTTACAGGCGAGTAAGCACATTGCGGAGTATTTGGAATATTCCCAGCAGATCGTTGAAAAGTAAGGGTTCCGGGGATTTCCGATGAAAAGGGAATAGAAAAAAATGAGATAACAGACAACAGAGATACCTTCTGCTCAGTTTCTCCCTATAGTGATGAGTAAGTGCTTCTTAAATGCGCCGCGGTACCCGCAGGGCGGGTTCTTCCTGAAACTTTTTGTGAATCAGCTCCCTCCTTAGTGTAATGCCCCCGCCACAAGGCCTAAACTTGACCCATATTTGTTCTTGCCTGTTTCAGAACACATCTTTCCCCGGGGAGTTTTCTCTCGGAGACGAACAAAGGGACCAATACGGAACACCCGGCGAATGGGCGCCCCTTATCCGGGTGCCGGGTCAAGGGGAAGCGGGAAAAGGAACAAAAAAGCGGTAGGGGGCTGCATTTTCTTATAAGGGGGTCTGACCCTTATGTCCTGCTCCCCCACACGCTCCGCTTCAGGCGGCTCCCCTTCGAGTATCCGAGACCAATACCGGTCTCCCCAGATATGCCCTTCCCGACCCTGGGCACGATTGTAGCGCTGGGCAAACACTTGTTTCAGCCATTTCATAATAGCCGGAAGTTCCAGGCCCTGTGCAGGCTTGATATAAAACTGAAGCCTATCATCCCCAAGACGCAGTCCCCGAATCTCGAAAACAAAGCGCGTACTCGTCTCATGGAAAACCTTTACAAACATCCCCAATGCCCTATGGGTACGGAAGAGGGGTTCCCGATTGTTGATACGGGTATGGATTTCATACCAGACCCCTTGTTTGAGTGAACGCAATGGTCTCATGGAGTACAGTAGGGAGGGAACTGCGCTGATGCTTTATCCGGCTTGCCTGGAACATGAGCATCTGTGAAGCCCTGGGTCTCAAATACGGCTTACCATTTTTACGGGTCACGTTTAGCACAAGGCTCTGAATCGGCTCTTGCACACAAATCGGGAAAAGGCTAAGGTAGCAGTGTCCTCCGGTAAGGAGGTTTCGGCGGGATTTTAGTTTTTAGGTTCACCCTCCTTTTCGCTTAGAAAAAGTATGGGGCAATGCGTGAAGTACCATGAATCCTCCAAAGGACAGTACGCTATGAAACTCTTAGTCATCGGCTCGGGAGGCCGGGAACATGCCTTGGCGTGGAAATTGGCCCAATCAGCACGGGTTAAGCGGATATACGTGGCTCCGGGAAACGGGGGTACCGGAAGCGAGTCAAAATGCGAAAACCTGCGGATTCCCGGAACTATCGAGTCCGTCCAAGGGCAGGAAGCCCTCTGTGCCTTTGCCCGGCAGCAGGGAATCGCCCTCACCCTGGTAGGCCCTGAGGCGCCCTTGACCGCCGGTATCGTTGACCGGTTCCGTGCCGCCGGTTTAGCCATCATCGGCCCGGATAAAAACGCTGCCCGCCTTGAGGGGAGCAAGGTCTTTTCAAAGGCTTTTATGGAAAAGTATGGGGTCCGTACTGCCCAGAGCAGGAGCTTTTCGGATTATACCCAGGCCCTGGACTATGCCGCGGAACATTTTCAAAAGACGGCTCGGCCCCTGGTGATAAAGGCAGACGGGCTTGCCGGTGGGAAAGGGGTGATTATCGCAACGCACTATGCCGAAGCGGCGCTAAGCCTGGCCTCTTTTATGCAGGAGGCGAGCCTGGGAGCGGCAGGGAAGGCGGTGGTCCTGGAAGCCTTTCTTGAAGGTCATGAAGTATCGGTTCTGGCCGCGGTAAGCCTGGTACCGGGTAAACCAGGAACTATCCTGCCCTTTATTGCCGCCCGGGATCATAAGCGCCGCTTTGAGGGCGGTCAGGGGCCGAACACCGGGGGCATGGGGGCCATTGCGCCGGTTCCTGATTTTTCCCAAGCTGCGGCAGAGAACTTCCGGCGTTGTATCCTGGAACCCAGCCTCCGGGGTATGGAACAGGAAGGCATGGATTACCGGGGTTTTCTCTTCTTTGGTCTTATGGTCCGGGATACCCTTTGTTCCCTTCTGGAATACAATGTGCGCCTCGGAGACCCGGAGACCCAGGCGCTGGTCCCTCTGATGGATTTCGATCTCACCCGGCTTTGTGATGCCATACTCACCGGAAGGCTCAGGGATTTTTCCCTCTGCTGGAAGACCGGCGCGGTCTGCGCTCCGCTTGCAGTGGCCGGAGCTTACCCCGGCGCTTATCAGACAGGCTATCCCATTCGTCTGGATAAGGAAAGGTTCTCCCAAACCGGAGCCCTGCTTTTCATCGCCGGGGCGGAAAAAAAGGAAGACCCTGAAGCGGAGCCTGGACTGTACACCACGGGAGGCCGGGTTCTGGGAGTATCTGCCTGGGCCAGCGACCCGGAAGAGGCCTGGGAACGGGCATACCGGGCTATGGGGGCAATCAGTTTTGAAGGCATGGCCTTTAGAACGGACATAGGCCGCGGGCCTGCGCATTCATGACGCTCCAGCTGTGGTATGGGCTATTCCGGGCGGGCTTTGCCCTGGTCTTTCTGGGGCTCCATATCGCCCTGATGATCGGGCTTGCAGTGGCATGGCGGCGGGATAGACATGCCTGCGCCCAAGGGCTTTGCCCACAGGGACTTGTGCCCCGGGCAGAGCTCCCCAAGGTTTCGGTGATTGTCCCGGTCCATAATGAACAGCTTTGTTTGCCCGGTTTACTGCGGAGTCTTACGGTACAAGCGTATCCCGATGCTGAGTTTATCTTTATTGATGATCGCTCTTCCGATGCAAGCCCGGAGCTGCTCTGGGCCTTTGCCCGGGCTTTCCCGGAAGGAACGGTTCAGATTATCACCTTACGGGAGAATCCCGGGCCAAACTACAAGCAGTACGCCTTGGGGAAAGGTATTGCCACGGCATCGGGGGAATTCCTCCTCTTTACCGATGCGGACTGCCAGGTGCCTCCTCAGTGGATACCTTCCATGGTGGCACGGATGGGGGATCCTCAGGTCGGGCTTACCATAGGACCGGTGTTTAAGTGCTCTCAGGAGCAGGGTTTCCTGTACCAGTACCAGTGTTTCGATCATGCGGTACGGTATATGTATCTAGCCGGTTCCACCGGTATTGGCGCTGCGGGAGGGGGATTCGGTAATAACCTTATCCTTAGGCAGGAGGCGCTGCGATCCATTGGGGGATATACTACGGTACCGGTCTCTCCTACTGAGGACGCGGCCCTCATCGCACGGCTGCGGTACTGTTCTGCCTATCAGATTCGCTCAGCTTTTGGCAAGGAGGTCTTTGTTATGACCGGGGTAGAACATTCCTGGGAGGACTTTACGAACCAGGCCCTTCGTTGGAACAACGGGGGCCTCTTTAGTCCTGATCCGGCCACCCGGTTTAATTTCCGGGTACTGATGATCACCATCTCCATGGGTATCCTCTCCCTGTTCATATTGCCCATCATCCCTTCTCTCTGGCCTCTTAGCGGGGCGGTCCTGCTTGCCATGACCATGAATACCCTGGCTACCCTCAAACTCTTCGGGTCAGCCCTTCCATCCAAAAAGGCGATCTGCCTTGTACAAGTGGTCTTTACTCCCGTGTATTTTACCCTACTGACTATCCTGGGTTTTTGCCGGTTCAAGGTTACCTGGAAAGGGAACATCCTAAAAGCCTCCTTGCAACAGGCTAAGGAAGAGCACCTTCCGAATTACCCGGAATAAGGGCAGCCCGGAGGAGCACAGGTTAAATCAACCGGTACCGCCCTTAAAGGCGCTGACCCAGGAAAAAAAGGGGTATTCCGCATCCCGGCTCCGTATAATCCGCAAAGCATCACACCTTTCTACCTGCACCTGCGGTGTAACCTCATGGCATACTCCACCGTAAACCAGCCCGTTTATGCGCCAGTTTGGCGCTGTTCGTTCCTCTCCGGTCATACCCAAATGTGCCGTATGAGGGATGGGGAGATTTCTATTGCGGCTTGACACAGGCTTTAGATACATTTTGAGGCAATGCGTCCTATTGACCTTTTTTCTTATTACTACTATATTAAATATCACATGCCGCTGTAGCTCAGTTGGTAGAGCAAAGGACTGAAAATCCTTGTGTCAAGAGTTCGATTCTCTTTGGCGGCAGTATGAAAAGGACATGCAGCGGATACTATACAGGATTCAAAGGGTTCCCTGCTATCCCTCCCGTGCGCTTTTCCCCTCTCTCATGATGGCCTTCCTTACCTGCTCAAACACAGCGCTCCTTATCATCCCCCACCCATACGACATGGTTTCCCCGATAATACGGTCCTAGCAACCGCCTGCGGTTCCAGCTAAGTCCTGCCCGCTCTCTCCTTCACTCTCTTCACCATGGAGACAATTTGAGGCACCAGCAATTCCAAATTCAAAAAAAGATGCCTAAAATAAGGCATGGGACGGAGAATACTTAAACCCTTTATCGGGTATCTTGATAAGGCGGCGGAGAAACTGCCTGAGTGTCGGGAGG